>JAAXXS010000057.1 GCA_013334395.1 Holophagaceae bacterium | reverse complement strand
CGACGAGGCGCCGGGCGAGACCATCTTCTACGGCGGCCGCACCTTCAAGTCCTACCGGGGCATGGGCAGCCTGGGCGCCATGAAGCAGGGCAGCAAGGACCGCTACTTCCAGGAAGGCAAGGACGACGCCAAGCTGGTGCCCGAAGGTATCGAGGGCCAGGTGCCCTACAAGGGCCGCATGGCCGACCTGGTCACCCAGCTCATGGGCGGCCTGCGCGCCGGCATGGGTCTCAGCGGCGGCACCTCCATCGCCGACTTCCAGGAGAAGGCCACCTTCGTGGAGATCAGCGGCTCCGGCCTCCGTGAGAGCCACGCCCACGACGTGATGATCACCAAGGAAGCCCCGAACTACCGGACGGAGTAGTTTTCTGGCTGTCGGCTGTCAGCTATCGGTGCAAGAAGGCGCCGCGGGCCTGATCGTGTGGGTCGGGGCCAACTTTTTATGCTGAGATCTGATAGCTGCCCGCTATCGGCGAAAGCAGGCCGTGGCTCAGATTGGCCGGCCGCCCCCAGCCATTGAACGAAGGACCTGCGGGCCCGACCGGGTGGGTCGGCGCCCATCCTTGGCTGACAGCTGATAGCCGATAGCCGACAGCCACTCCCCGACATCCGATAGCTGATAGCCGACAGCTGACGGCCCCCCCGCTAGACTGATTCCAGCTCAGGAGCCCCCATGTCCCTCCTCGTGAAGAATGTCCGCCTGATCGATCCCGCGCAGGGTCTCGATGGGCCGGGCTCATTGCTGGTGGCGGACGGGGCGGTGGCGGCCATCGGCGCGGGGGCCGCGGCCCACCCGCGGGCCGAGGAGGCGGAAGTCCTGGACGGCGGCGGGGCGGTGCTGACGCCGGGCTTCATCGACCTGCACGTGCACTTCCGTGAGCCGGGCCAGACCCGCAAGGAGTGCATCGAGACGGGCAGCCGGGCCGCGGTGGCTGGCGGGTTCAGCTCGGTCTGCGCCATGGCCAACACCAAGCCCGTGAACGACACCGTCGCCATCACGGAGCTGATGCTGGACCGCGCCGCCAAGGCCGGGCTCTGCCGCTACTTCCCCATCGGGACCGTGAGCCGCGAGATGAAGGGCGAGGAGCTGGCGGACATGGGCACCCTCAAGGCCGCGGGCTGCGTGGCCTTCTCGGATGACGGCCTGCCCATCTCCAACTCGGCCCTCATGCGCCGGGCCCTAGAATACACCCGCTGGCTCGAGGTGCCCGTGGTGGCCCACGAGGAGGACCGGGACCTGGCCGGCAAGGGCTACATGCACGAGGGCGCCGTCAGCGCCTCCCTGGGCTGCCTGGGCATCCCCGCCGCGGCCGAAGAGGCCATGGTGGCCCGGGACATCGTGCTGGCGGAGCACACGGGCGGGCACCTGCACCTGGCCCACCTGAGCACCCGAGGCTCCCTGCGCATGGTCCGGGAGGCCAAGTCCCGGGGGCTGAACGTCACCTGCGAGGTGACGCCGCACCACTTCGCGCTGTCGGACAAGGAGCTCATGAAGTTCGACGCCGATTTCAAGATGAACCCGCCCCTGCGCACCGAGAGCGACATCCAGGCGATCCTGGAGGCCCTGGCGGACGGCACCGTGGATGCCATCGCCACGGACCACGCCCCGCACGGCTGGGATGACAAGGAAGTGGAGCTGCCCGTGGCCGCCTTCGGCGTCATCGGCCTGGAGACCGCCCTGCCCCTGGCCATCGAGGTGCTGGTGAACCGTGGCGTCATCTCCCTGTCCCGGGCCATCGCCCTGCTCACCAGCGGCCCCGCCCGGGCCTTCCACCTGGACCGCAAGGGCCTCGGCAGCCTGAAGCCCGGCGCCCCGGCGGACTTCGTCCTCTTCGATCCGGAAGGCCGGGTGCAGGTGGACCGCGCCTTCATCCAGTCCCGCTCCTTCAACACCCCCTTCAAGGGCTGGAGCCTGCCGGGCAAGGTGCTGAGCACCTGGGTCGGGGGCCGGAAAGTCTGGGGCTGAGGCATGGTCACGAAAGAAGCGCTGGCGGCCTTCCTGGCCGCCGAGTTCCCCCAGAACAAGTGCACCATCGAGGCAGTGGGGACTGATACGGCTACGGTAAGGCACCCCGTCGGCCTGGCGGAATTGCGGCCGGGCGGAACCGTCTCGGGGCCGGTCATGGTGTTTGTGGCGGATGTGGCGCTGTATGTGGCGATCCTCGGCCGCATCGGCATCGTGCCGCTCGCGGTGACCACCAGCCTGACCATCAACTTCCTGCGCAAGCCTTCAGCGAATGCCGACATCATCGGCGTCTGCACCCTGCTGAAAGTGGGCCGGACCCTGGCTATCGGTGAAGTCTCGATCTACTCCGAAGGCAATCCGGACCCCGTCGCCCACGCCGTGGGGACCTACGCGATTCCCCCGGCGGCGAGGGGCTGAGCTACAGCGTCTTCATGTCCAGCACGAAGCGGTAGCGGACGTCGTTCTTCATCATCCGGTCGTAGGCCTCGTTGACCTGCTGGACGGGGATCAGCTCGATCTCGGAGACGATGTTGTGCTCGGCACAGAAGTCGAGCATCTCCTGGGTCTCAGCGATGCCGCCGATGAGGGAGCCCGTCAGCACCTTGTGGCCGAAGATGAGGGAGCCGGCAGCCACGGGAGTCGGTTCCGGGGGCACGCCCAGCAGCACCATGGCGCCCTCGAGGCGGAGCAGGCCCAGATACTTGTTGTAGTCGTGTGGCGCGGAGATGGTGTCGATGATCAGGTCGAACTTTCCCGCCAGGGCCTTGAAGGTGGCCGGGTCAGAGGTCAGCCCGAAGTGCTGCGCCCCCAGCTTGCGGGCATCCGCTTCCTTGGTCCGGGAGGTGCTGAGCATGGTGACTTCCGCGCCCATGGCGGCAGCCAGCTTCACGGCCATGTGGCCCAGACCACCCAGGCCCACCACGCCCACCTTGTCGCCAGCCTTGGTGTGGAAGCGGCGCAGCGGCGAGTAGGTGGTGATGCCCGCGCAGAGCAGCGGCGCCACGGCGGCCAGGTCGAGCTTGGGGGACACCTTCAGGGAAAAGGCCTCGTCCACCACCACACTGGAGGAATAGCCGCCGTAGGTGGGCGTCTTGCGGTCCATCTCGGTGCCGTTGTAGGTGAAGGCTGACCCCTTCTCGCAGAACTGCTCCAGCTGGCGCTGGCAGCTGGGACAGGTGCGGCAGGAATCCACCATGCAGCCCACGCCCGCCAGATCGCCGACCTGGAACTTCTTCACGTGCGCGCCCACGGCGGTGACGCGGCCTACGATCTCGTGGCCCGGCACCATCGGATACTTGGCGCCGCCCCACTCGTCGCGGACCTGGTGGATGTCCGAGTGGCAGATGCCGCAGAAGGCGATCTCGATCTGCACGTCATGGGCGCCCACGGCGCGACGCTCGATCTGGAAGGGCGCCAGGGCGGCGGTGGGAGAGGAGACGGCATAGGCTTTGGCGAGGGTCACGGGAACTCCTTGAGGCGACTGATTCTCAGTTTAGGCCCAGAGCCGCCAGGGGTGATACAGGCACTTTCCTGTGCGTGGCGGATTGGCTTAAGGCCCGTTCCCGGCGACCCTGGAGGGATGCTGCCCCTGACCACCGAGCGCCTCGTCATCCGTCCATTCCAGCTGGAGGACGCCCCGTTCATCCTCCGCCTGCTCAACGAGCCGTCCTTCATCGAGCACATCGCGGACAAGGGGGTACGCACCCTGGAGCAGGCCGCGGCCTACCTGGAGGGCGGCCCCCTGGCCAGCTACGCCGCCCACGGCCACGGGCTCTGGCTGGTGGCGCACGGGCAGACCGGCACGGCCATGGGCATGTGCGGCCTCATCAAGCGGCCCACCCTGCCCGAGGTGGATCTGGGCTACGCCTTCCTGCCGGAGTTCTGGGGCCTGGGCTACGCCCTGGAGGCCGCCGAAGCCTGCGTGGCCTGCGGGGCTGGCCTGGGGCTGAATGGCCTCCTGGCCATCGTCTCGCCGGGCAACAGCGCCTCCATCCGCCTGCTGCAGAAGGCGGGCTTCCAGCCCACCGGACGCCAGGAGCTGACCCCGGGGGATCCGGTGGAGGTCTTCCGCAAGGACCTCGGGCCGCCCTGAGGAGCCCTGTCCGCGCGGCGGCCAAGCCGTCATCATGGCCCATGGCCACCCCCGAAGCTCCCATGAGCGCGGCCCTTCCCCGGGCCGCGGCACCCGCCTGGGCCCGCGCCCTGAACCGGCTGGCGAGCCACCTGAGCCAGGACCTCGGCGGCGGACCGCGGCCCTGGAAGCTGGCCACCCTGATCAACCTGCAGAAGGGTGGCACCGGGCTCTTCGTCCTGGGCCTCATGGCCGCCTTTGGCAACTGGGGCAGCGCGGCCTGGACCTACCTGGCCCTGCACGGCACCTACGGGCTCTGCTGGTTGCTGAAGCATGCGGCCTTTCCCGATGCCCGCTGGAACGCCCGCGCCACCTGGGCCGGCGGCCTCCTCACCTGGCTGGCGGTGCTTGGACCCTACTGGATCGCCCCGGTGCTCGTGGTGACGCCCCTCCTCGGCCCCCGGCCCGAGCCTGCGCCCTGGCTGCTGGCCCTGGCCATCGCCATGCACACGGTGGGTCTGGCCCTCATGCTGGCGGCGGACGCGCAGAAGCACGCGGCCCTGGCGCGCGGCCCTGGCCTCATCAGCGACGGCCTCTTCAGCCACATCCGGCACCCCAACTACCTGGGCGAGATGCTGCTCTACGCGGCCTATGCCCTCCTGGCCCGCCACTGGCTGCCCTGGCTGGTGCTGGCCTGGGTCTGGGGCCTGGTCTTCCTGCCCAACATCCTCCTGATCGAAGCCAGCCTCTCCCGCCATCCCGGGTGGGCCGCCTACAAGGCCCGCACCGGGTTCTTGCTCCCGAGACTTCGCGTGGCGAAAGGGAAAAGGGAGATGTAAGCGGAGGAAGGCCGAGGAGCAGAGGAGAGCGGAGAAGGCCCTGGCCTGCTGGCCTGTTCTTCTCCCCTGAAAATACACCCAGATTGACCGGAACAGCTCACCACCAAGGCACCAAGAACACCAAGAAAAGCATGGCCCCTCGGGAGGTGCCACATGGCTCGCACCATCAGGGGGCAACTGCCCGGATGCACGGGTTGGATCTTTGTGGTTCAGCTCTTCTTCGTGGTAATCAGTTCTTGGTCCCCTATCCCTGGAGTCCCCATGCCCCGTCCCGCCACGCTGCCTGTGATCGACTGGAAGGCCGTCTTCGAGTCCGGCCTGGACTATTCAGCCTGGCTGGAGATCGCTGAGTCGGCGGAGCTGCGCGACAAGATGGAGGCCCTGCGCCGGGCCCTGGTGCTGGAGCCGCAGGTGGCGGGCTTCCTGGGCGCCCTGCCCCGCCCCGTCCACGTGGTGGCCATCGCCGAGGACTGGTGCGGCGATGTGGTGCGCCACGTGCCGGTGCTGCAGCGGCTGGCCGAGGCCGCGCCGGCCCTGGCCGTGCGCTATATCAGCCGGGAGCAGCACCCGGAGGTGTTCGTGCGGTTCCTCACCAACGGCGGCGAGGCCATCCCCAAGTTCATCTTCCTGAGCGACCGCTTCGTGGAGTGCGGCAGCTGGGGCCCCATGTCCGAAGCCTGCCGGGAGCTCATCAGCCGGGGCAAGGCCTGTGGGGATGTGGGCGCCGCCCGCAAGAAAGTCGCAGCGCTCTACGAGGCCGACAGCCACCGCCGCGAGGTCATCCGCGAGCTGACCCGGCTCATCGATATCGCCGTCAGCCGCGAGCCCTAAGGAGCCTGCCCCGCCGGGGACCGCAGTGACGAGGCTTCAAGGATCCTCTTCCTGCAGGATCCGGATGAGGTCCGCTGTGCTGCTGGCTTCCAGCTTCTCCAGGCACCGCTGCCGGTAGAGCTTGACCGTGCGCAGGGCGAGGCCCAGCTCCTCGCCGATCACCCGATTGAGCTTGCCGCGGGCGACCCGGACCGCGACGTCGTGCTCCCGCGGGGTCAGG
Source organism: Holophagaceae bacterium (assembly GCA_013334395.1). Lineage (GTDB taxonomy): Bacteria > Acidobacteriota > Holophagae > Holophagales > Holophagaceae > Geothrix. Next base: position 8,852 of record JAAXXS010000057.1, on the reverse strand, counting down.
GCCGCGAGCCTTCGGGACTGGTCCTGGGTCCGCGCCCTCGTGGCCTGGCGCGCTCGGCTCACCGCGAGGGCCTTCTCCACGGCCTCCAGCAAGGTCTCGGCCTCGATGGGCTTGATCAGGAAATCGAGGGCGCCGGCGCGGAAGGCCGTGACCGCCTCCTGGACCCCGCTGGCCCCGCTCATGAGCAGCAGCGGCGTGTCATCGAGGCCGGCCAGGCGCCGCTGGGCCTCCAGGCCGTCCAGATCCGGCATCATCACGTCGAGCAGGACACAGCAGGGCCCCGGGGGACAGCGCCGGGGGGCCCCGAGCTGCCCGAGGTAGTCCAGGGCTGAAGCATAGGTCTCGCAGAGATAGCCTTCGAGCTCCAGCAGCGAGGTGACCGCAGCCAGAATCTCGGCATCGTCGTCGATGAGGACGATGCGGCCCCGACGGCAGCGCTCAGCCTGGTCCACGGCGGCCCCTGCCACCAGTCCACCCTTGGTGCGAGGGATCGCAGATACCGGCCTCATGCCAGCGCCGCCCCGGCTGCCAGGAGCGGCAGCCGGATGTCCACCCAGGCCCCGCCCTCTTCCGCGTTGCGCAGGATCAGGCTCCCCTGGTGGTGCCGCAGGATGGCGATGGAGATGGACAGCCCCAGCCCCAGGCCCTGGTCCTTGGTGGTGAAGTAGGGCGTCCCCGCGCGGAGGACCACCTCGGGGTCCAGGCCCGGCCCTGAGTCGTGGATGCCCAGGACTGCCACCCCGCCGGATCGCGAGAGCTGGATCTGGATGGAGCGACCCTCGACCAGCTGGACCGCCTCGATGGCGTTCCGGAGGACATTCAGCACCACCTGGGACAGCTGGATCGCGTCCCCCTGCACCAGGACTGGTTCCCCCCCGGTCGGGAAGGCCACCTGGATGCCATGGCGCTGCAGGTCCGGCTCCAGCAGATCGAGCATCTCGCGGGTGATCGTTCCCAGGTCCACGGGACCCGGGTGCGGCTCGCTGGGCCGGATGAAGCTGCGGATGCGCTCGGTGATTCGGGAGATGCGGCGGCTGTTGAGGATGACCTTGTCCAGCAGGTCGAGGCTCTGGGCCGGATCCAGACGCTTCGCCGCAGTGCCCCGTCGGGCCGCCTGGGCACTGGCCAGGATGGCCGTGAGGGGCTGGTTCAGCTCATGGGCCAGGGAGGCCGCCACCAGGCCAAAGCCGCGCTGGCGATCCAGGTGGGCCAGCTGGTTGCCTAGCAGCTGCCGCTCCTCCAGGCGGGCCTGGGTGGCAGCGGCTTCCTGCCACCCTCGGACCGACCGATCGAGGGCAATGCCGATGAAGCCCACGTCACTCGCAAAGGCGGCCAGCAGCCCCACCATATCCATCAGGCCAGAGCCGTCCCGTGTGCAGGCCAGGGCGCCACTCCGGGGCAGGAACAGGCCCGCCAGGATGTAGACCATGCTGCCCGCCAGCAGCAGGTGGGCTCCGGCGATGGCCAGGGCGCCCGCACTCCGCTGCCGACGGGCGATGAGCCAGGCCCACCCCACCGCCTGCAGCAGGAGGATGAGGGCCACGAAGGGGACCAAGGCCATGCGGAGGGTGAGATAGCCTTGGGCCTGGCGCGTGAACTCGTAGAGCAACAGGTAGCCCAGGGAGGCCACAGCCAGCCAGCGGAACCGCCAGGGCACCTTCTGGTCCAGGCGCAGCGCCTGGATGATGCAGAGCATGCTCATGAAGTCCATGAGGTTGCTCGCTGAATCAAAGATCCGGCCCGGAAGGACCCCACCGCGCCCGGCCAGGAGGAGGCTCCCGGCACCCAGCACGCTGCCCAGGCACCAGAGCGCCACCACCGGCGAGCGCAGCCGCGCCAGGACCACCCAGATGAGGAGGGGCAGGAGCAGGTCGATCAGCCCCAGGCTCAGGTAGTTCAGGTTGCTCTCCTGCCCGGTCATCTCGCGCCCCCAATCGCCGCGCCACCGAAGCCCATCCGCTCGACGGCGGTTCCGGTCCCAGCCCTTGGCCGCCCCAGGTGAAGAGCTGGGCAGCTGCCCCTGGAGGCACCGCAGCTCATGGGACACCTCCAGCCAGGAGCGGCAGCCGGATGTCCACGCAGGCCCCGCCCTCTTCGGCGTTGCGGAGGGTCAGGCTCCCCTGGTGGTGGCGCAGGATCGCGGTGGAGATCGACAAGCCCAGACCCAGGCCCTGCTCCTTGGTGGTGAAGTAGGGCGTCCCGACCTGATCGGCCAGCGCGGGGTCCAGGCCCGGCCCCGAATCCCGGAGGCACAGGACGGCCTCGCCGGCCGACCGGGTCAGCATGATCTGGAGGGACCGGTCCGGGACCAGCTGCATGGCCTCGAGGGCGTTCCGGAGGGCATTCAGCACCACCTGGGACAGCTGGATCGCGTCCCCCTGCACCAGAACTGGTTCCCCGACGGCCTGGAAGACCACCCGAATCCCATGGCGTCGCAGTTCCGGTTGCATGAGCTCGAGCATGTCGCGGGTGATGAGCTCCAGGTCCACGGGAGCTGAGTCCAGCCCGCCCGGCCGGATGAACCCGCGGATGCGCTCGGTGATGCCGGTGATGCGGCGGGTATTGAAAATGACCTTATCCAGCAGCTCGAGGCTCTGGACTGAGCCCAGGCGCTTGGCGGCAGCGCTGCGCCTGACGGCTTGGGCACTGGCCAGGATGGCCGTGAGCGGCTGGTTCAGCTCGTGGGCCAGGGAGCCCGCCATCAGGCCCAGGCTCCGCTGGCGCTCCAGCTGGGCCACCTGGTTGCCGAGGCGCAGGTGCTCCTCAAGGCGGGCCTGGCTGGCGGCGGCTTTCTGCCAGTGGTGGACCGACCGCTCGAGGGCAACGCCGAGGAAACCCACATCACCGGCGAGGTCGGCCAGCACCCCCGCCGAGTTGATCCCGATGGCCAGTGCCCCCAGGCGGGTCGGGACCCCGCCCCCGGCCAGGACCAGCTCCAGCAGGAAGTGGACCAAACCACCCGCCAGGAAGAGATAGGCTACGGCCATGGTCAGGGCGCCGGGGCTCTTCGGGCGGCGGGCGATGCGCCAGGCCCACCCCGCCACCTGCAGCAGGAGGATCAGGTTGGTGAGGGCGACGAAGCCCAGGCGCAGAGGGACCTGGCCCAGCCCCAGTCGAAGGAGCTCGTGGACCAGCAGGTAGCCCAGGCTCGCCACCACCAGCCAGCGGAGCCGCCAGGGCACTCCCCGATCCTGGCGCAGCGCCTGGACCGTGCATAGCAGGCCCGCGAAGGCCAGGAGGTTGGCTCCCGGAAAGCCGACCCAGTCCGGGAGGCTTCCCGTGAACCCGTCCAGGAGGAGACTCCCGGCACCCAGCAGGCTGCCCAGGCACCAGAGCGCCACGACCGGCGAGCGCAGCCGCGCCAGCGCCACCCAGATGAGGACGGGCAGGAGCAGGTTGATCAACCCCGGGGTCAGGTGGGACAGGGTGCCCTCCTGCCCGGTCATGGCCCGCCCCCAGGCAGGAGCGGCAGTCGGATGTCCACGCAGGCCCCACCCCCCTCGGCATTGCGGAGGGTCAGGTTCCCCTGGTGCTGCTCCAGGATGGCGATGGAGATGGACAGCCCCAGCCCTAGGCCGTGGTCCTTGGTGGTGAAGTAGGGTGTCCCGAACCGATCGGCCAGGTCGGGGTCCAGACCCGGACCTGAGTCGGAGATGCTTAAGACCGCCTCACGATCGGACCGCAGGATCTGGACCTGGATGGATCGGTCCGGGATCAGGTGGACCGCGTCGATAGCGTTCCGGAGGACATTCAGCACCACCTGGGACAGCTGGATCGCGTCCCCCTGCACCAGGACCTGCGGCCCGGCAGCCGGGAAGGCCACCCGAACACCATGCCGTCGCAGGTCGGGTTGCAGGAGTTCGAGCATCTCGCGGGTGATCCGCACCAGATCCACGGGTGCCGAGTGGACCGCGCCCGGCCGGATGAAGCTGCGGAGACGGTCGGTGATGCCGGAGATGCGGCGGGTGTTGAGGATCACCTTGTCCAGCAGCTCGAGGCTCTGAGCCGGCTCCATGCGCTCGGCGGCAGTGCCCCGCCGGGCCGCCTGGGCACTGGCCAGGATGGCCGTGAGCGGCTGCTTCAGCTCATGGGCCAGGGAGGCCGCCATCAAGCCCAGGCTCCGCTGGCGATCCAGCTGGGCCAGCTGGTTGCTGAGGAGCTGCCGCTCCTCCACGCGAGCCTGGCTGGCGGCGGCTTCCATGCGCTCACGGACCGACCTTTCGAGGATGATGCCGATGAAGCCCACGTCGCTCACGAGGACGGTCAGCACACCCACAGAGCCCAGGAACCCGATGTGCAGCAGATGGAGTGTCGAGGCCTGACCTCTGCTGGCGTCCCGGAGCAGCTCCGCGAGGTGGATGAGCAGGCCGACCGCCAGCAGCAGCTGGGATGCGGCGATGGCCATGGCCCCCGTGCTCCTCCTTCGGCGGGCGATGCGCCAGGCCCACCACGCCACCTGCAGCACCAGGAGAAGCCACACGAGGGTGACGAATCCCGCGCGGAGGGTGGTCTGGCCAAGCTCCTGCCGAGTGAACTCGTAGGCCAGCAGGAAGCCAAGGCTGGCCAAAGCCATGCCCAGGGGTCGCCAGGGGGCCCCCTGGTCCAGACGCAGGGCCTGCACGCCGCTTAACAGGCCGCCGAGGGCGATGAGGTTGGCCAAGGGCAGGCCGGTCCACCCTGGGGTGCCTTGTTCGTGCCAAGCCAGGAGCAGTCCCCCGGCGAAGAGCAGGTTGCCCAGGCACCAGTAGGCGGCGGCGTGGGAGCGCTGGTGCGCCAGGACCACCCAGGTGATGGCGGACATGATCAGGCAGATCAGGCCCAGGATCAGGTAGACCGCAGCGCCCTCCGACCCGATCATCTCCCGCCTCCGGGTGCTGGGAGACCGGAAGCCGTGGGTTCTTTGGCGGTGCCTGTGGGCATCATGGGAAGCTCAGGGGGGACGTTCCCGTCCATCGTCACACCCCCTTCATCAGCCGCCCTTTCCTGAAAACCTAGACAATTTATCGACCCTATGCAGAAGCACTTAGCACCTGCGCAGAGGTTGCCCAAGGGGTGTGTCGCCCCCTGCCGTTTCGATCCGCGAAGCGGCGATTCCCGGAGCCTGGCCAGGAGCCCGAGAAGCCCATGAATGCGGGCTGTGGCCAAGCCCAACGGGCAGTTGGCGGTGCACCTTCAGGGAGGCCAGACCTCAGCCAGCCTCCTTCGGGGACTAAGCAATCATCGCAGCGACCCCGTCCAGCTTGGACCTGCCGGAGCCCAGGAGCAGGCCTTCAGGCGGCCGGTGATTTTCGCGACCCGGCTTTCAGCTTGAGCACTCTGGGTGAACCGGGATGCCCGCCGTTCCCGCTGGGAAGGCCCAGGTTGGGTGCCTCCGCGTCGAACTCCACGAAGGAATCCAGGATCTCCTGCAGGAACGCAGGCATCGGGGAGAACACCTTCCGCGGATCCGCCGGCAGGGACACCTGCGCCAAAGCCTCATCCCAGGCCAGCCAGGGATCCGCCGCCCCTTTTTCCTGTCGTGCAGAACGAGCCATGCAATCCCCCCACAGCCAGGCTGGCTGCCTCTGGAATCCAGGGTAGCGATCGGGGAAGCTTCTGCCATTGCCCCAAGGGGCACCATTTGGCTGTCGGAACAAATTTTCAGCCTCAGCCCCCGGCCATGCGGAACATCAGGATGGCCCCCGCGGCGGCGACGTTGAGGCTGTCCATGCCAGAGGCCATGGGGATGGCCACGGCCCGGTCGCAGCAGGCCAGCTGGGTCGCATCGAGACCGGTGTCCTCGGGGCCCATCACCAGGGCGCAGCGGGGCCCCGGGCGCCAGGTGCGGGCGTCCTCTGCGGTGGCGGTCAGGGCGGCGGCGACCACCTCTGCGCCGGGCTCAGCCGCCTTCCAGTGGGCGAGGGGCGGCCAGGGATCTTCCGCGTGCCAGACCGGGATGCGCCAGACCGCGCCCATGGACACCCGCACGGTGCGGCGGCTCCAGAGGCCCGGCCCGGGCCCGGCCAGCACGCCGTCCAGGCCAAGGGCCGCGGCACTGCGCAGCAGCAGGCCCAGGTTCTCGCTGTCATAGAGGCGGGGCAGCACCAGCAGCCTGCGGGCCTTCACCAGGTCCGCCGAGGGCGGCGGTGGCGGAACTGCAGCACAGGCCATGAGGCCGCGATGGAAGGGAAACCCGGCCAGCGAGGACAGCACCGAGGGCTCCGCCACCAGCAGCTCCGTATCCGGGGGCAGCAGGTCCCGGACCGCCGCTGCGGCGGTGGTGGTGGCGGCCACGGAGACCACCTGCATCCGGCCAGCGCGGCCCGCGGCCAGCAGGTCCTCCACCAGGATCCGGCCCTCGGCGATGAAGCAGGTGCCAAAACGGGGATGCTCCCGCGTCCCGGCGAAGCGCAGGTCGCGATAGGGTTCCCAGGGATCGAAGGTCGTCATGGGTCCAGGTTACATGGGGGTTTTACCGGGACATTCCGAGAGGAAGGTCCCTCTTCTGTGCACTTAATACTAAAGGTCTATAAGGTATTGTCGAAATTCGACCTACCCTCATTCGGCAAGGTCAGATACCCTGAAATGTCACCGAGGAAGCCCCTTGCCGAACCCACCGATTCCTTCTCATCCCCCCCGCTCATCCTTTGAGATGCGCGCCTTGCTGACCGGCGTCGGCCTGGCTCTCCTGGCCCTAGGCTGCCAGCGCGATCAGGTGGCCCACTACCGCGTGCCGCGGGAAGCCCCCAACGCGCCTAACAACCCCCGCCCTGCCGCGCCTCCCCAGCCCATGGGTGATCGCACCGGCGCTCCTTCCGATGTGCCCCCGCCGCCCTCGCCCTCGGGCAAGGCCGCGCTGAAGTGGTCCCTGCCCAAGGGCTGGACCTCGGCCCCCGGCGACGGCATGCGCTTCGCCACGTTCAAGGCGCCCATCGACGGCAAGCTGGAGGCCACCGTGGTGGTGCTGCCGGGCCCCGCGGGCGGCGAGCTGGCGAACGTCAACCGCTGGCGAGGCCAGATCTCGCTGCCGCCCCTGGACGAGCCGGGGCTGGTCAAGGCCCGCACGGCCCTGAAGACCAAGGCCGGCTCCCTGAACGTCTACGACTTCAGCAGCGAAGGCAAGACCAAGAGCCGGATGGTGGCGGGCTACATCTCCACGCCGGACGGCAACACCTGGTTCCTGAAGATGACCGGCGACGCGGGCCCCGTGGCCAAGGCCAAGCCTGATTTCATGCACATCCTGGAGAGCCTCCACCTTGATTAAGCCACTCGCCCTCCAAACCTGGAAGTTCCTGAAGTCCATCCAGCTCACCATCGTCCTGCTGGCCTTGCTCATGGCCCTCGTGGTGCTCTGCACCCTGGCCCAGGTGGAGATGGGCACCGCCGGCGCCGTGAATGCCTACATGCGCAGCTTCTTCGTCTGGCGGCAGTTCGCGGCCCTGCCCTTCCCGGTCCCGGTGTTCCCCGGCGCGGCCCTGGTCGGACTGCTCCTCACCATCAACCTGACGGGCAAGACCCTGGAACTGAAGCGCACCTGGGCCAAGTCCGGCCTTTGGCTCATCCATGCAGGCCTCGTGGTGCTGTTCGCGGGCGAGTTCGTGGCCGGCATGATGCAGGTGGACACCAACATGTCCATCGAGGTCGGCCAGACCGTCAACTACGTCCAGAGCTACAAGAACATGGAGCTGGCGGTCATTGACGTCACCGATCCCACCTGGGATGAGGTCTACTCCATCCCCGACACCGAGCTCTCCCGGGGCGGCGCCATCCCCATCCCCGGCACCCCGCTCACGGTGAACGTGAAGAAGTACTTCGCCAATGCCGAGCTCTCCAACCTCCCGGTCGGCCAGACCTCCATGGCCACGGCGGGCGTGGGTCCCGGCGTCCTCGTGGTCGAGCAGCCCACGGTCACCGCGGACGGCGAGATGAACCAGGCCTCGGCCTTCGTGGAGCCCACGGCCGGCGGTCGCAGCTACGGGGTCTGGCTCGCCTCGGTGGCCATCAACTCCCCTCAGTCCTTCACCCACGAGGGGCACACCTACCTGATGACCATGCGCCTGCGCCGGCTGTACCTGCCCTACGCGTTCACGCTCAAGCAGTTCCGGCATGACGTCTATCCCGGCACCGACATCCCCAAGAACTTCTCCAGCCTGGTCCAGGTGGTGAACCCCTCGCAGAAGGAATCCCGCGAGGTGCTCATCTACATGAACCAACCCCTGCGCTATGAAGGCAAGACCTTCTACCAGGCGAGTTTTGGGAAGAACGACACGCTCTCCATCCTTTCCGTGGTTGAAAATCCCGGCTGGCTTCTCCCGTATGTGTCCTGCGTGCTGGTCTCGATCGGCCTGCTCGTGCACTTCGCCATCGTCCTCCGCCGTTCCCTCAAACGTCGGCAGGACCAGAAGGAGGCCTGACCATGAACTTCCTCACCAAGTACCTCTCCTGGATCGCGGGGGGCCTCGCCCTGGCCCTCGCGCTGACCTTCGCGCTGCCCTCTGGCAAAGTGCGCGGCTTTGATGCCGCCGGCTTTGCCACCCTCCCCATCCTGGAAGGTGGCCGCGTCAAGCCCCTGGACTCCGTGGCCCGCAACTCTCTGCTGGTCATCCACAGCCGGCAGGGCTTCCGTCACGCAGGCCACAACGTGGGTCCTGACGAGTGGCTTCTGGACGTGCTGTTCCGTCCCCAGGTGGCCGATCAGCAGCCCATCTTCGTCATCGACGACCTCGACGTGCTGGGCCTCATCGGCGCCAAGCAGACCAAGGCCCGGAACTACTTCAGCTTCTCGGAGCTGGGTCCCCACCTGGACGAGATCCAGAAGCAGGCCGCCACGGCCCAGCCCATCGCGCCCCAGAAGCGCAGCCGCTTCCAGAGCG
>JAAXXS010000056.1:3449-14999 GCA_013334395.1 Holophagaceae bacterium | reverse complement strand
CCTGGACGTCCTCCTGGCGCACGAAGCTCATCTCGATGTCCACCTGGGTGAACTCGGGCTGGCGGTCCGCGCGCAGGTCCTCGTCGCGGAAGCAGCGGCAGATCTGGATGTAGCGCTCGAAGCCGCTCACCTGCAGGAGCTGCTTGAAGAGCTGGGGGCTCTGGGGCAGGGCGAAGAACTGGCCCGCATGGACGCGGCTGGGCACCAGGTAGTCCCGGGCCCCCTCGGGGGTGGACTTGGTGAGGATGGGGGTCTCGACCTCGATGAAGTCCAGGTCGCGGAAGTGCTCACGGGTGAGGTTGGCGACGTCGCTGCGCAGCCGCAGGTTGCGCTGGAGCTGCTCGCGGCGCAGGTCCAGGAAGCGGTAGGTGAGGCGCAGGTCCTCACCCACGTTCTCGTCGTCCAGGGGGAAGGGCAGGGGGGCCGCGGTGTTCAGGATCTTCAGGCCCGTGAGGCGGATCTCGACGTCGCCCGTGGCCATGTTGGGGTTCTTGCTCTGGCGCTCGGCCACCACGCCCTCGATGGCCAGGACGAACTCGCTGCGTACAGCCTTGAGCTTGGCCAGCAGGGCCGGGTCCGCGGTCTCCTCATTGGCCACCAGCTGCACCAGCCCCCAGCGGTCCCGCAGGTCCAGGAACACCAGCGAGCCCAGGTTCCGCACCCGGCGGCACCAGCCCAGCAGGCGCACGGCCTGGCCCGCGTGGTCGAGGCGCAGGTCGCCATTGCGGTGGGTGCGTTGGAAGTCGCCGAGCTGATCGAGTCTCATAGCTCTACAGGATCGCACCCGCCGGGGTTGGGCTCAAGCGGGCAGCGCGGGGACGGGCTTCCGGCGGCTGCGCAGGCGCTCCCAGCGGAGGCGGAGGCGGTCCATGTAGAGGTAGATCACCGGGGTGGTGTAGAGGGTCAGCAGCTGGCTGAAGAGCAGGCCGCCCACGATGGCGATGCCCAGGGGCTGGCGCAGCTCGGAGCCGGTGCCCATCCCGATGGCCAGGGGCAGGCCGCCCAGGAGCGCCGCCATGGTGGTCATGGTGATGGGGCGGAAGCGCAGCAGGCAGGCCTGGAAGATGGCCGCCTCAGGGGTCGTGCCCTGGCGCCGCTCCACCTCGATGGCGAAGTCGATCATGAGAATGGCGTTCTTCTTCACGATGCCGATGAGCAGGATGATGCCGATGAAGGCGATGACGCTCAGCTCCGTGCGCCAGGCCAGCAGGGCCAGCAGGGCGCCCACGCCCGCCGAGGGCAGGGTGGAGAGGATGGTCAGCGGGTGGATGAGGCTCTCGTAGAGCATGCCCAGCACGATGTAGACCACCAGCAGGGCGGCCACGACCAGGAGCGGCTGGTTGGAGAGGGAGGCGCGGAAGGCCTGGGCCGTGCCCATGAAGGTGCCCCGCAGGGTGCCGGGCATGCGGATCTCCTGCTGGGCCTTGTCGATGGCGGTCACCGCGTCCCCCAGCGCCACGCCCACGGGCAGGTTGAAGGAGATGGTCACCGAGGGCAGCTGCCCCTGGTGGTTCACGGAGAGGGCCGTGTTCCGGCGCTGCAGGGTGGTGAAGGCGCTCAGGGGGACCAGGGCCCCGGTGGTGGAGCGGACGTAGGTGTGGCGCAGTCCCTCCGGGGTCTGCATGAAGGGCGTGTCCACCTCCATGACCACGTGGTACTGGTTCAGGGGGGTATAGATGGTGGACACGAAGCGCTGGCCGAAGGCGTCGTAGAGCGCGTTGTCGATGGCCTTGGGCGAGACTCCCAGACGGGAGGCGGTGGCGCGGTCGATGACCAGGGAGGCCTCGAGCCCCTTGTTCTGCAGGTCCGAGTTGACATCGGTGATCTGGGGCACGGCCCGCAGCTTCTGGAGCACCCGGGGGGCCCAGTCGAAGAGCTCCCGGGCGTCATCGCCCTGGAGGGTGTACTGATACTGGGAGCTGGAACCCCGGCCGCCCAGCCGGAGATCCTGCACCGGCTGCATGAACAGGGTGCCGCCCGGCAGGTGGGCCGTCTTGGCGCGCAGCCGGGCGATGATCTGGTCGGCGGTGTCCTTGCGCTGGTTGTTGGGCTTGAGCGACGTGAACAGGCGTCCCGTGTTGCCGCCGCCGACAAAGGCCGTGACGTTCTCGATGGCGGGGTCGGCCTGGACGATGGCCACGTAGTCCGTCATCAGCCGCTCCATCCCGTTGAAGGAGATGTCCTGGGCGGCCTGGATGGCGCCTGTGAGGCGGCCCGTGTCCTGCTGGGGGAAGAAGCCCTTGGGGATGACGATGTAGAGCGCCACGGTGGCGACCATGGTGGCGATGGCCACGCCCAGGGTGAGGCCCTGGTGGCGCAGCACCCAGCCCAGGGACCGCTCGTACTTGGCCATGATCCACTTCAGGAACTGGTCGCTGGCCTGGAAGATCCGCCCGCGCTTCTCCTCGCTGGGGGGTCGCAGGATCCGGGAGCACATCATGGGCGTGGTGGTGAGGGAGACCACCATGGAGATGACGATGGCCACGGACAGGGTCACGGCGAACTCGCGGAACAGCCGCCCCACGATGCCGCCCATGAGCAGGATGGGGATGAAGACGGCGATGAGGGAGATGCTGATGGAGATCACCGTGAAGCCGATCTCCTTGGCGCCGTGGAGGGAGGCCTCCATGGGCGTCATGCCCTCCTCGAGGTGCCGGGTGATGTTCTCCACCACCACAATGGCGTCGTCCACCACGAAGCCCGTGGCCACCGTGAGGGCCATCAGGGAGAGGTTGTCGATGGTGTAGCCCAGCAGGTACATCACCCCGAAGGTGCCGATCAGCGAGATGGGCACGGCGACGCTGGGGATGAGGGTCGAGCGCCAGCTGCGCAGGAACAGGAAGACCACGAGGATGACCAGCAGGATGGAGATCAGCATGGCGATCTGCACATCCCGGACCGAGGCCCGGATGGTGCGCGTGGCGTCGATGAGCACCTTGAGCTCGATGGTGGGCGGCAGGCTGGCCTGCATCTGGGGCAGGATGGCCCGCACCCGGTCCACGGTCTCGATGATGTTGGCGTCGGGCTGGCGGAAGATGCCCACCATGATGGCGGGAACGCCATTGGAGAGTCCGGCGTTGCGGACGTTCTCCACGGAATCCGTGACCCGGGCCACGTCCGACAGCCGCACGGCATTGCCGTTCCGGTAGCGGAGGATGAGCGGCTGGTATTCCGCGGCGCCCTTGAGCTGGTCGGTGGTGGCGATGGACCAGGTGGTGGTGCCATTGGCGATTTCGCCCTTGGGCAGGTTCAGGTTGGCGGCGGCGATGGCCAGCCGGACGTCTTCCAGGGCCAGTCCCTGGGCATTGAGCAGGGCCGGGTTCACATCCACCCGCACCGCCGGCAGGGCCCCGCCCCAGACGAAGACCTGCCCCACGCCTTCGACCTGGGACAGCTTCTGCTGCAGCACCGAGGAGGCGATGTCGTACATCCGCTCCCGGGGGATCAGCTTCGACGTGAGGGCCAGCATCATGATGGGTGAATCCGCGGGATTCACCTTGCGGTAGTTGGGGTTGTTCGGCAGGTTGGCGGGCAGGTCGCCCCGGGCCGCGTTGATGGCGGCCTGCACGTCGCGGCCCGCGGCATCGATGTTCCGGCCCAGGTCGAACTGCAGGGTGATGTTGGTGGAGCCCAGGCTGCTGGCCGAGGTCATCTCGGTGATGCCCGCGATGCGGCCGAACTGGCGCTCCAGGGGCGTGGCCACGGAGGAGGCCATGGTCTCGGGGCTGGCGCCGGGCAGGCCCGCGGACACCTGGATGGTGGGGAACTCCACCTGGGGCAGGGGCGACACCGGCAGGAACTGGTAGGCGATGCCGCCCAGCAGCGCCAGCGCCACCGTCAGCAGCGTGGTGGCGACGGGCCGGTGGATGAAGGGGGCGGAGATGCTCACCGTGGCGCCTGCTCCAGGCGTGCCGCCTGGAGATACGCGCTGCTGGCGCAGCGCGAAGGGAGAACGTGGAGGGACTGAATCATGATTCCTGCGCCGAAGGCGCCGTTTTTCGTGCGCCGCGCAAGCGGCGCACGCGGGCGGCCAGGCGGTCAAAGGCTAAATAGATCACGGGCGTCGTGTAGAGGGTCAGCACCTGGCTGAAGATGAGCCCACCGACGATGACGATGCCCAGGGGCCGCCGCAGCTCGGCGCCCACGCCAGTGCCCAGGGCCAGGGGCACGCCGCCAAGCATGGCCGCCAGGGTGGTCATGATGATGGGGCGGAAGCGCAGCAGGGAGGCCTGGTAGATGGCCTGCTCGGGGGGCAGGCCCTCCTTGCGCTCAGCCTCCAGCGCGAAGTCGATCATCATGATCGCGTTCTTCTCCACGATGCCGATGAGCAGGATGATGCCGATCAGGGCGATGACGCTGAACTCCGTGCGGCAGAGCATGAGCGACAGCAGCGCGCCCACGCCCGCAGAGGGCAGGGTGGAGAGGATCGTGATGGGGTGGATGTAGCTCTCATAGAGCACGCCCAGCAGGATGTACACCGTGAGCACCGCAGCCAGGATCAGCAGCGGCGTGTTGGTGAGCGAGGCCCCGAAGGCCTGGGCGGTACCCTGGAAGCCGGTCTTCAGGCTCGGGGGCACATCCATGTCCTTCCGCGCCATCTGGATGGCCTTCACCGCGTCGCCCAGGGCGACGCCGGGCGCCAGGTTGAAGGACACCGTGGCCGTGGGGAACTGTCCCTGTTTGTTGACGGCCAGGGGCGCGGTCAGCGTCTCCATGCGCGTGAAGGCGCTGATGGGCACGGAGCCGCCGGAGGCGCTGCGGACGTAGATGTTCTGCAGGTCCTCGGGCCGCTGGTACTGCCGGGGCGGGGCCTCCAGCACCACGCGGTACTGGTTCAGCTGGGTGAACATGGTGGACACCTGGCGCTGGCCGAAGGCGTCGTAGAGGGCGTCATCCAGCATCTGCGGGGTGATGCCGAGGCGGGAGGCGCTGGTGCGGTCCAGGGTCAGGCGGATCTGGAGCCCGGCGTTCTGCTGGTCGCTGGCCACGTCCCGCAGCTCGGGAATGGCGGAGAAGCGGTCCACGAAGCGGCCCACCCACTCGCCCAGCTCCTTGGGATCGGCGTCCTCCAGGGTGTACTGATACTGCGTGCGGCTGACCCGGTCCTCCACGGTGAGGTCCTGTACCGGCTGGAGGTAGAGGCGGATGCCTTCCACCTTGGCCAGCTGGGGCTGGAGGCGGCGGATGATGTCGCTGGCGTTGAGGCGGCGCTCCTCCAGGGGCTTGAGGTTGATCTGGATGCGGCCGCTGTTGAGCGTGGTGTTGGTGCCGTCGATGCCGATGAAGGACGAGAGGCTCTCCACGGCCGGGTCCTTGAGGATCTCGGCGCAGAGCACCTGCTGCCGCTCGGCCATGGCGGGGAAGGACACGGTCTGGGGGGCTTCGGAGATGCCCAGCAGCACGCCGGTGTCCTGCACCGGGAAGAAGCCCTTGGGGATGGCAATGTAGAGCAGCACGGTGGCGGCAAGCGTGGTCACGGCAACCACCAGGGTGGCGGTCTGGTGCTGGAGCACCACGGTCAGGGTGCGGCCGTAGAAGGCGATGACCCGCTGGAAGACCCGTTCCGAGGACTGGTAGAACCGGCCCTGTTCCTCGGGGGGGGTGTGCCTGAGCAGCTTGGCGCACATCATGGGCGTCAGGGTCAGGGACACCACGGCGGACACCAGGATGGTGACGCTGAGGGTGACCGCGAACTCCCGGAAGAGCCGGCCCACGATGTCGCCCATGAACAGCAGCGGGATCAGCACGGCGATGAGCGACACCGTCAGGGACAGGATGGTGAAGCCGATCTGGCCCGAGCCCTTCAGCGCAGCCTGGAGGGGCGGCTCGCCCTCCTCGATGTAGCGCATGATGTTCTCGATCATCACGATGGCGTCGTCCACCACGAAGCCCGTGGAGATCGTCAGAGCCATCAAGGTCAGGTTGTTCAGGCTGTAGCCCAGCAGGTACATCACCCCGAAGGTGCCCACCAGGGAGAGGGGCACGGCCACGCTGGGAATGATGGTGGCGGCGAAGGTGCGCAGGAACAGGAAGATCACCATCACGACCAGGGCGATGGTGAGCATCAGCTCGAACTCCACGTCCTCCACCGAGGCGCGGATGGTGATGGTGCGGTCCGTGAGGGTGTTCAGCTCAACCGAGGCGGGCAGGGAGGCGCGCAGCTGGGGCAGGAGGGCCTTGACCCGGTCCACCACGGCGATGATGTTGGCGCCGGGCTGCCGCTGGATGTTGAGGATGACGGCGGGCGTGGTGTTCTGCCAGGCGGCGAGGCGGGAGTTCTCCACGTCGTCGGTGACCGTGGCGACCTCGGAGAGCAGCACCGGGGCGCCGTTGCGGTAGGCCACCACCAGGGGACGGTAGTCCTCGCTGGAGAGCAGCTGGTCGTTGGCGCCGATGGCGTAGGCCTGGCGCAGCCCGTCGAAGCTGCCCTTGGCCTGGTTCACGTTGCTCAGGGCCACGGCGGTGCGCACGTCACCCAGGGTGAGGCCCTTGGCGGCCAGGTCCACGGGGTTGGCCTGGATGCGCACGGCGGGCTTTTGCCCGCCGCTGATGCTGACCAGGCCCACGCCGGGCAGCTGCGAGATCTTCTGGGCCAGCCGCGTGTCGGCGAAGTCCTCGACCTTGGAGAGGGGCAGGGTCTTCGAGGTCAGGGCCAGGGTCAGGATCGGGGCGTCGGCGGGGTTGATCTTGCTGTAGATCGGGGGGCTGGGCAGGTTGGCCGGCAGGTAGGTGCCGGCGGCGTTCACGGCGGCCTGGACTTGCTGCTCGGCCACGTCGATGTTCAGGTCCAGCACGAACTGGAGCGTGATCACCGAGCTGCTGCCTGAGCTGGTGGAGGACATGCGGTTCAGGCCGGGCAGCTGGCCGAACTGGCGCTCCAGGGGCGCGGTGATGGCCGAGGCCATCACGTCCGGGCTGGCGCCGGGGTAGAAGGTGACCACCTGGATGGTGGGGTAGTCCACCTGGGGCAGGGCCGAGACCGGCAGCTGGCGGAAGGCCAGCAGGCCCACCAGCAGGAGCCCCACCATGAGCAGGGAGGTCGCGATGGGCCGGAGGATGAACGGCCTGGAGGGATTCATTCGCTCAGCCCTTCGCGCCGGCGGGCTTGGGGAGGGCCACCTTGCTGCCGGGCCGCAGCTTCTCGAGGCCGTCTGTGACGATGGTCTCGCCGCCTGAGAGCCCCTTCCGCAGGGCGGTCTCATCGCCATCGGTGCCCAGGATCTCGATCACGCGCAACTCCGCAGTGCTGTCCGGCTTGACGAGGTAGACGAAGGCACCCTGGGGTCCGCGCTGCACGGCGGCGGTGGGCACGATGATGACCTCGCGCAGGGTGTCGACCAGCAGCCGCGCGTTGACGAACTGGTTGGGGAACAGGGCGCGGTCGTCGTTGGCGAACAGGGCCTTCAGCTTCACGGTGCCCGTGGCGGGATCCACCTGGTTGTCGATCGCCGCGAGGACGCCGGAGCCGAGGCGGGACTTGAGGTCCCGGTCCCAGGCCTCCACGGGCAGCCGGCCATTCTTGGCCGTCTGGGCCAGCACCTGCTGGATGTGGTCGGCGGGCACGGAGAACACCACGTTGATGGGCTGGATGGGGGCGATGGTGGCCAGACCGGTGGCATCCGTGGCGCGCACCATGTTGCCGGCGTCCACGAGCCGGAGGCCCACCCGGCCCGAGGTCGGGGCGGTGATGCGGCTGTAGGTCAGGTTCAGCTTGGCGCTCTCCACGGCGGCCTGGTCGGCCTTCATGGCCGCCTCGTACTGCAGCACGGCAGAGCTCTGGGTATCCACCTGCTGGCGGGACAGGATGCCCTGCTGCACCAGGGTCTGGAAGCGCCGCAGGTCAGCCAGGGCGTTGTCCCGGGCGGCCTGGTCCTTGGCGAGCTGCCCCTCGGCCTGCATGAGCTGCACCTGGAAGGGGCGGGGATCGATCTCGGCCAGAAGATCTCCAGCCCGGACCATCTGCCCCTCGGTGAACGCGACGCGGAGCAGCTGCCCGTCCACGCGGCTCTTCACGGTGACGCTCTCCATCGAGACCACCGTGCCGAGGCCCGTGAGGCGGACGGCCATGTCGCCCTTGCGAGCCAGGGCCACGCTCACGGGCACCGGGCGGCCCGTCGGGTTCGCGGCGGCGTCCTTCTTGCCCCCGCGGGCGAAGAGCACCAGGCCAATGACCGCGGCGCCGCCGAGGATGGCCCAGGGGCGCCAGCCCCGGAGGAGGGCGGGACGGTCGGTGCCGGAGTCGAGGGAGGGGCGGTTGGTGTCGCTCATGCGAGAAGCTGCCTTCTGTGAATTCCGGTGGGGGAAGTCCGGCGGGGGGACAGTCAAGGGCTAAGGGCTCTTCAAGAAACGCGGGTGTTTTCTGCCGAGGATTGACCTCAGGAAGCAGCTTCGTCGCGCTCCTCGGCGGAAGCCGGCAGGCCGGCCAGCATGGCATCCAGGTTGGCGATCATGGTCCGCAGTCCGTGCTTCAGAGCCGACTGCTGGCCCTGGTCCAGGCCGGCGACAAGGGCAGACTTCATCCCGTCGGCCAGCAGCTGCAGCTCCCGGGCCAGGGGGAGCGCCTCCGGGCTCAGGTTGATGAGAATCCGGCGCCCGTGCTTCGGGTCCGGCCGGGTGGTGAGCAGGCCGCGGGCCACCATGCCCTTGACCACGCGGCTGGCGGTGGGATCGTCCATCCAGACCTGCTGGGCCAGGGTATGCAGCGAGGTGGCCCCCTGCTCCATCAGGACCAGGATCACCCAGAACTGCTGCAGCGAGAGGCCGTAGGGGGTCAGCTGGGCCGCGACGGCATGCTTCAGCCGCCGGCGAACGGCTGCGGCGAGGGTGCCGGGACCGGCATCGGTGAGGGAGTCAGGCATGGGTTCTTGCATAAGCAAGAATCCTGGGCAAGAACGACCCTCGCGTCAATGGGTATAACTACGCCTGACGGATCCCTCACAGCGGGCTCAGTCAGGCGCAGAGATTAACGTCGGGGTCACTTGCCCCGGAAGCCGGGGCGGGAAGGATGCCGACCGCGCTCGCCCTGGGGGGCCGAGCCGGAGGAAGGCCGGCTGCTGCGGACAGGCCCGCGACTCCGGCCGCCGCCGCCACTCTGGCGACCCGTCTGGATGGGCTCGGCCGGGATGCTGGGATCCGGCGCGTAGCCCGTCACCACATCCTTGGGCAGTTCCCGACGCAGGAGCTTCTCGATGTCCTTGAGGAGGCGGTGCTCATCCACGCAGACCAGGGAGAGGGCCTCGCCCTCGGTGCCGGCCCGGCCCGTGCGGCCGATGCGGTGGATGTAGTCTTCGGGGACCTGGGGCAGCTCGTAGTTCACCACGTGGGGCAGCTGGTCGATGTCCAGGCCCCGGGCGGCGATGTCCGTGGCCACGAGCACGCGGATGGAGCCCTTCTTGAAGTCTTCCAGGGCCTTGATGCGCTGGGGCTGGCTCTTGTTGCCGTGGATGGCCATGGAGTTGATGCCGTCGCGGTCCAGCTGCTCGGAGAGGCGGTTGGCGCCGTGCTTGGTGCGGGTGAACACCAGGACCTGCTCCAGGTTGCGGCTCTGGATGATGTGGGCCAGCAGGGCGCGCTTGCGCTCCCGGTCCACGGGGTGGACCACCTGCTTCACGAGCTCAGCGGCCGTGTTCTGGGCGGTGATCTCCACCAAGGCGGGATTCTTCAGGAACTTGGAGGCCAGCTGCTTGATCTCGTCCGTGAAGGTGGCCGAGAAGAGCAGGGTCTGGCGGCTGGCGGGCAGCAGGGCCAGGATCTTCTGGATGTCGCGGATGAAGCCCATGTCGAGCATGCGGTCCGCTTCATCCAGGATCAGGACTTCCAGCTGGCTGAAGTTGAGGTTGCCCTGGCCCTGGTGGTCCAGCAGGCGGCCGGGTGTGGCCACGACGATCTCGCAGCCAGCGCGCAGGGCCTTGGTCTGGGGGTTGATGTTCACGCCGCCAAAGATGGTGGTGGAGCGCAGGGGGATGTGCTTGCCGTAGGTGCGGACGCTCTCCTCGACCTGGAGGGCCAGCTCGCGGGTGGGGGTGAGGATGAGGGCGCGGATGGCGTGGCGGGCCGGGGAAGCCGAGCTGTTGGCATGGGGGGCGAGCTTCTGCAGCAGGGGCAGGGTGAAGCCGGCGGTCTTGCCGGTGCCGGTCTGGGCCCGGGCCATGAGGTCGCGGCCCTCAAGCACCAGGGGAATGGCCTGGAGCTGGATGGGGGTGGGGGTCTCGTAGCCCTGCTCGCGAACCGCGCGCAGAAGCTCGGGCAGCAGCCCGAGGGTTTCGAAGGACATGTATTTCTCCTGAGAGGGCCCGCCCGCGGAAGGTTTCCGGGGGCCCGGTCAGGGCGAAAGTGGGGGTATTCGGATTGGTAAAGAGGCGGAGACCGGGGGTCGCCTGAGATCACGAAGTTATTAGCCTAGCAGATTGGTCAGGAATGTCCTAGCATTGCTTCCAAATTATCTAATTGAACGACTTCCTGCTCCCCCGTGGCCATGTGCTTGACCGTGACGGTGCCCGCGTCCAGCTCGCCGTCGCCCAGGATCAGCACGGTCTGGATGCCCATGCGGTTGGCGCTGGCCATGGCCTTCTTCAGGGCCCCGCCGCGGGTCTCCAGCTGCAGGGCGATGCCCGCGTCCCATAGGCGGCGGGCCAGCTGGAGGGCCTCGGTGGCGGCCCGCTCGCCCAGGGGGATCAGCAGGATCGGGGGCGTGGCCGGGGCTTCGCCGCGCACCTGCTGGAGGATCAGGGCCAGGCGGTCCAGGCCGATGGCCCAGCCGAAGGCGGGGACCTCGGGGCCGCCCAGCTGCTTCACCAGGCCGTCGTAGCGGCCGCCGCCCAGGAGGGCGCTCTGGGCGCCCAGGTCGGAGCTGAGCAGCTCGAAGGCCGTGCGGGTGTAGTAGTCCAGCCCGCGCACCAGCCGGGGATCCTCCACGAAGGGGATGCCGAGGACCGTCAGCAGCTCCTTGAGCCGCGCATGGTGCTTGGCGGAGCCCTCATCCAGGAAGTCCGTGATGACCGGATGCCCGGCCAGCGCGGCCTGGCAGCCCTCGTTCTTGCAGTCCAGCACGCGCAGGGGGTTGGTCTCGATGCGGCGGTGGCAGTCATCGCAGAACTGCTCCTGCCGCTCGCCGAAGAAGGCCCGGATGGCCGCGTGAAAGGCCGGCCGCGACTCGGGGGTGCCCACGCTGTTGATGGAGAAGCTCAGCTGCTTGAGGCCCAGCTCCTTGAGGAAGCTGTAGAGCATGAGCAGGCTCTCGGCCTCGCTCTCGGGGCTGGCCACGCCGAAGCTCTCGGCCCCGATCTGCCAGAACTGCCGGTAGCGGCCAGTCTGCATGCGCTCGTAGCGGAACTGCTGGCCGATGTAGTAGAACAGCACCGGGTCGTTGGAGGTCAGCAGCTTGTGCTGGATGGCGGCCCGGACCACGCCCGCGGTGTTCTCGGGACGCATCACCACCTCGCGCCCGCCCTTGTCCGTGAACTGGTACATCTCCTTGTTCACGATGTCCGAGCTCTCGCCCACGCTGCGCTTGAAGACGTCCAGCTCCTCCAGGATCGGGGTGCGGATCTC
>JAAXXS010000056.1:0-3349 GCA_013334395.1 Holophagaceae bacterium | reverse complement strand
GGCGCCGCCATGCCCGCGGTGCTGGTCGAGGTCGCCTTCATCTCCAACCCCAAGGAAGAGAAGAAGCTCCAGGACGCCGCCTTCCGCGCCATGGTGGCCGACGCCATCACCCAGGGCGTCCGCCGCTACTTCGCCGGCACCAACGGCTCCGTCCGGAGGCGGATGGTGGGTGGGCGGAGCTGAACGAGTCCGGCCAGAGGCTTCATCCGTGGCCTCCGTCCTTGAACCAAACGCCATTCGAAGCCATGATGGAGGGCCGTGCTTGCCACGGTGATCCGTACCCGTAGCTCAGTTGGATAGAGCGCTGGCCTCCGAAGCCAGAGGTCGCTGGTTCGATTCCAGTCGGGTGCACCAACAAGGGCAAGGGGGGCCAACCGGCCCCCCTTGCCCTTGTTGCTGTGCTGGAATCGAACCAGCGAGTGGACCGCCCGAAGCGTGCCGGCACCCGGCGCAGCCGGGTGCGGTTTGATGCTCGAGCGAGGCCAGGCGTCCTGCCTTGCCTTTATGACCGTGCTGGGCTCGGACCACCGGCGCAGCGGAACCACACGGTTCGATTCCCGCTTCGATGCGCGATGACCTCACCCACCGGTCCTGGCCGAAGCAAAGATTGCTTTTTTAGTATCAATGCCTGAGGTACCCTTAACCCTCCCGGGGAGCCTCCATGCGCAAGCCATTTACCGTGACGGTGACCTCGGTCTCCTTCGTGCTGGTCCACCTGGGCTGCCTGGCGGCGCTCTGGCTGACTTTCTCCTGGAAGCTGGTGGCCCTCTGCGTGGCGCTGTACCTGGTCCGCATGTTCGCGGTGACCGCCGGCTACCACCGCTACTTCAGCCACCGCGCCTACCGCATGGGCCGGGTGCCGCAGTTCCTGATGGCCTTCCTGGCCCAGACCTCGGCCCAGAAGGGGGTGCTCTGGTGGGCCGCGAACCACCGGCACCACCACCGGCACTCGGACACGCCGCAGGACCTGCACTCCCCCGTGGTCGACGGCTTCTGGTGGTCCCACCTGGGCTGGGTGCTGTCCGACGCCTACGACACCTACGACCCCGCTGCCATCGAGGACTTCGCCCGCTTCCCCGAGCTGCGCTTCCTGGACGCCTACCACTGGCTCTGCCCCTGGCTGCTGGGGGCCCTGGTCTTCGGCTTCGGCATCTGGACCGGTCTGGGGGGCTGGGAGACCCTGGTCTGGGGCTTCGCCATCTCCACGGTGCTGCTCTGGCACGGGACCTTCTGCATCAACTCACTCACCCACGTCTGGGGCACCCGGCGCTTCGAGACCGGCGACCAGAGCCGCAACAACCTGGTGCTGGCGCTGATCACCCTGGGCGAGGGGTGGCACAACAACCACCACCACTACCAGGCCAGCTGCCGCCAGGGCATCCGCTGGTGGGAGGTGGATCCCACCTTCTACGCCCTCAAGGTGCTGTCCTGGCTGCGCGTGGTGCGGGATCTCCGCCCCTTTCCGCAGGCCGCGATGGGGGCCTCCCGCTCATGAGCAAGCTCCCTCCGGGACCAATGGTCGGCTGGTTTCGACGCCGTCTTCTTGATCCCATGGCGGCCCTGCTTCGGCAGGGGCTCAGTCCCCAGGGCTTGGCCTGGAGCCTGGCGGTGGGTCTGGCCCTGGGGGTGAACCCGGTCCTGGGCACCAGCACCCTGCTGTGCGCCGGGGCTGGTTTCTCCTTCCGCCTCAACCAGCCCGCCCTGCAGCTGGCGAACTACCTGGCCTATCCCCTCCAGCTACTGCTTCTCATCCCCTTCATCCGGGTGGGGGAGCGCCTCACGGGGCAGGCGCCGCTGCCGCTCTCCGTGTCGGTCCTGGTACACGGAGCCAAGACGGACGCCTGGGGCACGCTGGTCTCCCTGGGCAGCCGGATCCTCCCGGCCTTCCTCGCCTGGGCCCTGCTGGCCCTGCCGGCGATGGCTCTGCTGGCGCTGGCGTTGCGTCCGGTGTTCAGCGCCGTGGCCACCCGCACCCGCCGCGAGGCCCTGTGAGCGTTCCCTTCCGGGCCCAACTGGCGGCGGGATGGGGCCCTGCCCCTGACGCCCGGCCTAAGATCTGACTCGTCTCACCGTTGGCGGGCATCCAACCGCCAAGGCTTCCTGGGCCGCTGGGTCCACGGGTAGCCTGTACATGTGAATCCCCATGGAGTGTCTGGCATGAGTGAAGCCCCCGTCCGCAAGTCCGCCGTGATCCGGAAGCGCTTTCCGTGGGGCTGGGTGGTGCTGGGTGGGCTCGGCATCCTGGCCCTGGGCGCCCTGGCCGCCTCCAAGGGGGCGCCGGTGGCCGTGTCCGTATCAGTCCCCACGGTGTTCAAGGCGGGTGAGCGCAACCCCCTGGTGACGGCCTCGGGCTATCTGGTGGCCCGCACCCGAGCCACCTTGTCCAGCAAGGTCCTGGGCCGCGTCAGCTGGCTGGGGGTGCAGGAGGGCAGCCGGGTCACCAAGGGTCAGGTGCTGGCCCGCCTGGAGTCCCCGGACCTCGCCGCCAGCCGGGACCAGGTGAAGGCCCAGCTGGACCAGGCCAAGGTGGAGCTCGATCGGGCCGTGAAGCTGCAGGCCCTGGGCATCCAGGACGCGGCCACCGTGGACCGCCTGCGGAGCCAGAAGCTGACCCTCGAGGCCCAGCTGGCCTACCAGGCCGCCCTCCTGGACAGCATGGAGCTGAGGGCCCCGTTCAGCGGCATCGTCACGCAGAAGCTGTCGGAAGTGGGCGAGACCGTGGCCCCGGGCAGCGCCGGCGGCGCCAATGCCATCAACGCCGTCCTGGTGATGGCGGACTTCGACACCTTGGAGGTGGAGGTGGAAGTGAACGAGGCCTCCATCGCCAAGCTCGCCCGCAACATGCCCGCCGAGATCCGCGTGGACGCCCTGGAGGGGCAGGGCAAGCGCTCCGTGCTGAAGGGCCGGCTGCGGGAGATCTACCCCAGCTCCAACCGGCAGAAGGCCGTGGTGGTGGTGCGGGTGGCCATCGTGGATCGCGACCCCCTGCTGGTGCCGGACATGGGTGCCAAGGTCACCTTCCTGGGGGATCCCTATCCCCAGGATGTGGTGGTGCTGGGCCGGGAGCAGGTCAAGAAGCAGGACGGCCGGGCCTACGCCTGGGTGGTGGAGAACGGCCTCGCGGTGCAGCGCTTCCTGACGGTCCTGGGTGAGAACCCCGTCGGTCTCGAGGTGGGCGGCCTGGCCAAGGACACCAAGCTCATCGTGGCCCCTCCAGAGTCTCTCAAGCCCGGCGCCAAGGTGAAGGTCCGGGGCTGATGAACGCCAACCGCTTCGACCTGGGTGGAGGGGAGCCCATCATCACCCTCCGCGGCATCGCCAAGAGCTACTGGCGGGAGGCCCTGGAGAT
>JAAXXS010000055.1 GCA_013334395.1 Holophagaceae bacterium | reverse complement strand
TCGTAGCTGCCGGCACAGCCCACCCAGAACAGGTACTCCGCATCGGGCTTCTCGGCCAGGGTGGGCACGTCCAGGCCCTCGGCCCACTTGCCGCGGTCGGCCTGGGCGAGGTTCCAGGGGTTGCCCTGGCGCTCCATGCCCTTGAAGGCGATCTGGGCCTCGGCGGGAAAGTCACTCTCTTCCAGCGTGAGGTAGCGGCGCATGCCCACGAGCTTGTCCACGAAGCTGATCTGCAGCGGGCAGGCCCACTCGCAGTAGCCGCAGCTGGTGCAGGCCCAGATGGTGTCCCGGCTGATCCAGCCCTCGAGCTGCTCCTTGCTCCAGGGGGGCGCCTCGTCATCGCGCTTCCAGTGGGCGCCCTCGGGCACGGGGCCGCCGATGAGCAGGCGATCCTCGGGCACGGCCTGGTCCTGGCCCATCTGGGCGAGAGGCGTGGCCTTCAGGTAGTCGCGCAGGTCGTTGCCGAAGTCCTTGGGCCGGAGCGGCTTGCCGGTGAGGGTCGTGGGGCAGTTCTCCAGGCAGCGGCCGCACTCCACACAGGTGTAGAAGTCGAGCATCTGCTTCCAGGTGAAGTCCTGGATCTTGTTGACGCCGAAGTGCTCGGCCTCCATGTCCATGGGCTTCAGGTTCTTGTTGGGCTGCAGCTCGCGGAAGTAGATGTTGAAGAGCGACGTGAAGACGTGGAAGTGCTTGGAGTAGGGCAGGAAGTTGGCGAAGAAGTAGAGCAGGCCCAGGTGCAGCCACCACATGCTCTTGTAGATCACCAGCAGGGCGGTGCCGTCCAGGGGGCGCAGCAGGTTCGCCACGAAGAGACTGGCCGGGGCCCACATCTTCCAGGTGGGGTTGTGCAGCCAGATGTAGGCGCCGTCCGCCAGCAGGTCCGTGATCATGAGGCCGCCGATGAGGCTCAGGGTGGCCCAGGCGTCCCAGGAGTTCTCCAGGCGCCAAGGCTTGGCCGCCAGGCGGCGGAAGGCCGCGAGGCCCAGACCCACGAGCACCAGCACCTCGAAGATGTCCTTGGTGAACTGGTAGCCCAGGCCGAACTGGCCCAGAGCCTCGGTCATGTGCCAACCAAAGAGGCCTTCCAGCACCAGCCCGAGGCTGCGGAGGCCCAGCGCGCAGAAGCCCCAGAAGATGAGGATGTGATAGAAGCCCGCGTACTTGTCCCGGACCATGCGCTGCTGGCCCAGGGCCAGCACAAAGACGCCCTTCAGGCGCTCCCAGGGCTGATCGGTTCGGTTGTCCGGCAGACCGGCCTTCATGGTGGCGATCCGCTGCCGGATGGTCCACACGAAGAAGCCGCCCGCGGCCAGGGTCAGGATCCAGAACAGCGCGATTTCCAGGGCCTTCATGGGGTCTCTCCTCGCAGGGACGGGTGGCAACCAAGGTGGCGGGGGCCGCCTTGATCAATAACCCGGTTGTCAGGTATGGCAGGCTCGATGGCCCAGTGTAGCCTTCACCATGTGAAACTGAAGTCTCAACCTGGAGTAAGTCGGAGGCCCCCTTGGCCCAAGTTCCCAGCCTGGTGTTCGAGTCTGCCGTCACCCGCCCCCTTTCGGTGGTGTTCCGCTCCGGCGGGCGCTGGGAGGGCCATGACTACCTCGTGGAGGTGGTGGCGGCCCGGGAGGGGCTGGACAGCTTCGATGTGGTGGTGGACTTCCGGGACCTGGAGGCGGCCCTGGACCGCAGCCTGGCGCCCCTGCATGGGCAGCTGCTCTCGGACCTCGGCCTGGAGGGCCCCCTGGCCCTGGCCCAGCGGCTCCTGGCGGAGCTCGCCCCGTTCGTCCCCGCCCCGGCCCGGCTCAAGGAGGTCGCCCTCACGGACGGCCAGGGCCGACGGCTGGCGGTGTTCGGCTGAGCCTGGACGAAGGCCCCTTGCGCCCCTGGATCCCCCTCGCCGCCGTGGCCCTGGCCCTCGCCCCCCTGGGGGTGCTGCGACCCGTCCGCATCTCCGGACACAGCATGGAGCCCGCCCTGCCGGACGGGGCCCTGCGCTGGTCCTGGCGAGCGTGGGTGGTGCCCGCGCCCCGTCGGGGCGAGGTCTGGCTCGTGGAGGGGCCCCAGGGATCCTCGGTGAAGCGGGTGCTGGGGCTGCCGGGCGAGCAGGTGCGCTGGGAGGGCGGGGATCTCTGGATCAACGACCGGCGCCTGGACGAGCCCTGGGTGACCCACCCCGAGCGGCGCGGCGGGGGCCAGAGCGCCTGCGGCGACGGCTACCTGGTGCTGGGCGACAACCGCCCGGCCAGCCAGGACGGCCGGAGCTGGGGTCCGCTCCCCGCCGGGGCCATGAAGGGCCGCCTGCTGTGACCTTCCAGGAGGCGCAGGGGCTATCCTGATTCCCCCGGAGGCGCCATTCATGGCCACCAAGCGACAAGGCCAGGTCCTCACCCGCCCACGCACCAAGCTGCGGGAACCGGGTCTGTGGAAGGTGCTGCTCCACAACGACGACTACACCACCCAGGAGTTCGTGGTCTGGCTGCTGACGACGGTCTTCCGCAAACCCGAGCCCGAGGCCATCGCCATCATGCTGGCGGTCCACCGGGCCGGGGTGGGCGTGGCCGGGCGCTACACCCGGGACGTGGCGGAGACCCGCGCCGAACGCGGCCGGCAGCTGGCCGAGCGCGACGGCTTTCCCCTCCTGCTGACCGTGGAGCCCGACGATGCCTAAGACCCCCCAGATCAGCCCGGACCTGAACCAGGGCTTCCAGCGGGCCTTTGATCTGGCCAAAGCCCGCCGCCACGAGGACGTGAGCCTCGAGCACCTGCTGCTGGCGTTGCTGGATGATGTCCACGCCGCCCGCACCCTGCGGAGCTGCAGCGTGCAGCTGAGCGCCCTGCGGGAGGAGCTGGAGGCCGTGCTGGCGAAGTCCTTCGAGCCCGTGCCTGGCGAGGAGGCGCTGCAGCCCCACAGCACCCTGGGCTTCGTGCGGGTGGTGGAGCGGACCCTGCTCCAGGCCTTCAGCGCCGGCAAGAAGCTCGTCCAGGGAGGTGAGCTGCTGCCGGCCTTCCTGGAAGAGGAAGCCAGCCCGGCCCGGTTCCTGCTTGAGAAGCACGGCGTGAAGCGCCTGCCCCTGCTCAAGGTCCTGAGCCACGGGCCCGCGGCCAAGTCACCCGCTCCGAAGACGGAAGCGGCGGAAGAGGAGGCGGAAGGCGGCTCTGTGGCCCCGGATCCCCTGGAAGCCTACGCCACGGACCTGGTGGCCCGGGCCGCCGCCGGGAGGCTGGACCCCCTGGTGGGCCGTGACGCCGAGATCACCCGCATGGCCCAGGTGCTCTGCCGGCGCCGCAAGAACAACCCCCTGCTGGTGGGCGAGCCCGGCGTGGGAAAGACCGCCATCGTCGAGGGCCTAGCCCGCCGCATCCACGAGGGCACCGTGCCCGAGCCCCTGCAGGCCGCGCGGATCTTCGCCCTGGACCTGGGCGCCCTGCTGGCCGGCAGCCGCTACCGGGGCGACTTCGAGGAGCGCCTCAAGGCCGTGCTCAAGGCCCTCGGCGACACGCCGGGCGCCATCCTCTTCGTGGACGAGCTGCACACCCTGGTGGGCGCGGGCGCCACCAGCGGAGGCGCCATGGACGCCGCCAACCTGCTGAAGCCAGCCCTGGCCTCCGGGGAGCTGCGCTGCATCGGCGCGACCACCTTCCAGGACCTGAAGGGCTCCCTGGACCGGGACCGGGCCCTCTCCCGCCGCTTCCAGGTGGTGGAGATCAGCGAACCCAGCGCCGCGGACGCCCTCGGCGTGCTGCAGGGCCTCAAGGCCGCCTACGAGAGCCACCATGGGGTGAAGTACTCGGCTGCCGCCCTGGAGGCAGCCGTGCGCCTGGCCGCCAAGCACCTGCCGGACCGCCGGCTGCCCGACAGCGCCCTGGACGTGGTGGACGAGGCGGGCGCCGCCCAGAAGCTGCTGCCGAAGAAGGCCCGGGTGCGCCAGGTCGGCGCCGCCGAGATCGAGGCCGTGGTGGCCCGCATGGCCCGGGTGCCCGTGGCCTCGGTGAGCGCCGACGACCGCGAGGCCCTGGCGGGGCTCGAGACCGCCCTGCGGGCCCAGATCTTCGGCCAGGACCCCGCCTGCGAGGCTGTGGCGAGCGCCATCAAGCTGGCGCGGTCGGGCCTGCGGGATCCCCTGAAGCCCATGGGCTGCTTCCTGTTCGCGGGACCCACCGGCGTGGGCAAGACGGAGCTGGCCAAGCAGCTGGCCAAGGCCCTGGGCATCGCCTTCCTGCGCTTCGACATGAGCGAATACCAGGAGAAGCACTCCGTGGCCCGCCTCATCGGCGCCCCGCCGGGCTATGTGGGCTACGAGGAGGGCGGCCTGCTCACGGACGCTGTGCGCAAGCAGCCCCACGCGGTGCTGCTGCTCGACGAGCTGGAGAAGGCCCACCCGGACCTCTTCGGCGTGCTGCTGCAGGTCATGGACCACGCCTCCCTGACCGACAGCCACGGCCGCAGCGCCGACTTCCGCCACACGGTGCTGGTGATGACGACCAACGTGGGCGCCCGGGAGCTGTCGGCCCGGCAGGTGGGCTTCGCCGACGCCGGGGCGCACAGGTCCGCCACCGGCACCCTGGAGAAGGCCTTCAGCCCCGAGTTCCGCAACCGCCTCGACGCCATCCTCCAATTCTCGTCGCTGGGCCGGGCCGAGATGGAGCGGGTGGCCGACAAGCACCTCCGGGAGCTGGAGACCCAGCTGCAGGAGAAGGGCGTGACCCTGACCTGCGCCCCGGCGGCCCGGGCCTGGCTGGCGGCCAAGGGCTACGACCCGGCCTTCGGCGCCCGCCCCATGGCCCGGCTCATCGAGCGCGAGCTGCGCCGACCCCTGGCGGAGGCCCTGCTCTTCGGCCCCCTGGCCAAGGGCGGCAAGGCCAAGGTGGGCCTCAAGGACGGCCGGCTGTGCCTGTCTTTCGGCTGACGGACCGCCTGGTCTTCCCGGACCCGGAGCTGGCCGAGGACGGCCTCCTGGCCATCGGCGGGGACCTCAGCGTGCCGCGGCTGCTGCAGGCCTACCGCAGCGGCATCTTCCCCTGGTTCGGGGAGGAGGATCCCCTGCTCTGGTGGTCACCGCCGGAGCGGGCGCTGCTGCACCCCGGCCACCTGCACCTCTCCGCCCGCACCCGCCGGAGCCTGCGGCACCAGCCCTTCGAGATCCGCTTCGACACGGCCTTCGAGGCGGTCATCGGGCACTGCTCGAGGGTGCCCCGCCCCGGCCAGGACGGCACCTGGATCACGGCTGAGATGCGGGATGCCTACCTGGCCCTGCACCACGCGGGCCATGCCCACAGCGTCGAAGCGTGGCGGGACGGGCAGCTGCAGGGTGGCCTCTACGGGGTGTCCCTGGGCGGGGCCTTCTTCGGCGAGAGCATGTTCAGCCTGGAGCCCGAGGCCAGCCGCGCGGCGCTGGCGGCCCTGGACGCGCGGCTGGCCAGCTGGGAGTTCACCCTGCTCGATGGGCAGCTGCCCCACGAGGGTCTGCGGGGCTACGGCTTCCGGGTGGTGCCCCGGCGCCTCTTCCTGGTGGAGCTCCAGGAGGCGCTCCAATCCGAGGAACACGTCGGCTACTGGTGAAAAGATAGCCTTTCTCTTGGCCAGTCCAGGGCTATTATTCCCTTAAGGCCAAAGGACTCTCATGTTGACGATCTCTGAATCGCGAGTCTCACCAAGGCACACCATCGCGCTCGTGATGGCCGGAGGGCGCGGCAAGCGCCTGATGGACCTGACCGATCACTACGCCAAGCCCGGTCTCGACTTCGGCGGCAAGTACCGCATCATCGACTTCACGCTCTCCAACTGTGTGAACTCGGGCTTCCGCAAGATCATGGTGCTCACGCAGTACAACTCGCACCGCCTGCTCGAGCACCTGCAGTTCGGGTGGACCTTCCTGCCCGGCAAGCTCAACGAGTATGTACACGTGCTGCCGGCCCAGCAGAGCTTCGACAAGGACGCCTGGTACAGCGGCACCGCGGACGCGGTCTACCAGAACCTCGACAGCATCCAGGCGGCGGATCCCAAGACCGTGCTGATCCTCGCGGGGGACCACATCTATCGCATGGACTACAAGGTGTTCCTCAAGGACCACCTCGACAACCAGGCGGACATGACCATCGCCTGCCTCGAGGTGCCTCGCGACGCGGCGCGCGGCTTCGGCATCGCGCATGTCGACGACAACGACCGCATCGTGTCGTTCATCGAGAAGCCTGCGGATCCCCCGGCCATTCCCGGCAAGCCCGACAGGGCCTTCGCGTCCATGGGCATCTACATGTTCGACGCGAAGTTCCTCGCCCGCGAGCTGATCAAGGACGCCGAGGATCCCAACTCCGGCCACGACTTCGGCAAGGACATCATCCCCCGCATCGTCAGCGAGGCCCGGGTCTTCGCGCACCGCTTCGAGCGCAGCTGCATCCCCAACCCCGGCCATCCCGAGCCCTACTGGAAGGACGTGGGCAGCGTGGACTCCTACTGGGAGGCCAACATGGACCTCACCAGCGTGCTGCCGGCCCTGAACCTCTATGACGCGAACTGGCCCATCACCACGCACCAGGAGCAGCTGCCCCCCGCGAAGTTCGTCCACGCGGGCGAGATGCGCAACGGCGTGGCGCTCTCCAGCCTAGTCTCCGGCGCCTGTGTCATCTCCGGCGCCCACGTGCACCACTCGCTGCTCTCGAGCCGCGTCTCGGTCCACTCCCACGCCCGCCTGGACGGGGCCATGATCCTCCCGGATTGCGACATCGGGCGGCACGCCCGCCTGCGCCGCTGCATCGTGGCCCGGGCCTGCAAGATCCCCGCGGGCATGGTCGTCGGAGAGGATCCGGAAGAGGATGCCCGCCGCTTCTACCGCACCGAAGCTGGTGTGACCCTCATCTCCCAGCGCATGCTGAATCAGCTGGAGCCCTAGGTTTTGAAGGTTCTTTTCGTTGCATCCGAGCTGTTCCCCTACGTCAAGACCGGTGGTCTGGGCGATGTGATGGCCGCCCTCCCCCGGGCCATGCGTGGCCTTGGCATCGATGCCCGGCTGCTGATCCCCGCCTACCCGGCCATTCTCGAAGCGGTCGAGGTGCAGGGCGTGGCCGCCTCGTTCCCGGACCTCATGGGAGGCGGCCCCGCCCGCATCCTCCGGGCCGAGGCCCCGGGCCTGCCCCTCTACCTGCTGGAGCAGCCCGGCTTCTACGCCCGGCCCGGCGGTCCCTACGGCTACCCCGATGACCTCGCCCAGCGCTTCGCCGCCCTGGCCTGGGCCGGCGCCCATCTGGGCCGAGTCGGCGCCGCCGATGGCTGGCGGCCAGGCGTGCTCCACGGCCACGACTGGCACACCGGGCTGATGCCCGCCTACGTGGCCTACGGCGACGGGCCCCGGCCGGCGACGGTGATGACCATCCACAACATCGCCTTCCAGGGCCGCTTCCCCGCGAAGCTGCTTGACAGCCTGTGGCTGCCTCCCCGCGCCTTCACGCCCGAGGGCGTCGAGTTCCACCGGGACCTCTGCTTCCTCAAGGCCGGCCTGCAGCTCGCGGACCGCATCAGCACCGTCAGCCCCACCTACTCCCACGAGATCCAGGTGGCGGGAGGGCATGGCCTGGAGGGCCTGCTGTCCCATCGGCGGGGCGACCTCTGGGGCATCATCAACGGCGTGGACTCGACGGTCTGGAATCCAGCGCGGGATCCCCACCTGCTGAGCCGCTACGATGTGCGCCACCCGGGCCGCCGCCAGCCGAACCGGCCCGACTTCCAGCGCCGCCTGGGACTGGACGAGGATCCCGCTGCACCCCTCTTCACCTCGATCAGCCGCCTGGATCCGCTCAAGGGCCTCGACCTGGTCCTGGAAAACGTGGACCACCTGGTGGCCCGGGGCGCGCAGCTGGCGATCATCGGCACTGGCGACCCCCATGCGGAAGGCGCCTTCGTCCAGGCCGCCCAGCGCCACCCGGGCCGCGTGGGCGTCTTCCTGAGCTACGACGAGGCCCTGGCCCACCGCGCCTTCGCCGCCTCGGACGTGATCCTGGTGCCGTCGCGCCAGGAGCCCTGTGGCCTCACCCAGCTCTACGCCCAGACCTACGGCGCCCTGCCCCTGGTGCGGCGCACGGGCGGGCTGGCCGACACGGTGGTTGGGCTGACCCCTGAGACCCGTGAGGCCCGCACGGCCACGGGCTTCGTGTTCGACCGGGCCAACGGCTGGGCCCTGGGCGAGGCCCTCAATGCCGCCATCGACCTCTTCCAGGATCCCCAGGCCTGGCGCCTCCTGCAGCGCCGGGGCATGACCACCAACTTCAGCTGGGAGGGCCCCGCCCGGGCCTACCTGGACCTCTACGCGAGCATCGCCCCCAAAGGAGACTGAGCATGGACATCCGACCGCTCTGGCAGGCTGTGGTGAACCATCCCATGGGAGGCTGGCGCAAGGTGGCCGAGCCCGCCCTGCCCGCCCTGGATCCCGCGAAGCGCCTGCTCTGGTGCGGCATCGGGGGCAGCATGCTGCCCTCGGAGACGCTCATCCGCGCCTTCGGCAACGACCGTGCCTTCAGCAACTGGGTGCCCCTGGCCTCCCCCGAGCCCGCGCCGGAGTTCCGCCTGCAGGCCGGCGACCAGCTGGTGCTGGCCTCCAAGAGCGGCAAGACGCTGGAGCTCTGGACCTGGGTCGCGCGGCTCCGCGCCCTGCCAGGCTTCGCGGAGCTGGCTCCGCCGGTCCTGATCACCCAGGACGACGCCAATCCCCTGGCCACCTGGGGCCGTGCCAACGGCTGCCGCATCCTGCCCATCCCCGTGGAAGTCGGGGGACGCTTCTCTGCCTTCACGCCCATCGGCACCCTGCCCCTGGCCTGGATGGGCCGCGACGCCGCCGCCTTCCTCCAGGGCGGCCGCGAGGTCATGGCCCAGGTGGAGGCCGGCGCCGGCCCCTGGCACGACCGCATCGCCGCCACCGTGGACCTGCTGCTGGACGCGCACCAGAAGGGCGTCACCGAGTGGGTGCTGATGCCCTACGCCATGCGCCTCGATAATCTGTCCGCCTGGTGGGTGCAGCTGGTGGCCGAGTCCCTGGGCAAGATCGCCAAGGACGGCAGCCGCAAGGGCTTCACCCCTATCCGCGCCGTGGGCCCCGTGGACCAGCACAGCCAGCTCCAGCGCTGGATGGCCGGGCCGCGCAACCTGGGCGTGATCCTCATGACCGTCGAAGGCGCCTCCGCCCCGGAGAAGCTGGACCCCCCGCCCGGCTCGCCCTACCCGGGCCTGGCCGCGCTGCAGGGCGGCGAGATCCTCCGCGCCCAGGCCGAAGGCACCGCCGGCGCCCTGGAAGCCGCGGGCGTGCCTCTGCTCCGCTGGTCCCTGCCCAGCCTCAGCGAGCGGGAAGTGGGCGCGTTCATGATGGCCTGGCAGGCCATCATTGGCATCCTGGGCTTCGCCCTTGACCTGGATCCCTTCGATCAGCCCGAAGTCGAGGACGGAAAGAAGCGCACCTTCAAGCGGCTCGGGCTCGGCTGAGCTGGGGCCCCGCTGGCCCAGCGCGCCACCGCTTCGCGGAAGAGGGAGAACCATGCGGCAGCCACCCGCTGCAGAGCTGATCACCACCCTGGGCCTCATGCGCCACCCAGAAGGGGGATGGTTCCGGGAGACCTACCGCTCTCCGGAGGCGCTGGCTGCCCAGGCGCTTCCAGGGCGGTTCGGGGGCGATCGAGCCTGTTCCACGGCAATCCTGTTCCTGCTGGAGGAGGGCGACCGCTCGCACCTCCACCGCATCAAATCGGACGAGGTCTGGCACTTTCATGCGGGCTCGACCCTCCTGATCCAGGTCCTGCACCCGGACGGCCGGCACGAGACCCTGCGCCTGGGACCAGACCCAGCTGCCGGCGATAGCTACCAGGCCGTGGTGCCTGCCGGCTGCTGGTTCGGGGCGGAGCCCCTGTGCGGCCCCTTCACCCTGGTGGGCTGCACCGTGGCCCCGGGCTTCGACTTCGCCGATTTCGAGCTGGGTGGGCGCGATCAGCTCATAGCCCTGTTTCCGCAGCATGGGGAGCTGATCCTGCGGATGGCCTCCACCTAGGCCATGGTCACCTGCAGCAGGTGGGCGGCGCCATCGGCGAGGTCCTCCAGCATGGCCAGACTCTCAGGGGTGAACCGGTCGCGGCGCACATCGTTGCACTGGATCATGCCGTAGGTGACCCCGTCCCGGCGGATGGGGAACAGGCCCACGGTCTCGAAACCAGCCGTGTGGCAGCGGTTCCGGATGGCGCAGGTGAGGGGCAGCGCCGGGGCTGAGGCCAGCAGGTCCGAGGTGGCATTGGTCCAGAAGGAACCCCGCTCGGTGATGAAGGACTGGGCCGGGTCGACGCGCTCGGAGAGCACCGCTCCGCACATGCAGGCCAGCAGTGGGTGGCGCTGGGCATCGCGCAGCAGCCGCCCCTCGCCGTCCTCCATGCAGAGGCTGTTCTCCAGCTTCACGAAGCTGTCCGTGAAGCCCTGGGTCATGACATAGGGATACTCGGGGCCGACCTTCAGACGGATGCCGATGGCCTCGCAGCGAGAGATCTCACGGACGACGATGACCAGCTGCTGCGCGATCTCCCGGGGACTGGAGAGGGTGTTGGACATGCGGAGCAATGCAAGGAAGGCTCGGCGCTCAGTGTTCAGCCGATCTGATTCCGATTGATGGACCACGCTTAGGGTCATCCCGGACGCCCCCTTTGCCGACCTATCGGCAGAGCGTTCGGGTTCCTTAAAGATGCATTTTATTGGACCTCTGGCCAACGCGTGGCATGACCTCCTCGCCGGGTCCCGATCGTTAGGGCGACATCGAGTCGCCCTGATCCTGGGCCGGCGGTCGCGTGGCATGACCTCCTCGCCGGGTCCCGATCATTAGGGCGACATCGAGTCGCCCTAATGATCACCCGGCGGTCGGTCAGGGAGGCGGCATCTGGCAGCTGCTGCCGGTGGCGGCGGGCAGGTAGACGTGCTCGGCGTAGTCCTGCACCATGCGGTCGGCATTGAAGCGCCACCCCAGGGTGCGGATGGAGTGCTTCATGCGCGCTACCCAGCCGTTGGGCACGCCCGCGGCATTGCGGTTTTCGTAGTAGAGCGGCACCACCTCCTCTTCCAGCAGACGGAAGAGGTCCTCGGCGTCGCGCTGGTCCTGAATGGCCTGGTCCGCGTGGATCTCGCCGCTGCCGATGGCGAAGCCGTTCTCACCGTCGTAGGATTCGGCCCACCAGCCGTCCCGCACGGAGATGTGCAGGCCGCCGTTGAGTACCACCTTCATGCCACTGGTGCCACAGGCTTCCAGGGGCCGCTGGGGGTTGTTCAGCCAGCCGTCGATGCCCTGGTAGAGCATGCGCCCCACCCGGATGTTGTAGTTCTCGATGAAGAGGATCCGGTGGCGGAAGCGCGGGTCCTCGAGGAGTTGGTTGACCCTCTGGATGAGACCCTTGCCCGTCTGGTCCGCGGGGTGGGCCCGGCCCGAGAAGATGAGGTTCACAGGCCGCTCGGGGTTGTTCACCAGGCGATCCAGGCGGTCCAGGTCCGTGAAGAGCAGGTCGGGCCGCTTGTAGGGCACGAAGCGGCGGGCGAAGCCGATGGTCAGCGCGTCAGGGTCCAGCGGCGGCGGCTCGATGGGCGGCAGTCCCAGACGCTCGCGCATCTTCGCAGAGCGGCCCCGGATGAAGCGGATGGTGCGGGCCTTGAGCACCTGCTTGGTCTCCCAGATCTCGGCGTTGGACACGGACATGATCTTCGTCCAGGTGTCGGGCCGCGTCAGGGAGCTCTGGTAGGCCACGCCCAGGTGGGCCTCGTAGAGGTGGTGCATCTCCGTGGCGAGCCAGGAGGGAAGGTGGACGCCATTGGTGACATGGCCGATGGGCACGGCCTCTTCCCGCAGGCCGGGGTAGAGGTGGTTCCACATCTTGCGGGACACCACGCCGTGCAGCGCGGAGACCCCGTTGGCGCGGCGGGTCAGCTTGAGGGCAAGCACCGTGGGCAGGAAGGGGGAGCCGTGGTCGTGAGGATTCACCCGACCCAGACCCATGACCTCGTCCAGGGACAGCTTCAGCCCCTCGGCCAGGGGACGGAGGTGCTCCGCCGCCAGGTCTGCAGGGAACCGGTCATGGCCGGCATCCACGGGGGTATGGGTGGTGAACACCGAAGCCGAAGCCACCTCCTGGAGGGCCTTGTGGGGGTCCATGCCATCGTGCTGGATGCGATACCGCGCCCGCTCCAGCAGCGCGAAGGCGGAGTGGCCCTCGTTCAGGTGGAACACGCTGGCATTGATGCCGAGGGCCCGCAGGGCCCGGGCGCCACCAACGCCGAGCAGCAGTTCCTGCTCGATGCGCATGCGCTGGTCGCCGCCATAGAGCCGGGCCGCCAGAGCCACATCCTTGGGGTCGTTCTTCTTGACGCGGGTGTCCAGGAGGATCAGCCGGATGCGGCCGACCTGGACTTCCAGCACCGCCGCGTGCACCAGACGTCCTGGCAGCTCCACGGAGACAAACACGGGCTCGCCATGGCGGTCCACGGTGTGGACGAGGGGCAGATCCGCAATGTCGAAGGGTTCCACCACGTCCTGCTGCCAGAGATTGGCATCCAGTACCTGGCTGGTGTAGCCCTCGTGGTAGAGCAGGCCGACGCCCACCAGGGGGATGCCCAGGTCCGAGGCGGACTTCAGGTGGTCGCCCGCCAGGATGCCAAGGCCGCCCGAGTAGATGGGCAGGGATTCGTGAATGCCGAACTCCATGCAGAAGTAGGCGATGGGCCGGGAGCGCATGGCGCCGGCGTGGGTGAGCCCCCAGGTGGTGACGGGCGTGAGGTATTCCTGCAGCTGCCGCAGGGCACGGTCGACCCGGGCCGGCACGTCCACATCCGCCGCCCGCTGCTCCAGCTGCTCGGGCGAGATCTGCTTCAGGACCGACATGGGGTTCTGGTGGGCCCGGTGGTAGAGCTCGATGTCGAGATCCCGAAAGATCGTGCGGACCTCGGGTTTCCAGGTCCACCAGAGGTTCTGGGTGAGCTGCTGCAGCTTGGGGAGAAGTTTGTCCATGAAGCGTCCTAGGTGCGAGGCGAAGCAGGGGTGGAATCAGGCCGCAAGAACAGAGCGGCCAGGGGCGGGAGGGTAAGGTTCAGGGACTGCGGGAAGCCGTGGGCCGGGATGGGCTCGGTCTGGATCCGCCCGGTGTTGCCCAGATTCCGCCCGCCGTAGTGCTCGGAATCGGTGTTCAGAAGCTCGGCATAGACGCCCGCCGCCGGCACCCCGATGCGGTAGCCATGCTGGGGGAGGGCCGTGAAGTTGAAGGCGGCGACCACGAAGTCCCCAGGATCCGAGGCGCGACGCAGCAGCGTGAGCACGCTGTTGAACCGGTCGCCGCAGTCGATCCAGGCGAAGCCGCCCCCCTGGCAGTCCCCTTCATGCAGGGCCGGCATCTTGCGGTAGAGCCCGTTCAGGTCCCGCAGCAGGTCGTGGATGCCCTTGTGGTCCGGCTGTTCCAGCAGGCCCCAGTCCAGGGCCGTGTCGTGGTTCCACTCCAGCCCCTGGGCGAACTCGCCACCCATGAAGAGCAGCTTCTTGCCGCCATGGGCGTAGAGCCAGGCGTAGAGCAACCGAAGGTTCGCCAGACGCTCCCATGGATCGCCGGGCATCCGGCCATAGAGGCTGTGCTTCCCGTGGACCACCTCGTCGTGCGAGAGGGGAAGGACGTAGTTCTCGGCATCGTGGTAGAGCATCGAGAAGGTGATGTCGTCGTGGTGGTGCGGCCGGGCCATCATGCCCTGGCCCAGGTAGCGCAGGGTGTCGTGCATCCAGCCCATGTCCCACTTGAAGCCGAAGCCAAGGCCGCCCTTGTCCGTGGGCCGGGACACGCCGGGCCAGGCGGTGGACTCCTCTGCCACGGTGAATGCGTCCGGGAACTGGCTGTAGACCACCTCGTTCAGGCGGCGCAGGAAGGCGACGGCCTCCAGGTTCTCCCGGCCCCCGTAGCGGTTGGGGATCCACTGGCCTTCCTCGCGGCTGTAGTCCAGGTAGAGCATCGAGGCCACTGCGTCCACACGCAGGCCGTCGATGTGGTACTGGTCGAGCCAGAAGAGGGCGTTGGCGAAGAGGAAGTTCTGCACCTCGGTGCGCCCGTAGTTGTAGATCAGGGTGCCCCAGTCCGTGTGGCGCCCCTGCCGAGGATCCGCGTGCTCATAGAGATGGGTGCCATCAAACTGACCCAGGCCGTGGGCATCCTCGGGGAAGTGCGCGGGCACCCAGTCGAGGATCACACCCAGGCCCGCCTGATGCATGGTGTCCACGAACTCCCGGAAGTCCTCGGGCCCGCCGAAGCGGCTGGTGGGCGCGAAGAGGCCCAGGGGCTGGTAGCCCCAGGATGGATCGTAGGGGTGCTCCATGATGGGGAGCAGCTGGATATGGGTGAAGCCGAGCCAGCTCGCGTAGGGCGCCAGCTCGGCGGCAAGCTCGCGATAGGTCATGAAGGAGCCGTCCGGCCGACGGCGCCAGGAGCCCAGGTGCAGCTCGTAGATGCTCATGGGCGCGGCATGGGCCTGGGTGCGGCGGCGCTGTTCCATCCAGGCCCCGTCGCCCCAGGGGCGCTCCGGCAGGCCGTGGACGATGGAGGCGGTACCCGGCGCCCGCTCGCAGCGGAAGGCGAAGGGATCGGCCTTCAGGGGGAGCAGGTTGCCGTCCGGTCCGTGGATCTCGAACTTGTAGAGCGCGCCGGGACCCACGCCCGGAACGAAGGTCTCCCAGAAGCCGTTGGGCCCCGCCTGGCGCATGGGCTGTTGCCGCCCATCCCACCCGTTGAAGTCGCCCACCAGGCTCACCGAACGGGCGTTCGGGGCCCAGACCGCGAAGCTCACGCCCGGGACGCCCTCCACTTCGCGGGGGTGGGCGCCCAGCTTCTCGTAGGCCCGCAGATGGGTACCCTCGCCCAGCAAGTGAAGATCCAGATCGCCCAGGAAAGAGGCGAGGCGCGAAG
Source organism: Holophagaceae bacterium (assembly GCA_013334395.1). Lineage (GTDB taxonomy): Bacteria > Acidobacteriota > Holophagae > Holophagales > Holophagaceae > Geothrix. The sequence goes on along the minus strand of JAAXXS010000055.1, from coordinate 66 downwards.
GTTCCATGGGCCATTCTAGTGGTTAAACCGATGAACCATGACACTTGATTCAGGGATGCAGCACCT
>JAAXXS010000235.1 GCA_013334395.1 Holophagaceae bacterium | reverse complement strand
CCTGGGGCTCGAGGCCCACCTCCCGCGCCTGCCGCATGAGCAGGATGCCGTCGGCCACGTAGGACACCATGAAGACCAGGTCGGGCTTGAAGCCCTTGATCTTGGCCAGGGTGGAGCGGTAGTCGGGGGAGCCGGAGGCGTAAGCCTCCTCCACCACCACCTGGATGCCCACTGCGGCCGCGTAGGCCTTGGCGGACTTCGCGCCGGAGGTGCCGAAGTCGGTGTTCTCGTTCAGGATGGCCATGGTCTTGGGCTTGCCCAGCTTCTGCGCCATGGAGATCAGGATCGAGGCGTAGTCCTCGGTGGTGGCGCTGAGGCGGAACACGAACTTCTGGTTCTGCCGCGTGATGTCCTCCTTGGAGGCCACGGGCACCAGGAGGGGCACCTTGTACTTCTCGGCCAGCTTGGAGACGGCGTTGGCGCAGGCGGAGCTGTAGGGGCCCACCACCGCGACCACGCGGTCGCGGGTGACCAGCTTCTCCATGGCCGACATGGACACCTGGGGCTTGCCCGTGTCGTCCTCGATCACCAGCTCCACCTTGAGGCCCTTCTTCTGAAGGTCTTCCAGAGCCAGCTTGTAGCCGTTGCTCATGTATTCGCCGATGGGCGCCTGGGTGCCCGTCGCGCAGTTGATGATCCCGATCTTCAGGGGTGCCTGCGCCTGCAGCGCGAGTCCAAATGCGAACAGCGAGGATAGGATCCTCTTCTTCATGCGTGCCTCCGAGGGCGATGGCTGGGGTTGGTAACCCCAACCCTAGCATGAGCTGAGGCCAATCCTCAGACGTGGTCCAGCTGGATCCAGACCAGGCTGGCGCCGCCGGAATCCGGCACCAGAGTCAGCTCTGCGGGACCATCATCAACACGCAGCAGCTGTCTGCTTTCGAGGTGGAGATTCCAGAGGGGTACCGCCAGGCTGCCGGCGACGACGAAGACGAGATGGGTGCCCGAGGCCAGCCGGATCGTGAGCTCCCCGTCAGGGCGGAGGACCTGCAGCGAAGCCCGGCAGCGACCTGGATCGACCATCAGGTTGAGGTCGGTGCAGGGTCCCTCCAGCAGCGTGGCCGTGGCGGGCCAGTCCCCGGAGAAAGTCAGCGGCACCCGCGACTCGTCCAGCAGGACGCAGCCCCGCTCGCCAAAATCGATCCGGAAGCCTGCGCCATCGAGCAGCAGCAGCCAGCGCTGCAGCCCCGGGAAGGCGGAGAAGGGCCCCGAGGTGGCCACCTCCGCAGAGCTGAGCCGCCAGTGGAAACCACTCTCCAGCGTGGCGCCAGGCGGCTCCACGGCCAGCTCCAGGGTCATGCCAAGGCCGTTCTTCCAGGGCATCCTGCGGGCCTCCGCCGGGGTCGTGCGCTGCCATCGCATCAGGTGCCCTCCAGCTTCCGGGCTTCCTCCCGGCTGAGGCGCCGCCAGGGGCGGGGCACCAGGCCGGGGACTCTCGCCATGTACTGTCCATAGGCCGGCCCGAACCGCGCCAGCAACTTGCGCTCCTCCAGCCAGGAACCCACGACGAAGTAGGCCGTGATCGCCAGGGCGGACACGAGCAGCGCCGCACTCATGTCCCGGGTCCAGAGCAGCACCAGACACAGGGCATACCAGGGATGGCGCACATACCGGTGCAGGGCCGAGATGCGCAGCGGCTCCTGGTCCCCGATGCCCACGCGGCGCTCCTGAAGCTGGCGCAGGCCCAGGAACTCGGCCAGGTCATAGGTGCCGGGGCCGAACACCAGCAGCCCCGCGGCCAGGAGGGTCAGCCCGTTCATCAGCCAGGCCAGGGGTCCCTGCCAGCGCCAGAGCCAGGGGCCGGGATGGCGGGCTATCATCCACAGGATCGGCAGCAGCGCCACTAACGCGAACAGGTTGTAGGCCAATCGATAGGCCGGAACCCAGCGGGGGGCACGGGTCGCCACCCAGGCCTTGAACCCGGCCGCGGCCAGCAGCGAGTGCACCGCCCCATAGGCGGCCCAGGCAAGGGCCAGCCAGGCCAGGTGGACCGCGTCGGAACCCATGGGGTGATTGTGGGGGAAGCGGGAACCCACCGGTTGACCGTATCCTGGTCGGATGACGTTCTCCTGGCCCGCGCCTTCGCGCCTCGCGCTCCTCCTGGTCCTGCTGTGGGCGGCCTATGTGCTGCTCTGGACGCCGGGCCCCCTGTCGCTCCGCGTCCTGGGGCTCTATCCCAAGAAGGCCGGCTCCCGCCTGATCGGCTGGGTCGCCTGCCGCCCCCTGCCCGTGGCCTGGCGCCAGCCCCTGCTGGGCCGCTTCGCCGCGCACTACGGCATCAACCTCCCCGAGGCCGAGCTCACCCTCCTCGACTACCCCAGCCTCCAGGCCCTCTTCACCCGCCGCCTGAAGCCGGGGCTGCGACCCCAGGGGCCCGCCGCGCCAGGCTTCGTGAACAGCCCCGTGGACGGGCGCATCATCGCCAGCGGGCGCATCACAACCGGCCTAGCCATCCAGGCCAAGGGCCTGCCCTACCGGGTCGCAGAGCTGCTCAAGCACGACCCGGGCGCCGCGCGCTTCGAGGGCGGCCACTTTCTCACGCTGTATCTCTCGCCCAAGGACTACCACCGCATCCACGTGCCCCTGGAAGGCCGGGTCAGCGCCGTGGGCCGCGTCGAGGGGGAGCTCTGGCCCGTGAACGACGCCAGCACCGGCCATGTCCCGCGCCTCTACGAGCGCAACCGCCGGGCCTCCTGGACCGCCCTGGGCACAGGCCCCTGCGAAGGCCTCGAGGTGGCGGCGGTGCTCGTGGGTGCCACCCACGTGGGCGGGGTGGTGATCGCCGAGCGCTGGCTGGACGGCAAGGCCCTGCCCCGGGACGGCGGCTTTCCTGTGCCTCTGCTGCCCTGCGCCCCCGGCGATGACCTGGGCACCTTCGAGTTCGGCTCCACCGTGGTGCTGCTCATCGGCGGCCCCCGGGCCGCGGACTGGGCGCCCCTGCGCACGGACGGCGCGGCCAAAGTGGGCGAGCGGCTGGGAGCCTATCGATGAATGATATGGACCTCTTCCACCAGGACCCCCTCTGGGAGGAGGGCGGCGACCTGCCCGGCGCCCTGGAGGCCCTGTTCACCGCGGCCGGCGAAGTGCTCGACCTGCCCCGCCTGCGGGAGCTCACGGGACTCGGCGACGGCGCGCTGCAGCAGGGCATCGAGAAGCTGCAGGAGCGCCTGCAGGGTTCCGCGGGACTCCGGCTGATGGAGGTGGCTGGCGGCTGGCGCATGGCCACCAGCCCGGTCTACAAGGAGATGGTCGCGCGGCTGGTGACCACCACCCGCAGCGGCAAGCTCACCCCCGCCCAGATCGAGGCCCTGGCCATCATCGCCTACCGGCAGCCCGTCACCATCACCGAGCTCAACGCCATCCGCAGCGTCACCAGCAGCGCCAACCAGGTGAAGAGCCTCATGGAGCGCCAGCTCATCACCCCCGCGGGCCGCAAGCCCGTGGTGGGCCGGCCCATGACCTACGCCACCACCCAGGCCTTCCTCCTGCACTTTGGCCTGAAGAGCCTGCACGACCTGCCGCGGCTCGCGGACTTCGGTGAAGGCCGCCTGGAGGCCGAGGCCCTGGCCGCCCTGGAGCCTGCCCTGCCCGAGGACGGCCTCTTCGGCGCCGGGGTGCTGAACGTGGAGCCCGAGCCGGACCTGGACCTGGAACTGACTCCTGAAGCGGAGCCGCCGACGCCCGACCAGGACCCGGCATGA
>JAAXXS010000054.1 GCA_013334395.1 Holophagaceae bacterium | reverse complement strand
CGTGCGGCGCCTGCCGGAGTCCTTCAAGGCCCGCCAGCCCCAGATCCCCTGGTCGCGCATCGTGGGCTTCCGGGACGTGCTGGCCCACGCCTACTTCACCCTGGACGACACCATCGTCTGGGACATGGTCCAGAACGAGATCCCGCCCCTCCTGGCCGTCGCCCGCCAGATGCTCAGCGAGCTTGATGGGCCAGCCTGAGCTCAGTGATCCTCGGCCTCTTCGGTGAGGTGCAGGGTCACGGGGCCACCGGATTCGATGCGATCGACACCCGCGGGGATCACCGCCAGGGCGTTGGCCACGAGCATGGAGGACAGGATGGCGGAGCCCTGGGGGCCTGTGAGGCGGGCCTTCAGGCGGCCATCCTCGCGCCGCGCCACCACCCGCAGAAAGGTGGTGCGGCCGTCGCCGGCCTTGCCGGACCAGCCGCCTTCCAGCGCCGCCTCGCCCACCGGCCGGTAGAGCCTTCCGAAGCCCATGAGCTGCCGCAGGGCGGGCCGCACATATTCCTCGAACATGAGCATGGCGGCCACGGGATTGCCGGGGATGCCGAAGATGGGCTTGGCCCCCAGCATCCAGTAGCCCAGCGGCCCGCCGGGCTTCTGCGCCACCTTCCAGAAGACCCGCGTGGCGCCCAGCTCCTCCAGCATGCGCTTCATGAAGTCGTAGTCGCCCACGGAGATGCCCCCGGTAGTGAGGATCATGTCCGCCTCGGCGGCCTCCTCCAGGACCCGCAGCAGCGTGCCGGGTTCGTCGGGCACCCGCGGGAAGGGGAGGGGCAGCCCGCCGCTGGCCGCCACCTGGGCGCAGAGGGCGTGGATGTTGGCATCGCGGATGCGGCCGGGGCCGGGCTGCTCGGAGACATCCACCAGCTCGTCGCCGGTGGTGAGCACGGCCACCCGCGCCCGGGGGTGGCAGGGCAGCACCGCCAGGCCCGCCGCGGCCAGGGCCCCGATGTCGCCGGGCCGCAGCCGGTGGCCGGCGGCCACCAGCCGCTGACCCAGCTGCAGGTCCTCGCCCGCATGACGGATGTGGAGCCCCGGGCGGAGCAGGTGCAGGACGTCCACCCAGCCCTCGCCGCGCAGGGTCTGCTCCACGGGCACCACGGTGTCCGCCCCCTCGGGCAGGGGCGCACCGGTCATGATCCGCAGGGCCTCGCCCGGACCCACGGCGCAGGTGGGGACCGCCCCCGCCGCCAGGTCGCCCAGCACCCTCAGGCGCACGGGCGTGGCGGGCGTGGCCGTGGCCAGGTCCGCCGCCCGCAGGGCGTAGCCGTCCATGGCGGAGTTGGTGAAGGGCGGCACCTGGGCCGTGGAGTGCAGGTCCTCCGCCGCGGCCAGGCCCAGGACCTCGCTGAGCGGCAGGCGAACCGCCGGGAGGGGCGCCACGTGATCGAGAATCAGCTGGAGGGCTTCCGCGGGCGTGGCCATCAGTCCGGATACCTCATAACCTGCCAGGTCCAGAACGAGAAGTGCCGCCAGGACCCTGGCATATGGGCGCCGACGGAGGCGACAAACGTGGCCGCCAGATACCATGGCAGCCGCTGCGCGGGCAGGAGGCAGCCCAGGCCCAGCAGGCCGAGCTTCAGCAGCACCGCCACCCCGCTGCCCTGCACGAGGATGGCTGCGTCCTTGGCCAGGTCGATGGCGAAGAGCAGGACGCCCGTGACCACCGTGGCGAGGATGGCGCCGCGCAGGGTCTTGTAGTCCGCCCCGAAGGGAAGGGCCCCCACCACCAGCGCCATGGCGCAGAGGTGCAGGCTCCGCAGCAGCAGCTGCACCGGCCGGGCCCAGGGGAAGGACCTCGGCGCCGCCGGGAAGAGCAGCGCCCCCAGGGGGGACCGCTCCGGAGGGCCCACGTGCGTAGAATCCATGCTCCCGTTTTAACAGACCGGGCCGCCCCGTGCTGAAATGGGATGCCTTCGGGGTCCGCCATGCCCACCTCCACCGTCACCATCCGCATCCGCATCGCCGTGGGGGACGACATCGCCATCGGCCAGGGCAAGGCCGACCTGCTCGAGGCCATCGGCCGCAGCGGCAGCATCTCGGCCGCCGCCCGGGAGCTGGGCCTGAGCTACCGCAAGGCCTGGCTGATGGTGGACGAGATGAACAAGTGCTTCCGCTCACCCGTGATCCTGGCAGCCAAGGGCGGCCACCAGGGTGGCGGCTCCCAGGTCACCCCCCTCGGCCAGGAAGCCCTGGCCCGCTTCCGGGAGATCCAGGCCAAGGCCTCCACCGCCATCGACGCCGACGTGAGCGCCTTCCGGAAACGCCTGCTGGTCTGAGGGCGCCCGGCAGCGCCGGAACCGTTATATCCTTCCGGGATCACCGTTCCGGAGGACGTCATGACCCGATCCGCCTGCCTTCGCCTGGGCCTGGCCCTTGCCACGGCCCTCTGCCCCGCCCTGCGGGCCGCCGCGCCGCCGGTCCAGAAGGTCGTCATTCTTGCCACCACCACCAGCACCCAGGACTCGGGCCTGCTGGACGAGCTGGTGCCCGCCTTCGAGAAGGAGACCGGCTACGCGGTGAAGACCATCGCCGTGGGCTCGGGCCAGGCCATCGCCATGGGCAAGCGCGGCGAGGCGGACGTGCTGCTGGTGCACTCCCCTGACGCCGAGAAGGCTCTCCTGACCGACGGCGCCGGGGTGAACCGGCGCCTCGTCATGCACAACGACTTCATCCTGGTGGGCCCCGCCGCGGATCCCGCGGGGCTGGCCAAGCTGGGCGCCGTGGCCTGCTTCCAGCGCATCGCCGCCACCGGCTCCCTGTTCCTGTCCCGGGGCGACAACTCGGGCACCCACGCCCAGGAGCTGAAGCTCTGGAAGGCCGCCGGCATCCCCCTCGAAGGCAAGGCCTGGTACCAGCAGACCGGCCAGGGCATGGGCCAGACCCTCGCCATCGCCGCCGAGAAGAAGGCCTACACCCTGGCCGACCGGGGTACCTACCTGGCTCTGAAGAAGAAGCTGGGCCTGCCCATCCTGCACGAGGGCGATCCGGCCCTGCGCAACGTCTACCACGTCATCGAGGTGAACGGCGCCCGCTTCCCCAAGGTGAACACGGCCGGGGGGCGCGCCTTCGCCGACTTCATGGTCTCGAAAGCTGTCCAGACGAGAATCAAAGATTTCGGAATCACGCTCTATGGTTCGCCTTTATTCTTTGCGGATGCCGGGCTCCCGGAGTAGGAGGCCGGCCGGAGGCACCACCCCATGTCGAATGCCATCTTCAGCCTGCCCGAGTCGCACAACGAGCCCATCCTCCCCTATGCCCCGGGGTCGCGGGAGCGCGCCCTCCTGAAGGCGGAACTGGCGCGCCAGGCCGCCCTGGAGCTGGATATCCCGCTCATCATCGGCGGCCAGGAAGTCCGCACCGGGCGGCTCGACCGGGTGGTCTGCCCCCATGACCACCAGCACGTGCTGGCCACCTTCCATGAGGCGGGCGAGGCGGAAGTCCGCCTGGCCATCGACGCGGCCCTGGCCGCCAAGAAGGCCTGGGAGGCCACGCCCTGGGAGGACCGGGCCGCGATCTTCCACAAGATGGCCAGCCTGATCTCCACCAAGTACCGCTACATCCTGAACGCCGCCACCATGCTGGGCCAGTCCAAGAGCGTCTTCCAGGCGGAGATCGACAGCACCTGCGAGACCGCAGACTTCTTCCGCTACAACGCCAAGTTCATGGAGGACATCTACCGCCAGCAGCCCATCTCGGATCCCCACGTGTGGAACCGGGTGCACTACCGGGCGCTGGAGGGCTTCGTCTTCGCGGTCACGCCCTTCAACTTCACCGCCATCGGCGCCAACCTGGCCACCGCCCCGGCCATCATGGGCAACACCGTGGTGTGGAAGCCCGCCTCGACCGCAGTGCTGTCGAACTACTACCTGATGCAGCTGTTCAAGGAGGCCGGGCTGCCGGACGGCGTCATCAACTTCATCCCGGGACCGGGCCCGCTCATCGGCAAGGTCGTCCTGGAGGATCCCAACTTCGCGGGGCTGCACTTCACGGGCTCCACCGGCGTCTTCAACAGCATGTGGAAGACCATCAGCGGCAACCTGGAGCGCTACCGCAGCTACCCCCGCATCGTGGGCGAGACCGGGGGCAAGGACTTCGTCTTCATGCACGCCTCGGGGGATGTCCACGAGACCGCCGCCGCCATCGTGCGGGCCGGCTTCGAGTACCAGGGCCAGAAGTGCTCCGCCTGCTCCCGGGTCTATGTGCCTGCGTCCCGCTGGCCCGCGCTGGAGGCTCGCCTAAAGGAGCTCCTCGGCCAGATCCGCATGGGCGACGTGCGCGACTTCCGCAACTTCTTCAACGCCGTCATCGACGAGAAGGCCTTCGACAACACCATGCGCTATCTGGACCAGGTCAAGGCCTCGCCCGAGGCCGAGATCCTCTGGGGCGGCCATGGCGACAAGTCCGTGGGCTACTTCATCGAGCCCACCCTCATCCGCACCACGAACCCCAAGTTCGTGACCATGCAGGAGGAGATCTTCGCGCCGGTGGTCACGCTCTTCGTCTACGCGGACGACCAGCTGGAGGAGACGCTCAAGATCCTCGACGAGACCTCGCCCTACGCCCTCACGGGCGCCATCTTCGCCCGAGACCGCTACGTCATCAACCAGCTCACGGCGGCCCTGGCCAACGCCGCCGGTAACTTCTACATCAACGACAAGCCCACGGGGGCCGTGGTGGGCCACCAGCCCTTCGGCGGCGCCCGGGCCTCGGGCACCAACGACAAGGCCGGCAGCTTCCTGAACCTGATCCGCTGGACTTCCCCCCGCACCATCAAGGAGAGCTTCACGCCACCCACGGACCTCTCGTTCCCCTTTCTCGAAGCTGAGTAGGAGCCAACGCCCCGCATGGACCTGATCTGGGAAGGCCTCCGCAAGGCCCTGGAGCTGCTGGTGGGACTCGACCCCGAGGTGCTCGGGATCACCCTGCTCTCGCTCAAGGTGTCGGGACTGGCCACCCTCATCAGCGTTGTCCTCGGACTCGGGGCGGCCGTGGCCGTGGCCCTCAACGAGTTCCCGGGCAAGCGGCTGGTCATCGCCCTCATGAACACCGGCATGGGCCTGCCGCCGGTGGTGGTGGGCCTCTTCGTCACCGTCCTGCTCTGGCGCAACGGTCCCTTCGGCTTCCTGGGCATCCTCTACACGCCCGCCGCCATCATCCTGGCCCAGGCGGTCATCGCCACGCCCATCATCGCGGGCCTGGGCCTGGCCGCCCTCCAGCACCTGCCGCCGGAGCTGCGGCTGCAGATCCTGTCCCTGGGCGCCACCCGCGTCCAGCTGGTCTGGCTGCTGCTGCGGGAGGCCCGGCTGCCCCTGCTGGCGGCGGTCATGGCCGGCTTCGGGGGCGTCATCTCCGAGGTCGGCGCCTCCATCATGGTGGGCGGCAACCTCAAGGGCAGCACCCGCGTGCTCACCACCGCCACGGTGATGGAGAGCAGCCGGGGCAACTTCGAGGTGGCCTTCGCCCTCAGCTTCATCCTGCTGGTCCTCGCCTTCTCCGTGAACGCGCTGCTCACCCACCTGCAGCAGGCCCGGCGGCCCCGGTGAGTTCGCCGCTGCTGGAGGTCCGGGAGCTCGCCGTCCACCGCGGCCGCACGCCGGTGCTGGACATCCCGACTCTCCGGGTCGGTCAGGGCGAGGTGCTGGCCCTCATCGGCCCCAACGGCGCGGGCAAGTCCACCCTGCTGCTGACCCTGGCCGCCCTGCTGAAGCCGACCGCAGGCACCCTGGCCTTCCACGGCGAGGTCCTGGACTCCGAGGCGAGGCGGCAGGCCTACCGCCGCCGCGTGACCATGGTGTTCCAGGACCCCCTGCTCTTCGACACCACCGTTCGCGAGAACATCGCGGCGGGACTGAAATTGCACGGCGTGGCTGCCGAAGCGCGCCAGCAGCGGGTGGAGGCCACCGCCGCCCAGTTCGGCATCACCGCGCTCCTGGACCGCTCCGCCCGCCACCTCTCCGGCGGCGAGGCCCAGCGCACGGCCCTGGCCCGGGCCTTCGCCCTGCGCCCGGAGCTGCTCCTGCTGGACGAGCCCTTCTCCGCCCTGGATCCCCCCACCCGGGGCGGGCTGCTGGAGGACCTGGGCCGCATCCTGGCGGACACCGGCACCTCGGCCCTCCTGGCCACCCACGACCAGGCTGAGGCCTCGCGCCTGGCGAACCGCCTGGCGGTGATGCGGGGCGGGCGCATCCTCCAGGCAGGCGACCTCCAGCAGGTCATGAACCACCCGGACGATCCCTTCGTGGCGGCCTTCGTGGGCATGGAGACTCTGCTGCAGTGCACCGTGAGTGCCGCCGTGGAGGGGGTGCTCACCCTGGCCCTGGCCGGCCACGAGCTCATCGCCGTGGGGGAGGCCGAGGTGGGCGACCCGATCCTGGTGGGCATTCGCCCCGAGCACGTGACCCTGTCTTTACAAACCGACAAGACCAGCAGCGCCCGCAACCAGCTGCCGGGGACTGTGACCAAGGTCATCCCCTGGGGTCCCTTCCACCGGGTGGAGCTGGACTGCGGCTTCGACCTCTCCACCTGGGTCACGCCCCAATCCTTGACGGAACTGGCCCTCGCGCCGGGGCGGCCGGTGGTGGCGGCCTTCAAGGCCACCGCCGTGCACGTGGTCCGGAAGGGCCACCCGGGGGGCGAAGCCGCCCAAACGTGACCGGGGCCCCGTTGCGAGGGCCCGGGCCGGGGACTAGCCTCACTGGAGGGCGTGGGGCACGCCTCTGCCTGTTTTTCCCCTGACCCCGCCGGAGGCGCTCGCGCCATGAAACAGCTCGTCATCGACTTCGCCAAGTGCAACGCGGGCCGCGACTGCGCCCACGAGTGCGAGATGGAATGCGCCGTCCGGGTGTTCAAGGTGGACGATCCCGCCCAGGCAGCCTTGCAGATCAAGGCCTACGAGGAGGGCGGCGGCCACGCCATCCTCTGCGACCAGTGCGGCGACTGCGTTGTGGTCTGCCCCACCGAGGCCCTGAAGCGCAACAAGCTGGGCGTCGTCATGATCGACAAGCACCTCTGCGTGGGCTGCTACATGTGCATCGGCTTCTGCGAAAAGAACGCCTTCATGCGGAACTCCGACTGGATCACCCCCCACAAGTGCACTTCCTGCGGCATCTGCGTGAAGGTCTGCCCCCACGGCGCCCTCTCCATCGTGGAAGTCCCTGAGCCGGCCCCCCGGATCATCTGAAGGATTTCGACATGAGCCAGCTCGTCTTCGATCCCAGCAAAGTGATGCCCATCGACTACACCAAGCGCACGGAGTACCTGGACGGCCTCGAGGCCTTCAAGGCCGGCCGCAGGGTGCTGAAGGAGATTGCCTACACCCCCAGCCTGCCGGACAAGGGCTACAACAACCGCACCCTCTACGTGAACGTGGACTCTCTCGAGATCACGGAGAAGCCCGTCACCCAGCAGATGAAGGACGTCTTCATCGGCGGCCGCGGCTTCGGCCTCTACCACCTCTGGAACGCGGTCAAGCCCACCACCCGGTGGAACGACCCCGAGAACGAGATCATCATCAGCCCCGGCCCCGTGTGCGGCATGACCCAGTACGCGGGCACCGGCAAGTCCCTGGTGGTGAGCCTCTCGCCCCAGACCGACATCCCCATCGACTCGAACGTGGGCGGCTTTTTCGGGCCCCTGCTCAAGTTCTCGGGCTTCGACGCCCTGGAGCTGCAGGGCAAGGCGGACCGCGACGTCATCCTGTTCATCGACGGCGTGAAGGGCATCATCCGCGTCGAGGAGGCCCCCGCCGGCCCCGTGGACAGCCACGTGCTGGGCGAGCTGCTGACCCACCTCTACGCCGAGAACGAGGCGGACCTGCCGAACGTCTCCGTGGTGACCTCCGGCGCCGCCGCCGAGCACAGCCTCATCGGCATGCTGAACTTCTCCTTCTACGACCGCCGGCGCGGCTGCGTGCGCTTCAAACAGGCGGGCCGCGGCGGCATCGGCACCGTGTTCCGGAACAAGCACATCCGGGCCCTGGTGGTGCGCGGCCCCAAGGTCGCCGGTGACCTGAACCACCCGGCGGATCCCGAGACCATCGCCAAGACCGGCGTGAAGTACCACAAGGAGATCCGCGAGCAGGATCCCCACCAGTGCATGATGCGCCGCAACGGCACAGCCCACATCGTCGAGATCATGAACGCCTATGACCTGCTGCCGGTGCACAACTTCCAGTTCGGCTCCCATCCCGACACCCACAAGATCGACTCCAGCTACTGGCAGCAGCGCTGCACCCAGGCCACCGTGGACGGCTGCTGGTACGGCTGCTCCATGGCCTGCGCCAAGGGCGCGGACGGCGTCGTGCTGAAGACCGGCCCCTACCAGGGCCACATGGTCACCGTGGACGGCCCCGAGTACGAGAACGCCGCGGGTCTCGGTTCCAACTGCGGCGTCTTCGATCCCGACGCCCTGCTCGAGCTGAACTTCTACTGCGACACCTACGGCATCTGCACCATCACCTATGGCACCCTCACCGCGTTCGTCATGGAGTGCTACCAGCGGGGCATCCTGAACCTGGAGCGCACCGGCGGCCTGGACCTCACCTGGGGCAACTTCGCGGCGGACCTGGAGATGATGCACCAGATGGCCCGCGGCGAAGGCTTCGGCAAGATCGCCGGCATGGGCGTGAAGAAGATGAAGGAGCACTTCATCCGCAACGGCTGGGGCGACCCCCAGCTCATCAACGACATCGGCATGGAGAACAAGGGCCTCGAGTACTCCCAGTACATGTCCAAGGAGTCCCTGGCCCAGCAGGGCGGCTACGCCCTCACCAACAAGGGCCCCCAGCACGACGAGGCCTGGCTGATCTTCATGGACATGGTGAACAAGCAGCTGCCCACCTTCGAGGCCAAGGCGGAGGCGCTCTACTACTTCCCCCTGTTCCGCACTTGGTTCGGGCTGAACGGCTTCTGCAAGCTGCCCTGGAATGACGTGGTCCCCGCCGACAACTCCTCCCAGCCTGAGCCCCAGAAGGTGCCGGAGCACGTGCAGAACTACGTGGACCTCTTCACCGCGACCACGGGCATCCAGATCACCAAGGAAGACCTGATCATGCAGTCCGCGCGGGTCTACAACTTCCAGCGCGTGTTCAACATCCGCATGGGCAAGGGGCTGCGCCTCCACGACGCCGCACCCTACCGCTCCCTGGGCCCCGTCACCCGCGAGGAGTACGAGTCCCGCGCCGAGCGCTACGACAAGCAGATCATCGACGAGCTGGGCCTCGACCCCGCCGGCAAGAGCACCGAAGAGAAGATGGCCCTGCACCGCACCTGGCGCACGGGGCGATTCTCCAAGCTCATGGACAGCGTCTACACCCGCCGGGGCTGGACCCTGGACGGCGTGCCAACCCTGGCCCGCCTGCAGGAGCTGGGCCTCGACGCCTTTCCCGAAGTCGTTGCTGTTGTTAAGCAGCACCTCTGAGAAAATCGGCCGCGAATGCGGCCGATTTTCTTTGGTGAAAAGCCTGTAAGAGCAGGGAGCTCCGCATGATCGTGGTGAATGAGGAACCGCTGGACTGGCACGAGGGCATGACCGTGAGGGACGTGCTGCGCGCCAAGAACTACCGGTTCCCCATGCTGATCATCCACGTGGACGGCCTGCTGATCCCCAAGCCCGACTACGACACCGCTTCGGTGCCCGACGGGGCGGTGGTGCAGGTGATCCACCTCATCAGTGGTGGGTGAGGCTTACAGCTCCAGCGTGATGCCCTGGGCCAGTTCGACCCGGCCGCTGAAGTTGATGGCGCTGGTCTGGCGGCGCATGTAGGCCTTCCAGGCGTCGGAGCCGCTCTCGCGACCGCCGCCGGTCTCCTTCTCGCCGCCGAAGGCGCCGCCGATCTCCGCGCCGCTGGTGCCGGTGTTCACATTGGCGATGCCGCAGTCGCTGCCGGCCGCCGACAGGAACAGCTCACTCTCGCGCTGGTCGTCGGTGATGATCGCGCTGGAGAGCCCCTGGGTCACGCCGTTCTGCAGGGCGATGGCCTCTTCGAGCGTGTCGTAGGGCATCACGTAGAGCAGCGGGGCGAAGGTCTCCTCCCGCACGATGGGCAGGTTATGGGGAACCGAAGCGAGGGCGGGGGTCACGTAGCAGCCCCCGGGCAGGGGCAGTCGCTCACCGCCGCAGACGAGACGCCCACCCTCGGCCTGCACCGTGGCAATGGCCTCGAGCAGGGTGGTCACGGCGCCCTGGTCCACCAGGGGGCCCATGAGGTGCTCGCCCCCACGCGGATCGCCGATGGGGGTCCGGTCGTAGAGCTCCGCCAGACGCTCCAGGAAGGTGTCGTGGATCGACCGATGCACGATGACCCGACGGGTGGAGGTGCAGCGCTGGCCGGCGGTGCCGATGGCGCCGAAGTAGATGGACCGCAGGGCGATGTCGAGGTTGCCCTTCTCGCTGACGATCACGGCCCCGTTGCCGCCCAGCTCCAGGATGTGGCGCCCGAAGCGCTGCTGCACCAGGCCGCCCACGTGGCGGCCGCCGGGGATTGAGCCCGTGTAGGACACCAGGGCCACGCGGGGATCCGTGTTGATGAGGTCGCCGATGTCGCTGCCCCGGCCGATGGCCAGGCTGCAGATGGCGGGGTCGTAGCCGAACTCGCGCAGCACCTTCTCGGCGAGCTTCGTGCAGGCGATGGCGGTCAGCGGCGTCTTGGAGGAGGGCTTCCACAGCACGGTGTCACCACAGACCAAGGCGATGGCGGTGTTCCAGCTCCACACGGCCACGGGGAAGTTGAAGGCCGTGATGATGCCCACCACGCCCAGGGGGTGCCACTGCTCCTGCAGCCGGTGCTGGCGCCGCTCGCTGGGCATGGTGAGACCGTAGAGCTGCCGCGACAGGCCCACGGCGAAGTCGCAGATGTCGATCATCTCCTGGACCTCGCCCAGGCCCTCGCGCAGGGTCTTGCCCATCTCCAGGGTCACCAGCTCGGCCAGGGCGGCCTTGTTCCGCCGCAGCTCGTCGCCGATGGCCTTGACCACCTCGCCGCGCTTGGGCGCCGGCACCAGCTTCCAGGCCTGGAAGGCCTCGTGGCTGCGGGCCAGGATGCCGTCGAACTCCGCCGGGGTCACGTTCGTGACCGTGGCCAGGGGCTCGCCATTGATGGGCGAGACCACGGTCTGGGCCCTTCCGCTGGCCGTCCAGTCGCCGCCGAACCCTCCCGGATTCACGTCCTCGATACCCAGTGACCTCAGGATCTCGCGCATGGTCTACCCCCAGGCTCATTTGTAGCTTTTTTTGTTTCAATTAAGAAATTCATTCGCTTCACGCTTGCTATGAATATCATTCATGTTCATGGACGCCCTGCTCGACCTGCCCCAGCTCCGCACCTTCTTCACCCTGGCCCAGACCGGCAGCTTCACCGCCTGCGCCCGGCGCCTGCACCGCACCCAGTCCGCCGTGAGCCACGCCATGGCCAAGCTGGAGCACCTGGCGGGTGTGCCCCTGCTGGCCCGCCGGGGCCGCGAGCTGGGCCTCACGGAAGAGGGCCGCCGCCTCTACCTGGCCTGCGAGCAGGTCTTCGCCACCCTCGACGCCGCGGCGGACGACCTGCGCCGCCACCAGACCCTGGCGCGCGGCCGCCTCCGCATCGGCACCACGGTGGAGTTCGGCAGCAGCATCCTGATGAAGCACATGCAGCCCTTCCTGGCCGCGCACCCGGACCTCGATCTGGAGTTCACCCTCAGCCAGGACCTGCTGGCTCCGCTGCTGCGCGACGACCTGGACCTGATCATCGACTGCCAGGAGCACCTGCTGCCCGCCCTGAAGAAGGCGCCCCTCTTCCGCGAGACCTACGTGGTGGCCTGCGCCCCCGCCTTCCGCAAGGCCCACCGCCTGCGCGTCCCCGCAGACCTGGGCCGCGTGCCGGTGCTCTCCCTCGACAAGGCCGGCGCCTGGTGGCACCGCTTCCTCCTGGCCACCCCCGGCCGTGAGCAGCCGACCCTGGACCGCATCATCGCCGTGGACCACATCCGCGCCATGATCCACGCCGCCGTGGCGGGCCTGGGCGCCCTCCTCGTGCCCCGCTACAGCGTCCTGGAAGAGCTCCAGCGCCGCGACCTCGTGGCCCTCTTCCCCACCATCCGCCCCGCCGAGGACCGCTTCTCCATCTACCAGAAGAAGGTCAAGGCCCCCCAGGAAAAGCAGAAAGCCCTCACCCGCTACCTCCAGTCCCTGAGCCCCGCCGAGTTCGGGTCCTAGGCGTAGGGGTCCGCGCGTAGTCCTACTGAATTATAAATTATGCATATAAAAGCCTTATAGTTATTTGCCCCAAAAAATTTTAATTTTTTGGGGCAAAACCTACACGTAGGACGATGCCCTCGTTCACACCCACGCCTTCCTCGCCCCTGGCAACGCCTTCTCCGGCAGGTCCGGCATCCTGGGGGCGCTTCAGGAGGGCCGCGCTGGCGGCAGCTCCTGCAGAAACAGGCGCAGCTCCTGCCCGGGAAGATCGCTGAACTCGAACCGGGATGGTTCAACGAGCGCTCCTGGCACTACGCGCTCCGGTCGTGCCAGACGAGTGACACGGTCCCGCCCATGCCCGCACGGCAGTTCCCTGTTCCTCAGCGTTAACATCAGGCGTGACCCCCGAATCCTTTTGAACCTTGAAAACCCGGAGTGCAACTCCGAGTTTTCAAGCTTTCCCCGCCGCCCAGGGACGGAACCCAGGAAATCCAGGGATGATGGATCCCGGGATGTCCACGGTGCCGAACACTTCTGCCTCCAGCCTTGTCGTTGAGCTCTGTCGGGAGTTCGTGCGGATTCCCAGCCCGTCCGGCGGGGAGGGTGCGCTGGCGGCGGTGGTGGCCGCGCGGATGGCGGGGCTGGGCTTCGCGGTGGAGACGGACCGCTACGGCAGCGTGCTGGGCATGCGGCGGGGGAGCCGCCCGGGGCCGACGGTGCTGCTGGACGCCCACCTGGACACAGTGCCGGTGACGCGGCCCGAGGCCTGGACGCAGGATCCCTACGGCGCGGCCCTGCACGCGGGCCGCCTCTGGGGCCGCGGCGCGGCGGACACCAAGGGCTCCATCGCGGCCATGCTCTGCGCGGCGACGGCCATGACCAACTTCCCGGGCACGCTGCTCGTCTCGGCCAGCGTCGGCGAGGAGGACCTCACCTCGGCGGCGCTGAGCCATGTGCTGGACCGCCACCCGGCGGACGTGGTGCTGGTGGGGGAGCCCACGTCCCTCTGCCTGGGCGTGGCCCAGAAGGGCCGGGCCGGGCTCGTGCTGGAGGCCACCGGCCGCAGCGCCCACACCTCGCGGCCCGAGCTGGGAGACAACGCGGCCTACAAGCTGATGGAAGCCATCACCCGCCTGCGGGCCCTGCCCCTGCCCACGGACCCCGAGCTGGGCCGCGGCGTCTGCGAGCTCATCGAGATCAGCTCCGAGCCCATGCCCTCCCGGGGCATGGTGCCGCACCTCTGCACGGCGCGGTTCGCCCTGCGGCTGCTGCCGGGGGAGACCGCCGCATCGGTGCTGGACCGCACGACCCAGGCCCTCTCAGGACTGGACGGCCTCGCCCTGCGCATCCCCGAGGCCCGGCAGACCTGCCACACCGGGGCGGAGCTGATCCAGCAGGACTGCATCCCGGGCTGGCGGTGCCAGCATCCCGAGCTGCGGGCGCGGCTGCTGACAGCCCTGGGCACCCCGGCCTTCGCGGCCCCCTACACCACCAACGCCTCCGCCGCCGCGGCGCGGGGCATCCCCACCTTCCTGCTGGGACCGGGCGCCATCGAGCAGGCCCACATCGTGGACGAGTGGGTTGCCCTGGATCAGCTCACCGCCGCCGTGACGGCCTACCAGACCGCGCTGCGGGTCTGCCTCGGCGCCTGAGCCCATGGCCGCCGCCGCGCCCAGCCACCTGCAGGAGCTGCTGCTCGCGGGACGCTGCCCCGCCTGCGCCGAGCAGGTGCCGGTAGCGGTGCTGCTGCGCGACGCGGCCTGCCCTGCCTGCGAGACGCGCCCGGAGGCCTTCGCCCCCGGCGGCGAGGAGCTGCTGCAGGCCCTGGAGGCCCGGGTCCGCACCCAGCGGGTGTGGGTGGCGGCGCTGGGCGGCGGGGCCGCCTTCCTCATCGGCTGGATTCCCCTGCTGCCGGCCCTGGTGTTCTTCGGGGTCTACCTCTGGCTGCGGCTGGGGGTGCTCAACCCGCTGAGCCAGTTCCTCAGCCCGCACCGGCGGCTGGTCACCCGCTGGACCGCGCGCCTGCTGCTGTCGGCGCTGCTGGTGCTGCTGCTGGTGGCGGGGATGCTCCTCAGCCTGCTGCCGCCTCTGGCCATGGTGGGCAACGCCGCGCTGGTGGTGCTGAAGGTCCTGGGCTGCACGTATCTGATCACCCACTACCTCCACTGGCAGCTGCGCCGGGAACAGCGGCGCGAGCCGGTCTCCCCCCTGGAGTGGTTGCCCGTCGTCGGCGGGGTCGGAGCTCTCCTTGGGACCAGCCTGCTGCTGGCCTGGCTGGCCTACCGCCTGGCCCTGCTCACGCAGGGGCTGGCCCGGCACCTGGTCACCTAGATGACGCCCGCGCTGCTCTCCCAGCTGCTCGCCGCCGCCGGTCTGACGGGCATCCGCGCCTCCTGGGTGCTGCTGGCGCTGACCCTGGGCGCGCTGGGGGGCCGGTTCAGCCTGCCGCCGGACCTGGCCTTCCTGGCCACCCCGGGCGGCGTGGCGGCCCTGCTGAGTCTGGCCATCCTCGAGCACCACCTGGAGCAGGACGAGGACCTCCAGGACCTGCTGGGCCTGCTGCAGTACGCCCTGCGGGGCTCCGGGGCCGTGGTGGTGGCCTGGGCCTTCCGCACTCCGGCGCTGCAGCAGCTGCCCGTGCCCCCGTGGGCTTTGGCGGTCCTGGCGGCGGCGGTGGCGATGCTGACCCACCACCTGCGGCGGCGGCTGTTCCAGCTGCTCTACGGCTTCGGCAGCGGGCTGCTGAGCCCGCGCACCTGGCTGCTCTGGCTCGAATCGGGGGGGCTCGTGGGGATGCTGGCGGCCCTGGTGCTGGCGCCGGGCCTGGCACTGGTGCTGCTCGTGCTGGCCACGGTGGCCTCGCTGCTGC
>JAAXXS010000234.1 GCA_013334395.1 Holophagaceae bacterium | reverse complement strand
TCTTTGTGGTCTTCGTGGTGGCTCAGTTCTTCTTCAGCTCGGCTGCGAAGGCATCCAGGGCGCGGTAGTAGGGATCGATGCTGGGGATGTAGTGGCGCTCGCTGGCGGCGTGGGGGCCGATGCCGGTCTGGCCCCAGACCACGCCCTGGCCGCCGGGGGCGAAGCGGGCGGAGGTGCCGGCGCCCTTGCGGCCGATGCGGACGTCACCGCCTGCGGCCGCGATGCCGGCCAGCAGGGCCTTGAGGCAGGGGTTCTCGGGATCACAGGCCACGCCGGCTTCCCAGGCGGAGGGGATGAACTCCAGCTCGCGCTCGGCGGCCAGGGCCTCGATGTCAGCGCGCATCTTGGAGACATCGTCCTGGGGGATGGGCCGGATCTCCACGCCGATGGCGCCACGGTCCGCGGTGATGTTGAAGATGCCGGGAGTGCCCACCTGGACGAAGGCGAAGCGGGCCAGGGACTGCCAGCCGTCCGCGGACTTGAGGGTGAGGTGCTTGGCGAACAGCTCGCGCAGGGCCTCGCGGGCGCTGAGCACCCGCTCGGTCAGGTCCGTGCCGCCAGCCAGCCCGCTGTGGCCGCGGGTGCCGTGGGCGATGAGCTCGAAGCGCAGGACGCCGCGGTTCTGGGTGCAGACCTCGCCCCACAGCTCCGTGCCCTTCTCGCCCGTGCGCTCACCGGCCACGAAGAAGCTGGGCTCGTAGTCCCACTGCTCCTTGAGCTGCTGCAGCACGTGCGGGGTGCCCATGGGATCCAGCTCGCCATTCTCCTCGTTGCCCACCAGCAGCAGGTTCACGGGGGGGTAGGGCGCGCCCTTCTTGAGGGTGTCCTTCATCCAGACGAGGTAGGTGGAGACCACGGTCTTCATGTCCGCGGCGCCGCGGCCCCAGAGGTAGTCGCCCTCGATGCGGGGGTCGAACTGGCTGTCGTCGGGCTCGGGCGCCACCACGTCAAAGTGCCCGCAGAGCATGGCCGGGGCCTTCTCGCCGCCGGGGAAGTGCGCCAGCAGGGAGGGGAAGGGCCCCTGGTCGAAGCTCACCACGGGCACGCCGTGGTTGCGCAGGTAGTCGTAGATGAGGGTCGCCGCGCGGTGGATCTCGGGGAGGCGCTCCTCGGGACAGGCGGTGACGCTGGGGATGCGCACCAGCCGCTGGGACATGGCCAGGACTTCACTGGTCTTGTCGGGATACGTCGCGTCGACCAGGGCCTCGGGCTTGGGGCGGAAGCGGATGGGCGCCTGGGGATCCGTGTGCACTTCCTCGCGGGCGTGCTCCAGGAAGTCGCGGAGCTTGCCTTCCTCCTTGCCGAGGTCGGAGAGGTGGGCCGTGACGGTCTGGACCTCGGTGCGCACCTGGTCCTTGCGGGCCTCGGCCAGGGCCACCAGCATGTCCGGGGGCACGATCTCGGAGGTTCCCAGCTTGCTCTTGAGGTGCTGGCGGATGCGCTCGGCGGTGCTGGGGGCGCCGTCGGCCATGTCGCGGAGGGGCTGCAGGTCCTCCCACATGCCCAGGGCCTCGGCCAGGGGACGCATCTCGTTAAGCGTCCAGGCCAGGAAGGCGCGCATGGAGATGGGCTTGGCGGTGAGGGGGTTCTCGATGGTGGCGCGCAGGCCTTCCCGGGCGGCGAGCTCTTCGTTGCGCCGGGCCCGCTTGATGTCCTCGGCGTCGTAGCGGAAGCTCCGGGCGAAGTCGGAGTCGGCGTAGAAGCGGAGCAGCAGCAGGTGCTTCAGGGTGAGGTTCGCGACATCCAGGGCCAGGTCGTGGCAGGGATCATCCGTGCGGACTTCCACGCGGGCCATGGGCAGGTCGATGCGGGCGAACAGGTTCTGGCGCTCGATCTGCGCCGCCATGTCCTCGACGTTGCGCGTCTCGCCGGCGGCGAACAGGCCCCGGGCGTAGATGTCGTGCAGCTGGTCGCTGGTGACCTGGATGAGGCGCTCCACGGGCTCCGCCTGGGAGCGGGCGCGGACGGGGATCCAGTTGTTGTTGCCGAAGCGCACGCCGCGGCGCACCAGGTCGTAGGACAGGCGCAGGTAGTCCGGGTGGCTGCGGTTGAGGTCCGGCACGTCCAGGGAGGGCGGGTTGGGGAAGGTCAGGTTGCGCACGGACTCGAAGGGCGTGAGGCGCACCACGGGCTCGCCGTTCTCTTCCGAGGCCTGCAGGGGCGTGCTGGCGCTGGCAGAGATGAACAGGGCCGCGAAGGCGCGCATGAGCCGCGTGCCGGTGATGTAGACCTGGTTCTTGTAGTCGTCCAGGTGGATCTCGCCGCGCTCCGAGGCCGGCAGGTGCATGAAGTCCCAGGCCAGCATGGGCTCGGGCAGGCTCAGGTTGGAGTGGGTGCCTGCCGTGGCCAGCTCGGTGCCGTAGAGCTCCACGCAGCGCTGGAGGTAGCGGCGCTTGGCCAGGTGCCAGGACTCGGGCACGCAGTCGGGGCCGATCTTGGGCAGCACGAGCAGGTTGCCGTGCCAGTAGTGGATCGGCTCGCCGAAGGCGCGGCTGGTCTTGGCCAGCGCGTTGATGAGGGCCGCCTCCAGCAGGCGCCCTTCATACACGGCGCCCTTGGGGGTGTGGTAGGGCCGGGTGACCCACTCGATCATCCAGTGGAACACCTCGAGCTGGTGGTATTCCTCGGTCCAGGGCGAGAGCACCTTGGTGCGCAGGTGATCCACGAAGGACATGTGGTCCGGGCCGGTGCCCACCGTGAGCAGGGGGCGGAACTGCGGGTCCACCAGGTTCCATTCCAGCTCGAGTCCGCAAAGGCCGCCGCCGGGCCGCGTCTCCAGCGCCGTGCGCCGGGCCAGCTGGAACTTCTCGACGAAGGCATTCAGGTCAAACACGGGGACTCCGGACAGTCAGTAATGCATTCCACCAATAATCTGTTTGTCTCGCGTATCGGCTTCGCCGATACGCGAGGTGTAAAGGGCCTTGATGCCTTGGTGGCGAATCACTTCTTCAGTTCATTCAGCGCGGCGACGAGGCGCTCGGCGGCACCCTTGGTGCGCTCCACGGGGGTGGCGTAGGAGAACCGGATCCAGTCGCCGCCGTAGGGGCTGAAGAAGGCGCCGGGCACGATGGCCACGCCGTTGTTCTCGGCCAGGTACTGGCCCATGGGATCGGTATCCGTCCAGCCCTTGGCCTGGAGGGCGTCGGCGACCTTGATGAAGGCGTAGTAGCCCTGCCCGATGATGTGGGTGAGGCCCTGCTCCTTGAGGTAGGTGCGAAGCCAGGCGCGGCTCTCGCGGCAGGGGCCGATGATGGGCGCCGCGGCCTCCTGCAGGCCCTTCTCATAGGCGGCCATGGCCACGGCCAGGCTGAAGAAGGAGGGGATCACCGTGTGCGAGGACTGGGCCACGATCATCTTCACCACGGCCTCGGGGGCCAGCAGGTGGCAGTTGCGGATGTTGGAGCCGCCCAGGCACTTGGTGATGCCGTCCAGCACCATGATGCGGCTGCGGAATGCGGGCTCGAAGGCCAGCAGCAGCGCGTTCACATCGGTCATCCCGCCATCGGTGACGGCGTGGTACATCCAGTCGTAGAGCACGAAGGCCACGCCCGCTTCGAGGGCCGCGCGGCCCAGGGCGATCTGGCGCTCCAGGGTGAGGGTCTGGCCCGTGGGGTTGTCGGGGCTGGTGATGACGAGGCCCGCCACCTTGCGGCCCTGCTTGGCGGCTTCGGCCACGCAGGCCTGGATGCCCTCTTCCGAGTAGGACCAGGC
>JAAXXS010000233.1 GCA_013334395.1 Holophagaceae bacterium | reverse complement strand
GACCTTCACGCGGGCCACCCCGGCGCTGCCCACGGGCCTGGCGAGCGCAGCCTTCCCCCGGTGCCAGGCCTGCCACTTCAAGTCGCTGCCTGGGGACACGGCCAACACCCACTACAGCAACGCCAACAAGCGGGCGGCCTCACCCATCACCTCGGGACCAGCCTCGGTGGCCATCCATGCCACCTTCAACGCCCAGAGCGGTCCCGCGGGCTTCGTCAGCAGCGCCTCGGCCTTCACCTGCTCCAATGTCAGCTGCCATGGCGGTCAGGTCACCCCCGGGTGGCAGACCGGCACCCTCACGGTGAATGCCAACACCTGGTGCATCACCTGCCACAAGATCACCTCGAGTGCCACGCAGTGGAACGACGCTACCGGCCGCCACAACAACCCAGGGGACCACAACCAGACCTGCGATCACTGCCACGACATGTCCACCAGCACGAACAACCGCACCGGGGTGGTCAACCACTTCAAATATCTGGACACCACGGCCGTCCGCACCGCCACGGACCAGCTCTCCAGCGACACCATCAAGTTCGGAGGCGGATCCTCGCCTGCCACCGGTGCCCTGACCTACACGGTGACCGCCACCCAGGGACGGGGAGGCTGCGCCCTTACCTGCCACAGCAAGTTGCACAACTACCCCACCAGCACGAAATACACCTGGAACTAGGCTCTCGCCTGGCCCCCCCACGCATCCCAGGTGCCCTCGCGGCCCCGTTTGCCGCTGCCACCCGCAGGACCCACCGCCCCTGAGTGCTGTTGGCATGGGTCCTTCGCGGGTCGGTTGGTCTGGCAGCGCTTCGCGCCGGTTCAGGCCACGGGCTCTGCAGACCTGATCTTCAGGTCCGCCAGCCGGTCCGCGAGCTCCTGGATGCTGAAGGGCTTCCGGAGACTCTGGACGTTGGGTCGTCCCACCAGCAGCGGCAGGATGTCCTCGTCGCTGTAACCCGTGGCCATCAGCACAGGGAGGCTTGGGCGCAGCGCCAGCACCCGCGGCAGCGTCTCGGCGCCGTTCATGACGGGCATGTTCATGTCGAGGATCACCAGGTCCACCGGGAGCCCCTCCTCCAGCAGGCGCAGCGCCTCCTGCCCGCCGGGGGCGCTCAGGGGCCGGTGTCCCAGGAACTGCAGCACCTCGGTGACGGACTCGCGGATGAGGTCATCGTCGTCCACCAGGAGGATGGTCAGCGGAGGCGCCAGGGCTGACGCGGGCCCGGCGGCGAGGCCCGGGGCGGGCGCGCGGTGCTCCACGCGGGCGGCGGGGAAGAGGAGGATGGCCTCGGTCCCGAGGCCCGGCTGGCTCTTCAGCTCGAACCTGCCGTCATGGGCTTTCATGGTGCCGTAGATCATGGACAGGCCAAGCCCCGTGCCCTTGCCGTGCGGCTTGGTGGTGAAGAAGGGCTCCATGGCTCGGGCCAGCACCTCCGGGGGCATTCCCGCGCCGGAGTCGCGCACGTGCAGCGCCAGTCCGCCATCGGGGCTGAGGCGTGTCTGGATCCAGATGGTCCCGCCCGCAGGCATGGCATCCATGGCGTTGACGCAGAGGTTCATGAGGGCATGGCTCACCGCCCCGGCATCTCCGCGAAGCTCGCCGAGGTCCTCTTCCAGGTCCAGCTCCAGCTGGACCCGGTTGAGCATCGTCTGGCCCAGCAGGAGGGTCATCTCTCTGACCAGGTCATTGAGCTGGATGGCCCGCTCCTCCTGGAGGTCCTTGTGGGCGAAGTAGAGCAGGCCCTTCACTACGCCCCGGCCCCGGAGACAGGCGTTGACGATGGTGTCGAGGCTCTTGGCGGTGGGCGAGACGGGCTCGGCCTGGGAGCGCAGGCTGGAGGCCAGGCCGAGGATCGCGCCCAGCACGTTGTTCATGTTGTGGGCAACTCCGCCGGCGAGGCTCCCCAGGCTCTCCAGCTTCATGGCTTGGTGGAACTGGGCTTCGAGCAGGCGCCGCGCCTCCTCTGCCCCCTTCAGGTCCGAGATGTCATGACCCACGGCCAGGCTCACGGGGCGCCCCTCGAGGGTGGTTGGCGTGAGGCTGAGGATGGCGCTGAACGGGCTGCCGTCAGCCCGGAGGTAGACCCACTCGAAGCGCTGGGGCTCCCCCTTGGCCACCGCGCCCAGCATGCGCTGGGCCTTGCCGCGCGAGGCCTCGCCGTCGGGCTGGTGCGGGGGCGACAGATCGTCCGAAGGGCGCGCCAGCAGGGAGGCCTTGTCGGCATGGCCGAAGATGCGGACGCCCGCCGGGTTGCAGTCGATGAAGCGGCCGTCGGCGATGATCCACATGGGTTCCGGCGAGTGCTCGAAGAGGGTGGCGAAGTGCAGGCGGGCCTGGCGGACCCGGCGGTTCTGGAAGGCGAGACCGGCGCTCGTGGCCGCCAGGAGCAGCAGCAGCACGGCGAAGGCCGTGGTCTCCGGGAGATGCCTGCGCCACAGGTCGGTGAGCGTGAAGTCGGGGGCCGCGTCGAAGGGCGGGAGGCGGAGCCGCCGCAGGACGGTCTCCACGCCATTGTAATTTGAGGGCACCGTGAAGCCTTGGATGCCGGCACTGCGGGTCGCGGGGCCCTGGGCCTGCAGGGACAGCAGCGCGACGGCCAGTCTCTGGGCGAGTGGTCCCTCGACCTGGGAGGTCACCGCCACTGGCCACTCCGGGTAGAGCGGAGTGGAAGTGGCGTAGGGGAAGGCTGCGTGGTCCTGACGGTGGATGACTTTCACGAGGGCTGGATCAAGGCGGCCTTCCTGGGCCATGGCCTCCAGCACCCCACTGCGCACGAAGCCCACCTCGGCTCGGCCCGTGAGGACAGCCTCGAAGGCCTTGTCGTGGGGCATTCCGGTGAGGACGAGCCGACCGCCGGAGGGAAGAGGCACCCCCCTCTCCGCCAGCTCAAACGCCTGCATCTGGTAGCCCCCGAGGGACTGGGTGTCCGCGGTGGCGATGCGCTTGCCCGCCAGGTCGGCGAGGGTGTTGATGCCCGAGGCATCGGCCCGGGTGAAGATCACGCCGCCGAAGGTGGCAGAGGCGTGCGGCCCCTCCAGGCCAACCAGGGTGACGAGGGGGGCCGATAAGTGGAACTGGCGGCTGAGCGCGACGAAGTGTCCCGGGTTGGTGAGGATCACGTCCACGGCCTTGGCGGCCATGGCGCTGTTGAACTCGGGGTAGCTGTAGGCGCTCAGCTCGATCTTCTGACCCAGGGACCGCTCAAGGCTTGTGGCCAGGGGTTGCCACTGCGCCAGGGCCTGCGCCTTGGGGCGGAAGGCCAGCACACCGAAGCGGAGCGGAGCTTCGGCGGTGAGGGGCAGGGTCAAGAGCGCCGCGAGCAGGAGCAGTCGACGAAGAAGGGACCTTCCTGCCGGGAGGCGGGCTCCAGTCAGGGGGTGGCGGCCGGTGGACCGGGAGGGATGGGGGGAGCGTGGTAGCAAGCGAATTCCTAGCGGTGGCAGCTGGCCACCCCAGGCAAAAGGTTGGTGGGGTCAATCGTGCCGAATGGATGGTGGCAGAAGGTTGGATAAATTTGACGACAAAGAGGTGGATTGTGACGATTTTTGGCAATTAGGGGCATACGCGCAAAGGGCAAAGGGCAAGCGTTGCCCGATCGCCGAGACCCTATCGAAAAAGCCCCCGTGGGGGGGCCATTTCAATCTGGGGCGGCTGACCGGGCTCGAACCGGCGACATCTGGAATCACAATCCAGTACTCTAACCAACTGAGCTACAGCCGCCGTTGGACCAT
>JAAXXS010000053.1 GCA_013334395.1 Holophagaceae bacterium | reverse complement strand
CGTAGTCCATGACGATGGGGTGCCGCTTGGTGTGCATGCGCAGGGAGTCCTGGCGGGTGAGGCGCAGCATGGCCGGACGGCCCGTGGACCAGGCCAGCATCGCCACGTGGCTCTGGGTGGTGATGTCCTCCTTGCCCCCGAAGCCGCCGCCGTTCTGCACCTGCACCACGTTCACCAGCTCCTTGGGCAGGCCCAGGAGCAGCGCGACCTGGTGGCGATCTTCATAGACGCCCTGGCTGCAGCTGTAGAGCTTCACGCCGGGTCGGCCGTCCTTCTGCCAGGGCAGGGCCAGGGTGGCCTCGGGCTCCAGGAAGGCGTGCTCGACGCGCTGGGTGGTGAAACGGTTGCGGGTCACGAAGGCCGAGCCGGCCAGTGCCGTCTCCGCATCGCCCACGGTCACCGAGGCCCGGTGCAGCACGTTGCCCGGGAACATCGGATGGACCTGGTCGGCGCCCGGCTGCAGAGCCTCGAACACGTCCGTGACGGGCGCCAGCACCTCGTATTCCACTTTCACCTTGGCGGCGGCGGCTCGGGCGATGGCCTCGGTCTCGGCGGCCACCGTGGCAAGCACATCGCCCACAAAGCAGGTGATCTCGCCCTCGGCCACCAGCACCGGCCAGTCCATGGTGATGGAGCCCATCTGGCGCTTGGCGGGGACATCCTTGGCGGTGAGCACCTTCACGACGCCGGGTGTCGCCAGGGCTTCCGAGATGTCGATCTTGAGAACCTTGGCCCGCGGGTGGTCCGAGAAGCGCAGGGCCGCCCAGATCATGTCCGGTTCCTTCATGTCCCCCACGAAGACCCGCTGGCCCAGCACGGCCTCGCGGCCTGTGTACTTGGGGTGCCGGGTGCCGACCTTGCCGGTGCCACCCGGGTATTCCACGGCCTTGCCCTCGCGCAGGGCCTCGGCGGCGCAGGCGATGGAGTCCACAACCTTTTTGTAGCCGGTGCAGCGGCAGATGTTTCCCGAGAGGCCCTCGGTGATCTCCTGGCGGCTGGGATCGGGATTCTTCCGCACGATGGCGGCGGCCTTCATGACGATGCCAGGGGTGCAGAAGCCGCACTGGACGCCGCCCTTGACCACGAAGGCGTCGGCGAAGGCGTCCTGCTCGGCCTGGCTGAGGCCCTCCACGGTCGTGAGGCTCTTGCCATCGAGCTCCTTCATCTTCATGCGGCAGCTGAGGCGCGGCTTGCCCTCCACGAGGATGGTGCAGCAGCCGCAGACACCCTCGCCGGAGCAGCCGTCCTTGGGACTGAGGATGCCGGCCACTTCCCGCAGGTAGGTGAGCACCTCCATGTCCGGATCGAGGCTGTAGCTAATGGGACGAGTGTTGAGCGTGAATTCCATGGCTCCCTCCCCTCTCTTGACCTGTTGGGTGTTCGCTTCGTGTCCCCAGGGATCGCTATTTCCGCGCAGCAAGCTCTGGGGAGTTGTGCGTCAAGTTGCAGTTCAATTCTAGGAATCTCGACAGGCAGGTCAATAATTTTTTTCATTCGAAAAAAATTTTTTTATCTATCTCCCAAAACCCCTACTCATCCTATGAATGTAACTGCATCAAAATCAAAGACAAAGCCAAAGAGGGGTGGTTTCCCCTCGGGGATGGGATGCCTGGGCGGGCGGTTGTGTTCAGCCCGCCACGATGCGGGTGCCGACCGTGGCCGGGTCCTCGGTGGCCAGGGCCTCGGCGGTGGTGATGAGCACCTCGTGGCCGCCGCCCTCCAGGAAGGCCAGGGCGCTCTCGATCTTGGGGCCCATGCTGCCCGCCGGGAACTGGCCCTCGGCCAGGTGCTGCCGGGCCTCGGCGGCCGTGAGGCGGTCCACCCAGCGCTGGGTGGGCTTGCCGAAGTCCAGGGCCACCTTGGCGACGCCCGTGAGGATGATGAACAGGTCCGCGCCCAGCTCCGCCGCCAGCAGGGCGCTGAGCCGGTCCTTGTCGATCACGGCCTCGACGCCCACCAGAAAGCCGCTGGAGTCCCGGATCACCGGGATGCCCCCGCCGCCCCCGGCGATGACCGAGTGTCCGGCCTGAAGCAGCAGCTTGATGGCCTCCAGCTGGACGATCTCCAGGGGGCGGGGCGAAGGCACCACCTTCCGCCAGCCGCGGCCGGCATCCTCCTTCATCTTCCACTTCTTGGTCCGCATCAATTCCTTGGCCCGGGTCGGGGCATAGAAGGGCCCCACGGGCTTGGCGGGGTTCTGGAAGCCCGGGTCCTCCTTGTCCACCACCACCTCGGTGAGCACCGAGGTGACGGGCGCCGCCTGGCCGATGAAGCGCAGGCGGTTGATGAGCATGCGCTCCAGCATGTAGCCCATGGAGCCCTGGGTCATGGCCCCGCAGATGTCCAGCGTGTAGGGAGGAATCTGGCCAGCAGCGGCCTCCTGCTGGATCAGCAGGTTTCCCACCTGGGGGCCGTTGCCGTGAACCACACAGAGGGCGTAGCCCTCCGCCACCACCCGGGCCAGCATCTCCGCGGTCTCCCGGGCATTGGCCAGCTGATCCTCCTGGAGACCCCACTCCCCTTCCCGGAGCAGGGCATTCCCGCCCACCGCCAGCAGTGCGATCTTCCGCTTCATAGGCCCGCCAGCTCCCTGAGCATCTGGCCCAGCAGGTTCCGGGTGACCACGCTGCGGTATTGGGCGGTGGCACGGATGTCGTCGATGGGGCTCATGTCGGCCAGCAGGGCCTCCCGCGCGGCCGCCACGGGCAGGCTGGCCAGGGGCTGGCCCCGCAGCGCGGCTTCCGCGTTCCGGGCCCGCACGGGCGCCGGGGCCACGGAGCCGAGGCCTATGCGCAGCTCGGCCACACAGCCATCCTCGATCCGGGCGTAGGCGGCCAGGCAGGTCTTGGAGATGGCCTGGGCCTGCCGGGTGCCCACCTTGCGGAAGTAGTGGAAGCCCCGGCCGCTGGGCTTGGGCACAGTGATCCGCGCAAGCAGCTCGTCGGCGGCCAGGTCCAGGCGCTTGTAGCCCTGGTGGAACTGGTCATAGGCCACGCGCCGGAGGCCCCGGGGCGAGACCAGCTCCAGCTCGGCGCCGTAGGCCAGCAGGCTGGGCGGGGTGTCCGCCGCGGGGCTGGCATTGGCGATGTTGCCCGCCAGGGTGCCGCGGTTCTGGATGGCCAGGGCCCCCGTGGCCCGGGCGCTCTTCACCAGGTTCGGGAAGTGCTGGTGGACCGCGCGACACTCGCGGAGGTCCGTGAAGGTGGTCAGGGCGCCGAAGCGCAGGCTGGTGGCGTCCTCCTCGATGCCGCGCAGCTCCGCCAGGCCGGACAGGTCCAGGAAGCAGGTGGGCTTCAGGCGGCCCGCGTTGTAGACCACCATCAGGTCCGTCCCACCGGCCAGGGGCGTGAAGGTACCGGGGGCCTGGGCCATGAGCTCGAGGGCCTCGCTCAAGCTGGCGGGCACGCGGACATCGAAGTCGGGCAGGAAGCCTCTCATCGGGCGGCCTCCCGCTCGGCGGCCGAGTGGACCGCATCCAGGATCTTGGCGTAGCCGGTGCACCGGCAGAGATTCCCGGCGAGGCCGTCGCGGATCTCGTCATCGCTGGGGTTGGGGCAGCGGTTGATGAGATCCGTGGCCGAGACCAGCATGCCCGGCGTGCAGAAGCCGCACTGGGCGCCGTTGTGGGTGAGGAAGGCGGCCTGGAGGCTGGACAGGTTCTCCCCCTCGGCCAGGCCCTCCACGGTAACAACCTCGGCCCCCTGGGCCTGCACCGCCGGCACCAGGCAGCTGTTCACCACCCGGCCGTTGAGCAACACCGTGCAGGCGCCGCACTCGCCCTCGCCGCAGCCCTCCTTGGTGCCCGTGAGGCGCAGGTCCTCGCGCAACACGTCCAGGAGCCGGGCGAAGGGGTGCACGCTGACGTGGTGGTCCGCGCCGTTGATCTTCAGAGACAGGTCGATCCGGTCAGCCATGGGAGACCTCCTCGCAGCGCTCCAGCAGCCGGTCCGGAGTCATGGGCACCTCGTCCAGGCGCAGCGCGCCCAGGGCATTTTCGAGGGCGTTCACCACGGCCGGCGCGGGGCCGTCCATGGGCAGCTCGCCGATGCCCTTGGCCCCGCCAGGGCCGCCCGCGTGGGCGTTCTCCAGGAAGATCACCTGGATGCGCGGCAGGTCCACACTGGTGGGGATGATGTAGTTGGTCATCTGGTTGTTGATCATGCGGCCGCGCTGCATGGCGACCTCTTCCCAGAGGCCCCAGCCGATGCCCTGGGCCACGCCCCCCTCGATCTGGCCCGCGGCCAGAGTGGGATTGACCACCCGGCCCACCTCCTGCACGGCGACAAAGTCGGCGACCTTCACTTCGAACGTGTCCAGGTCCACCGCCACCTCGGCGGCATAGCAGGCCCAGGAGTAGGTGGGGTAGGCGTCGCCCTGATAGGTGACGTCGTTCCACTGGAGGCCAGGAGGACGGTGGTACTGCCCGTAGCACCTCAGGGAACCCAGGGCGGCCACGGCCTTGGCCACGGCAGCCTGGAAGGAGGCGGGGGTGTAGGGCTCCGCCAGGAAGCCCTGCTGCACCAGGGCCTGCTTGAAGCCGATGGCGGCGTCCTCCAGGATCCGGCCCACCATCATGGTGCTGCGGGAGGCCACGGTGGGGCCGCTGTTGGGCACGCGGTCCGTGTCCACCGGGGCGGTGTCCACCAGCTCCACGGGCAGCTGCAGGGCCTCGGCCACGATCTGGGCGAACACCGTGTTCTTGCCCTGCCCCATCTCGGTGGAGGCCGCCAGCACCGCCACGGTGCCATCCGCCAGGCCCTCGACCCCGGCCACGGAGGCCACGTGGGACTCACCGTTGCCTGTGAAGCCGCAGCCGTGCATGAAGACCGAGAAGCCGACGCCCCGCTTGATGGGGCCGTCCTCGGGATTGGTGAGAGCGAAGGCCGCGCGCTTGTCGCGGTAGCCAATGGCGGCCAGGGCCCGGTCCATGAGGCCGGCCAGGTCCAGGTCCTCACGGATCACCTGGCCCGTGGCCATGGTGTCGCCCATGCGGAGGAAGTTCTTCTTGCGCAGCTCCACGGCGTCCAGGCTCAGCTGCCGGGCGCAGCGGTCCATGTGGCGCTCCATGGCGAAGAGGCTCTGGGGCGCGCCGAAGCCGCGGAAGGCTCCCGGGGGCGGCGTGTTGGTGGCCACGGCCCGGGCGTGGATGCGCACGTGGGGGCAGCGGTAGACGCCGGCCGCGTGGACGGCGCCGCGGCTGAGCACCACCGGCGATAGCGTGGCATAGGCGCCGCCATCCAGGATGAAGTCCGCCTCCAGGGCCAGCAGGTTCCCGTCCGCGTCGAAGGCCGTGCGGAGCCGCGTGCGGGAGGGGTGCCGCTTGGTGGTGCAGGCCAGGTCCTCCTCGCGGTCGTAGATCAGCCTCACGGGCTTGCCGCTCTTCCAGGCCAGCAATGCCGCGTGGCCGCCGTTGACGGAGGGGTAGTCCTCCTTGCCGCCGAAGGCCCCGCCCATCTCCATGGCCACCACCCGCACCTGCTTCTCGGGCAGGCCGAAGAGCTGCTTGAGCGCGCCGTGCACGTAGTAGGGGCACTGCAGGGAGCCCCAGACCGTCACCTGCAGCAGCCCGTCCTTGGGCTCGACCACGGACAGCATGGCGTTGGGCTCGATATACATCTGCTCCTGGGCACCGGTGCGGTATTCGCCCTCGATGACGTGGGCCGCCTGGGCCCAGATGGGGTCGGGGTCGCCCTTGGCGATGCGGATCTCCTTCAGCAGGTTGTTCGTGCCGTAGATCAGCGGCTGCAGGTCGAGGGAGCTCTGGATGTCCAGGACCGCAGGCAGCTCCTCGATCTCCAGGCGCACGGCCCGGCGGGCCTTCTCGGCCAGGTGGCGGTCCGCATGGGCCAGCAGGAGCACCGCCTGCTGGGAGTGGGTGATCTCCTCGCCGATCCCGATCAGGAAGGGCTGGTCGTCCACCACCGAGGCCACCAGGTTCGTGCCGGGGATGTCCGCCGCCGTGACGAGGGTGAACTCCTCCCAGGGGATGCCCTCGCCGAAGTGGATCGCCCGCAGGATGCCGCGCGGCACCTCGGAGCGCACGGTCAGCCCGTGGAGGGCACCGGGCATGAACTTGTCGTCAGTGTAGATGGCGGTGCCGAGGACTTTGGCACGGCCTTCCTTCCGGATGGAAGAAGCGCCGATCACGGGGACTCCTAGCGGGATGATTCGTTAAACCGGGTGCTCGTCGGCGGCGACATCCGCCTCGCGCAGCGCCCGTTCGGCGGCGTCCACGATCTTCTGGTAGCCGGTGCAGCGGCAGAGGTGGCCGGACAACTCCCGGCGCACTTCGTCATGGGTGAAGCACTTCCCGCTGTCCACCATGGCGGTGGTGGAGAGCACCACGCCCGGCGTGCAGAAGCCGCACTGGATGGCGCCCTCGTCCACGAAGGCTTCCTGCACCGGCGTGAGCTTCCCGTCCTGGGCGAGGCCCTCGATGGTGACGACGGTCTTCCCGTGAGCCCAGGCCGCCAGGTAGATGCAGGAGTTCACGGGGGTGCCGTCGAGGAGGACCGTGCAGGCGCCGCACTCGCCGACGGAGCAGCCCTGCTTCACGCCGGTGAACTGCAGGCGGTCCCGCAGCACGTCCAGCAGGGACTCGCGGATGTCGATCTCGATCTCCACAGCCCGTCCGTTCACGGTCATGCAGAGCCGCTTCCGGGCCTTCACGCCTGCGGCGTTCTTAGTCAGCACAGCAACCTCCTCCCCGCTTCACGGCTTCGGCCACCGCGCGCTGGGCCAGCACTTCAATCAGGTGTTCCCGGTAGTCCTTGGAGGCGCGCCAGGAAGAGCGGGCCTTGGCGGGTTTCAGCGCCAGCCGGGCGATCTCCTGGACGCACTCCCAGGTCACCTCGCGGCCCTTGGCGTAGTCCTCAGCCTCGAAGCAGCGGACCGGCACGGGCGCGGCCACGCCCAGGCCGATGCGCAGCTCCACGAAGCGGTTCTCCCGGATCTTGCAGACCACGGCGACCCCCAGGGTGGCGATGTCCATGGCCTTCCGGGGCGCGAACTTGATGTAGTGGCCGCCCATGCCCTCGTAGCCCTCGCGGGGGATAAGGATGGCCACCAGCAGCTCGCCGGGCAGCAGGTTCACCTTGCCGGGGCCCGCGTAGAAGTCGCGCATGGGGATGATGCGCTCGCCCTCGGCGGTCTCCAGCTTCAGCAGCGCGTCCAGGGCGAAGAGCGTGGAGGCGCTGTCCGCGGACACGGCGCCGTTGCAGAGGTTGCCGCCGATGGTGGCCACGTTGCGCACCTGGGGGCCGCCCATGGACACCGAGGCCTCGCCCAGCACGGGCACGAGCTTGCGGATGAGCTCGTGCTCGAAGATCCGGGTGAAGGGCGCCATGGCGCCGACCGAGATCGTGCCGTCCGCCAGCAGCTGGACCTCGTCCAGGTGCGGGATGTTCCGCAGGCTGAGCAGGCCCGCTCCGGCCAGGTTCCCGTGCTGCATCCGGATGAGCACATCGGTGCCGCCGGCGATGACCTTGAGCTCGGGATTGGCGCGGAAGATCGCCTTGGCCTCCGCCAGGGTCTCGGGTTCGCAGAGTTCGCAGATGTCAAACATGCTGCACGCTCCTTTCGGCCAGGAGCCCGGCTTCCCGGAACTTCTCGAACACCACCTGCGGGTAGAGGGGGATCTTGTGGAAGGCCACGCCGGTGGCGTCCATGACGGCGTTGCGCACCGCCGGGGCCGGGGAGATCGTCGGGCACTCACCCAGGGACTTGGAGCCGAAGGTGCCCGCCGCGTCGAAGGTCTCCACGAAGGCCGCGTTGATCTTGGGGGTGTCCAGGACCGTGGGCAGCTTGTAGTCGAGCAGGTTGGGGTTCAGGGGCTTGCCGGTGACGGGGTCGAAGAGCATCTGCTCCAGCAGCGCGGCCCCCAGGGACATGCTGACGCCACCGTGGACCTGGCCCTCGGCCAGCTTGGGGTTGATGATGGTGCCCGAGTCGTGGATGTTCCAGAGCTCGGTGACCTCCACCCGGCCCGTCTGGATGTCCACTTCCACTTCCACGAAGGTGGCCCCGTAGGACATGGCGTTGATGCGCACGTTGGCGGAGGTGTCACTGGTGATGGGGGCGGCGAGGAGCCGGTCGTAGAAGGAGTCCATGGCCACGTCTCCCAGGCTGCAGACCGTGCGGCCCAGGCTGGTCTCGACGATCATCCGGTCCCGGATGTCCATCTCGGCGGGGGTCAGGCCCGTGCGGCGGGCGGCCACCTCCAGCACTTTCTGCCGGACCTCCAGGGCCGCCTTGCGCACGGCGATGCCCGTGACGAAGGTCTGCCGCGAGGCGTAGGCGCCGGAGTCGAAGGGGGTGATGTCCGTGTCCTGGGTGGTGACCACGTGGACCATGTCCACGGGCAGCCCCAGGGTCTCGGCGGTGATCTGCGCGAAGACTGTGTCGCTGCCCTGGCCGATCTCCGTGGCGCCCACCTGCAGGGTGACGGAGCCGTCCTGGTTCATGACGATGCGGGCGCCCGCCAGCTCCAGGGCCACTGGATGGGTGCCCGAGGCGTAGGCGAAGCAGGCCATGCCCAGGCCCCGGCGCAGGTGGCCGGTCTGGCCCTGGTGCGCCTGCTTCTTCTCCTCCCAGTGGATGAGCTCCTTGCCCTTCTCGATGCACTCGGGAATGCCGAAGGAGCGGACCACGTTCTTGGTGAGGGGGTCCTGGTGACCCAGCTTGATGAGGTTCTTCCGGCGCAGCTCGATGGGATCCATCTCCAGCTTCCGGGCGATGTCGTCCAGGTGGCTCTCCAGCGCGAAGAAGATCTGGGGCGTGCCGTAGCCGCGCATGGCGCCGGCCACGGGCAGGTTGGTGTAGACCGTCTTGGGCTCGTACTTGATGGCCCGGAAGTCGTACAGGGGCCGGAACTTCCCGCCGGCGGACATGGCGATGGAGTGGCCGTGGGAGGCGTAGGCGCCGGTGTTGCTCAGCACCTGCATGTGGATGCCCTGGAGCTTCCCCTCCCGGGTGAGGGCGGTCTTGAGGTGGAGCTTCATGCCGTGCCGGGTGCGGGTGTCGATGAAGACCTCCTCCCGGGTCATGCAGTAGCGCACGGGCCGCCCGCCTGCCGCCAGGCTCATGGCGGCCGTCAGGGGCTCCACCACCACGTCCTGCTTGTTGCCGAAGCCGCCGCCGATGTAGGGCTTGATGACCTTCACCCGGCCCCAGGAGAGGCCCAGGGCCTGGGCCACGATGCGC
Organism: Holophagaceae bacterium; assembly: GCA_013334395.1. GTDB lineage: Bacteria > Acidobacteriota > Holophagae > Holophagales > Holophagaceae > Geothrix. The sequence continues at coordinate 6,011 of JAAXXS010000053.1, read as the reverse complement.
CGGACGATGTGGGGGATCTGGGTGGAGGAGTTCACCACCACCCGCCCGTCGGAGTCCACGAAGGCGTAGGCGCTCATGGACTCGATGTGGCAGTGCTGGACGATGCTGGTCTCGTAGTCGCCCTCGAAGATGACTTCCGCGTTCTGGAACTCGGCTTCCACGTCCCCGAACTGGACGCCGAAGGAGCTCACGATGTTGCCGGGCCGGTTCTCGTGGAGGAGCGGAGCCCCCTCCTGCATGGCGTCCTCGGCGGTGAGCACGTGGGGCAGCACCTCGTACTCGACCTCGATGAGGTGCAGAGCCTTCTCCGCCGTGAGCAGGTCCTCGGCCACCACCGCCGCGATGGCGTCGCCCACGAAGCGGGCCTTGTCGGTGAGGATCAGCCGGTCCTCGACGTCCCGGTGCCCGGGATCCAGGGACCAGGGGTGCCCCGCCGTGGCGAACTTGATCTTCGGCAGGTCCGCGGGGGTGAGGACCGCCACCACGCCGGGCAGGGCCTTGGCCTTGGAGGCGTCGATGCGCGTGACCCGGGCGTGGGCATGGGGGCTGCGGAGGACCTTGCCCACCAGCATGTCCCGCTCGAAGAAGTCGTCCGTATACATGGCCCGGCCGGTGACCTTGGCGACGGCATCGAGCCTCTGGGTGTTTTTTCCCACGATCTTGTGGTCCATGCGGCACCTCAGTGGGGGAGCGGAACCCCCGAATCACCCGCCCCGCAAGTATGGAATGGGACGTAGACAACAGTAAAAATTTTTCAGCAGGAGGTCACAATTTTCAGTTTTCCCTGGGGCTATCCCACGCTCAAGGTGGGTCCCTCCATGAGATGCCCGGCGATCTCATACATGTTCGTGATTCCTCCCACCCCGAGGCGGCTGGTCAGGCCGAAGAACTCGAGGCAGGTGCCGCAAGCCAGCACCTCCACCCCCCGGGCCTCGAGCTTCTGGAGGTTGGCCAGGGACTCGGAGCCCTCCACCGCCAGCTTCACGCCGCTGTTCATGAGCAGGAGCCGCCGGGGCACCCGCTCGGCCTCCGTCAGGGTGTAGACAAACCCGCGCATGAGCAGGCGGGCCAGGTCCAGGTCCCCCTGGCCGATGCTGTCGGCAGACAGGAAGACCACCTCTGCCGGGCCGCCACCCAAGCCCCCCTCGGGCAGCGGGCATGCCTCGGTCAGCGCCGGTGCCGGAGTGAACCCCTGAGGGCTCATGCGGATGCGGGTCAGGCCGCTCCCCTCGTCCACGGCCTCGACCTGGCACTTCGCATAGGCGCCGAACTTCAGCAGGTTCTCCCGGGAGGCCGCGTCATCGACGGTGATCTCCAGGGTGTCGAAGCCCCCCTCGGCCAGGGCCTTCCGGGCCAGGATCACGGGCTGGGGACAGGGCAGTCCGCGGGCGTCCAGGGTTCTACAGGTAGGGCTCATAGGTCCTCCGCCATTGACCCGCTTCGGGCTCTCTAACTTGCCATAGATTCTCGGCGCCGCTCTCCTGCAATAAGGCGCCGTCCGGCACCTCGGCCAGCAACCCGAAGCCACAGAGGCTCTGGACCTGGCGGGGCACCGGGATCAGCTCGACCGGAACCCCGGCGACCTTGAGAGCCTTTTCTGCCCACAGGGCCGCGTGGCTGGAGGCATAGGTGGCGAGCAGGAGCACCACTAGACGACCTGCACGAAGCCCGGAGTGCCCCCGGTCTCGCCGATGATCCAGGCGGGCACCCCCGCCGCGTGGAGGGCGGCCAGGGCCGCCTCGGCCTCGGCGGCGGGAAGGGCCGCCAGCAGCCCACCCGAGGTCTGGGGGTCGAAGAGCAGGTCCAGGTTCGCGGGGCTGAGGTCGCCGCGCAGGAACCGCAGGCGCCCCTCGCGGTTCCGGTAGGTGCCCTCGGGGATCAGGCCCATGGCGGCATAGTCCTGGACCTCAGGCAATAGGGGCACCTGGGCCATGCAGAGGCTCAGGCCACAGCGGTCGCCCAGGGCCATCTCGGCCGCGTGGCCCGCCAGGCCGAAGCCCGTGACGTCCGTGCAGGCCTGGACCTGGAACCCCGCCAGCACCTCGGCGGCGGCCTTATTGAGGGTGGCCATGGCGGTCTCAGCGGCGGCCTGAGCCGCGGGCGAGGCGCACTCGGCCCGGAGCGCCATGTTCACCAGCCCCGTGCCGATGGGCTTGGTCAGGATCAGCTTCCCGCCGGGCTCCAGGGTGTTGTTCCGCCAGGCCCGGTCCGGATCCACCAGGCCCGTGACGGCATAGCCCAGCTTGGGCTCCGGGTCCTCGATGCTGTGCCCGCCCAGCAGGGCGCAGCCGGCCTCGGTCAGGGCCGCGAGTCCGCCCTCCAGCATGGCCTTGAGGGGCGCCATGCCCAGGGCCTTGAGGGGATGGCAGACAAGGGCCAGGGCCGTGATGGGCCGGGCGCCCATGGCGTAGAGATCCGACAGGGCGTTGGCCGCGGCGATGCGGCCGAAGAGATAGGGGTCATCCACGATGGGCGGGAAGAAGTCCACGGTCTGCACCAGGGCCTGATGGGGGCCCAGGCGGAACAGGCCCGCGTCCTCACTGCCCGAGAAGTCCGCCAGCAACTCGGGATAGACGGGCTGCGCCAGCCCGCAGAGGGCCTGCTCGAGCACGCCGGGGCCCAGCTTGGCGCCGCAGCCCGAGAACCGTGTGTAGGCCGTGAGCTTCACGTGAGGATCGCCTCCAGGGCTTCCAGGGTGTCGCGGATCTCGCGGTCTGTGGTGAAGAATCCGGGTGAGAGGCGCAGGGTGCCGCCCCCGGCGAAGGTCCCGAGGCTGCGGTGGGCGGATGGCGCGCAGTGGAGGCCCACCCGGGTGCAGATCCCGCGCCGGTCCAGCTCGAGGGCGACCTCGCCCAGGTCCCGGTCGGGCAGCGTGAGCGAGATGACGGGCACCCGGGGCTGGCCGGGGCTCGGCCCATGGACAACCACGCCAGGCAGCGCGAGCAGGCCCCGGAGGAGCTCGTCACAGAGGGCCGCCTCCCGGGCCTGGATGGCTGGCAGCCCGGTGTCCGAAAGGAACTGCAGCGCGACCCGGAGGCCCGCCAGGCCCGGCAGGTTGGGAGTGCCCGGCTCAAAGCGGTCCGGGAGGATGTCCGGCTGGAGCTCCAGCTCGGAGGCGCTGCCGGTGCCGCCGAAGAGGAGCGGCCGTGGCAGGTCCCCCGGCCCCAGCAGCAGGCCCCCGGTGCCGGTGGGACCCAGCAGGCCCTTGTGGCCCGAAAAGCACGTGACCTGGCCCAGGACCGGCAGGGGGTGGTGCCCCACGGACTGGCTGGCGTCCAGGCAGAGCGGGATGCCACGCCGGGCGCACTGCTCCGCAATCTCAGCCACAGGGGTGAGCGCCCCGGTGACGTTGCTGGCCGTGGTGAGGACGAAGAGGTCCGGCCGCTGGTCCAGGGCCTCGCGGAGGCGCGCGGGATCGGGCCGGCCGCAGCCATCGAAGGGGATGGCCCGGAGCCGCACCCCCTGGGTGGCCTCCAGGTGGTGGAGGGGCCGCATGACCGCGTTGTGCTCCAGGCTGCTGAGGGCCACCAGCCCCCCGGGCGGGACGCTGCCAAGAAGCGCCAGGTTCAAGGCCGCGGTGGCGTTCGGCGTGAAGATCAGGCGTTCAGAACGAGTCGCCCCCAGGAACCCCGCGCAGGCCTCGCGGGCCTCGAAGAGCAGGCGGCTCGCAGCCAGGGCCAGGGGATGGCTGCCGCGGCCCGGGCTGCAGGCGCCCTCGTCGAGACAGCACGCCACGGCCGCCGAGACGCCAGGGGCCTTGGGGTGGCTGGTGGCCGCGTTGTCCAGGTAGATCATCGGGCCTCCCCGGCCCCCAGCATCAGGATGGCCTCCAGGACCCCGCCGGCGATGGCCCGGGCCTTGTCGGACACCGTGAAGCAGTGCTCCCGCTCACCCCGGGGATCCACGTCCGCCACCTTGAGGCCAGCTTTGGCCACAAAGCCGGGGCGGATGAGGCCCCGCACCACGCCGTCGATGGCCGAGCAGACCGTCACGCCCTGAATCCTCAGCACCGGATCGCCCGCCCGCACGCGGTCGCCGATGGCGCAGCAGGGCTCCACCAAGCCCGCCACGGGCGCATGGATCACGCGCTCCCCGCCGCGGCCCGCGATGAGGCCGGGCACGCCGGTGTTGGGCTCGGCACAGCCGGTCAGCAGCACCCGGCCCAGGTCGTGGCCCCGGTTGGTCTCAACGACCGCGTGGGCGTCCCGGCCCGCCTCGAACCCCGGGCCCAGGGCCACCACCACCGGGGCCATGTCGAGCCGTGTGCCCAGGTTGCGCTTGGCGAGGATGGCGTCCACCAGGGCCACGGGCCGGAGATGTTCCAGGCAGCGGCCCTCGGGATCCAGCAGGATCGGCACGGGATCGCCGCTCGCCCAGGTCCTGGGCAGCGTGTCGCAGCGCCGGGCCTCGAGGCCCTCCACGCAGGCGCGGCCTTCGTACATCGCCTCGGAGAGGCTGACCGTGCGGCGGATGGCGCTGGGTTCCGCAACCTCCAGGGCCACCACGCGGAACCCCGCGCGCACCAGCCGCAGGATGCAGCCCGTGGCCAGGTCGCCCGCGCCCCGCACCACGACGAGCTCTCCGTGCAGCAGGCTCATGGGCGCCTCCCCGAACCACAGGCCAGGATGCGAACCGTCGGCGCCAGCGTGGTCAGCAGGACCCGATCCGCAGGCAGCACCGCGAGCTGGCTCGCGGTGGGCAGGGTCGTGGCCTGGTCGGCCTGGTTGAGCAGCATGACTCGGGGTCCCGGAGCGTCCTTGAAGAGGCCCTGGGAATGGCGGGCCAGGGCCACCACATGGTCCCATGTGAGGGGCTCGCCCAGGGCGCAGCCCGTGAGATCGCGAAAGCGCTCGGGCCGGTGGACGGTCCGGCCGTCCATCGGTTGGCCCAAGCTGCGCAGCCCCACGACCCCCACCACCAGGTCGGGGCTCGAAGGCAGGACCGGTTCGTACTCCGCGGGCGCCTTGAGCGGCAGGCGGCGCGAGCCGTCGGCCTCCACCAGGACGAAGTCCCAGGACGCCTTCAGAGCCGGAATCCAGTCCGGGTGGACGCCCTTGAGCTTGCCGGGCTCCACGGCCGGGCGGGCCATCAACACCGTGAGCCCCGGCAGGGCCTCGGGCAGCTCGCAGGCCCCCGGCAGAGCCTCCAGGTCAGGCCGCAGCACCAGGGTCAGCGGGGGCCGGACGGCTTCGCCTCGGGGATCCATCAGGTGGGTTGTGCTGGTGAGCAGCACGCGGCGGCCTTCAGCAGCTAGTTCCCGGGCCAGGTGGAAGAGGGCGCTGGTCTTGCCGCCCGCGCCGACGAAGGCGATGACGCCCGCGCCCCCGGGCAGCAGGGGCAGCAGCGCGGCGGCCAGGGTCATGGGGTCTGGCGCCGGGCCTGACGGGCCGCGTGGGTGGCTGCGTAGGCGGGGCTCTTGCGGCGTGCGGCGATGAGCTCCGCGGCCAGAGCCACCGCCAGCTCTTCGGGGGTCTCCGCGCCGATCTCCAGGCCGATGGGCGCCCGCAGCGCCGCCACCTTGGCGGGATCGAAGCCCTCGGTGGCCACCTGGTCCAGCACCAGCCGGGTCTTGCGCAGGCTGCCCATGAAGCCGGCGTAGCGATAGGGCTTGCGGAGGATCAACCGCACGCACTCCAGGTCGCTGAGGTGCCCCCGGGTGACGATCACCACCGAGGTGGACGCATCGAAGGGGAAGGCTCCGACGATGTCGGCGTAGGAGCCGCCCAGGGTGTAGACGCCCCCAGGAAACCGGCGCGGCTCCAGGAACGAGGGCCGGTCATCCCCCACCGTCACCTCGAAGCCGAGGCTCGGCACCAAGGCGGCCAGGGCCGTGCCCACGTGGCCGGCGCCCAGGATCAGGAGCTTCTCCTTCGGCAGCAGCGGATCGTAGAGGAGCTGCCCCGCCTCGTCCAGCACGGGCAGGCCGTGCTCCAGGGCCTGGGCCGCATGGCGGGCGTCGGTGCCCGGCAGGCTGCCTTCCACCCAGGCGCCCGCCGCATCCAGCAGGGCTG
>JAAXXS010000232.1 GCA_013334395.1 Holophagaceae bacterium | reverse complement strand
GCGCTCTTCATCCTCGCGGGGGGCCTGAAGATTCTTTACGACCTGCTACTCTATCGAAGCTTTCGGGCCTCTGAACGTGAGGCTGACACCTAAGTGCCCCCGTCCCGGCGGTCCCAGCCCCTTTCCTGGAGGAGGATCGACCATGAAGACGCGTGATCTCGTCCGCACCGCCCTTGGGGCCACCGCCCTGCTGGCCGCCGCCGCCCTGGCCGCCGCCCCGCCCCAGGCCCCGGCCAAGGTGGGCTTCGTCTACGTGGGACCCGTGGGCGACGCTGGCTGGACCTTCCAGCACGACCTGGGCCGCAAGCAGCTGGAGGCCGCCCTCAAGGGCAAGGTGACCACCCAGTTCGTCGAGAACGTGCCCGAGGGCGCCGACTCCGAGCGGGTCATCCGCGAGATGGCCCAGAGCGGCGCGAAGGTGATTTTCGCCACCTCCTTCGGCTACATGAACCCGGCCCTCAACGTGGCGAAGCAGTTTCCCAACACGGTCTTCATGCACGCCACGGGCTACAAGACCGCCCCAAACCTGGGCATCTACAACGGCCGGTTCTACGAGGGCCGCTACCTCAACGGCGTGGTGGCGGGTCGGCTCACGAAGACCAACATCGCCGGCGTGGTGGCCTCCTATCCCATTCCCGAGGTGGTCATGGGCATCAACGCCTTCGTTCGCGGCATGCGGAGCGTGAACCCCAAGGCCGAGGTGCGTGTGGTGTGGGTGAACACCTGGTTCGATCCGGGCAAGGAGCGCGAGGCCGCGCTGACCCTCATCGCCCAGGGCGCCGACATGGTGACCCACGAGACGGACTCTGCCGCCACCAACCAGGCTGCGGAAGAGAAGGGCGTGAAGGTCTTCTGCTACAACAGCGACGAGCTCAAGTACGCCCCCAAGGCCCAGCTTGGCGGCACGATCCTCACCTGGGGTGACTACTACACCAAGGTCGTGGACGAGGTGCTGGCGGGCACCTGGAAGCCCGGCAGCGTCTGGGGCGGCCTCCGGGACGGCTTCATCAAGATGGCGCCCATGAGCTCCGCCGTGCCCAAGGCGGTCCAGGACCAGGTGAAGCAGCTTGAGGCCCAGATCGTGGCCGGCAAGTTCCATCCCTTCGCGGGCCCCGTGATTGACCAGGACGGCAAGGTCCGCGTGCCCAAGGGCCAGGTCATCTCGGATCACGACCTCGAGAAGATGGACTACTACGTGCAGGGCGTCGCCTCAAAGCTGCCGGGCAAGTAGGGCCGGGCAAACCGGAATTTCCAGGAAGGAGCTGGCATGACCCTGATGGCCTTCATCCGCAGCCTGCCCAAGGCCGAGCTGCACCTCCACATCGAAGGCACCCTCGAGCCCGAGATGATGTTCGACCTGGCCCACCGGAATGGCGTCACCCTGCCCTACACCAGCGTCGAGGCGACGCGGGCGGCCTATGCCTTTGAGGACCTGCAGTCCTTCCTGGACCTCTACTACGCGGGCGCCGCGGCGCTCCTGCACGAGCGGGACTTCTACGAGCTCGCCATGGCCTACTACGTCCGGGCCGCCGAGGACGGGGTGGTGCATGCGGAGTTGTTCTTCGATCCGCAGACCCACACCGCCCGGGGCGTCCCCTTCGACACGGTCCTGAACGGGCTCGAACATGCGGGCCGGGACGCCCGGGAGCAGCTCGGCATCAGCTCCCGGCTGATCCTCTGCTTCCTGCGGCACCTGTCCGAAGCCGAGGCCTTCGCCACCCTGGATGAGGCCCGGCCGCACCTCCATCGGATCCATGGGGTGGGCCTGGATTCCTCCGAGGTGGGCCATCCGCCCTCCAAGTTCGAGCGGGTCTTTGACCTCTGCCGGGCCATGGGTCTCCACACGGTCGCCCACGCGGGCGAGGAGGGGCCACCAGCCTACATCTGGGAGGCTCTTGGCCGCCTGCGCGCCGAGCGCATCGACCATGGCGTCCGGGCCCTGGAGGACCCGGCCCTGGTGGCACGGCTGGTCCGGGACCGGGTGCCGCTCACGGTCTGTCCGCTCTCCAACGTGAAGCTCCGGGTGTTCCCGACCATGGCTCAGCACAACCTCAAGCAGCTGCTCGGGCAGGGCCTGCTCGTCACCCTCAACTCGGACGATCCTGCCTACTTCGGCGGCTACCTCGCAGAGAACTTTCGGGCCGCCGCCGAGGCTTTGGACCTCACCCGGGGTCAGCTGGCAACCCTGGCGAAGAACAGCCTCCTGGCCAGCTTCGTCACGGAGGCTGAGCGGGGCCCCTGGCTGCAGCGGCTGGAGCAAGTGGCGGCGCGCGATCCCGTCCTGAATTGATACAAAAACTTGTATTAATGCGATCGACTATGAATATTACAGCATTAAATTACATTTAAATTTCTATGCGAAGAGATTAGGCTCGAGGCCGCCCTCCGGAGGTGGGCCCGCATGAACCTGAAGATCTTCTCGTCGCTCTGCTCCCGCGTGATCTTCCTGCTGGCGCCAGCCCTGCTCGCCCAGGGCAGCCCCATGCCCCCGCCGCCGCTCATGCAGTTCGTCCGCGAGGAGGTCAAGCCCGGGCATGGGGCCGGCCATGCGGCCACGGAGTCCGCCTGGGGCCGGATCCTCGCCCAGGGCAAGTCCACCGACCACTACCTGGGCATGAACAGCATGACCGGTGCCTCGGAGGCCCTGTTCATCATGGGCTACGCCTCCTATGCGGACTACGAGGCCAAGCAGAACGAGTTCGAGAAGAACCCGGCCCTGCGGGCCGAGGTGGACAAGATCTCCCAGCAGGATGGGGAACACCTCAGCGCCACCCGCACGATCCTGGGCGCCCTGCGCAAGGACCTGAGCTTCGGGCCGGACGTGGACATCGCCAGGAAGCGCTACTTCCGCATCCGCACCTTCCGCGTCAAGCAGGGCCAGAACAAGGCCTTCGAGGAGGGCGTGAAGCTGGCCCTGGCCGCCTACGCGAAGAGCAAGTATCCGGCCTCCTTCGCCTCCTACGAAGTCACGGCGGGCATGGGCTCGCCCAGCTTCATCCTGCTGCGGCCCATGGCCTCCCTGGCAGAGATGGACGGCATGGACGCCGCCGAGAAGGCCTTCCAGGAAGCCCTGGGCGAGGACGGTCGGAAGGCCATGCAGAAGACCTTCGCCGACACCGTGAACAGCGTGGAGAACCAGCTCTACGCCTTCAACCCCAAGCTCAGCTTCCCCGGTCCCGGCATGCTCGCCAGCGACCCCGCCTTCTGGACCGTGAAGGCCAACTAGCGGCGGCCTTCCCTCTTTCCGCCGTTCAGCCTCCGATGCGCTTCAGGAAGTCGCGGAGGCCCTGGGCGGCGGCTTCGGGGCGGGTCTGCAGGAGCCAGTGGGGGGCCTTCAAGGTCAGGATGTCCAGGGCGGCCAGGTGCTCGCGCAGCCAGCGGGTGGCGCTCGCGGGCACCAGCCGGTCCCCGCTGGCGCGGAGGGCCAGGATGGGCACCTGGATCTGCCCCAGCAGGGGCGTGTGGTCCACGGCCACCACGGCCAACAGGCGGGCCTTCAGGGTCTCTTGGGGCACCTGGGGCAGCATGGTCTGGACCAGGTCGACCAGATCCTGCGGTGGCTTCCGCTGACCCAGGAGCAGTCGCCTCAGCAGCCACAGGGGCAGGCGCAGCGGGGGCAGGGCGCGGGCGATCGGGGCCGCCCAGGCCAGCCCCGGGCGGGGGTTCCGGGCGAAGGTGACACAGAGCACCAGGCCCACCAGGCCCGCGGGCCGCTCCGCCGCCAGAGCGATGGCCACGGG
>JAAXXS010000052.1 GCA_013334395.1 Holophagaceae bacterium | reverse complement strand
GGCGAGGTCTCGGGGCGCCGCTCCTCGGTCTTGGGCCTGGGCTCGGGCATCCGCTCGCGAGGCGAGGTCTCGGGGCGCCGCTCCTCGGTCTTGGGCCTTGGCTCGGGCATCCGCTCGCGAGGCGAGGTCTCGGGGCGCCGCTCCTCGGTCTTGGGCCTTGGCTCGGACATCCGCTCGCGGGGCAGGGTCTCGATCCGACTGGGCGTCAGGTCGCGAGGCCGTTCTTTGGGGGCCGGTCGCTCGATGGGCTGGTGGCGCCGATCCTCGAAGGGGATGCGGGCCGTGCCGGGAGCCGGACCGCCGGGACGGCTCTCGGCGGGTCCGGCCGGACGCAGCTCGCGCCGGATGATGGCACGGCCTGTGGCCGCCTGGGCCTGCCGCTCGTAGGCCCTGATCCGCTCCCGGTGGACCTCCCGCTGGAAAGCACTGTCCATGCGGCCACTGTGGAACTCGTTCCGGGAGACGAACAGCGGGGTCCGCTGCCAGGGCGCGTGGAGGTCCCTGCCGCCGCCCCCGTTGAAGGTCCGCAGCAGCCCGGTGTTGATGGTGATCCGGGTGTGGACGTTGCCGAAGTTGAGGTGGCCGACCGCCACCACGTTCCAGGCGTAGCCGCCGCCCCAGGCTCCGTAGCCCCAGTGGCAGGGGGTGTTGTGGTAGCCGAGGGGCGCCCAGCCCGCGTAGCCGGGCGTGTGGTTCCAGGCCACCCAGGCGGGGCTGTAGTAGATCCCGGGAATCCAGAACCAGCCCGCGCCCAGGGCCCAGTGCCAGCGGCCGTGGTGGTAGGCGACGTAGGCCCAGGGCTCGTTGGAGATCCAGGTCATGCCGCCGGCGTAGGGCGCCCAGCGGCCGTGGGTGTAGGGGCGCCAGTCCTCGGCGATGCCGTTGGGCTGCCAGACCCAGCCGAACTCAGGACTGTTGATCCAGTGGCCGCTCTGGTCCAGGTCATCGGCGTAGTAGCGGATCTCGGAGGGCACCTTCTGCCAGCTCTCGCCCTGGCGGACGGCCATGGCCCGCTCGCACCAGCGGTCGAAGTCGTCGCCGTCGTAGGTGTTGAAGCTGCGCACCCGGTCCAGGCCATCCTGGGGGCTGAACACGGTGAGGCGATCGCCCGCGGCGATGCGGGTCTCGTTCCGCTCGTTGGCGAAGGTCACGCGGCCGCTGTGCACCTTCAGCCGCACGGTGCGATCGCGCTCGGCCTCCAGGCTGAAGGCACCTTTGTCGAAGCAGGTGGCGCTGCCGGAGGGCGTGTCCACGCGCAGCCGGGCATCGGACTGACCGCCCAGGAGCACCCGGACGCGTCCGTAGTCCAGGCGGAGCAGCACCTGCTTCTCGCCCTTCCTGTCGGTGAAGAGCGCGGCCACGGTGAAGCGGGTGGCGCCGCCGAAAGCCACGCGGGTGCCGTCTCCGAGTTGCAGAACGCCACGACCGCGGCTTTCCACGACATCGCCTTCGCCGATGGGTGTGCCGCGAGTAAGCGACTCTTCCAGGTCGCCCTTGCGGACGAGGACCTCGCCCTCCAGGGCACGCACCATGGCATAGCGCTCGGGAGCCTCGCCTTGATACGTCTCGTCTTCAGGGGGTGCGGGCACCTGTGGCGCCGCCATCACGATGGCTGCGGGCAGCAGCAGCAGGGCGATCCGGGACGGGGTGCGGGTGATGCTCATAAGCCCTCCACAAGGTTGGGTGCCGAGTCCGTGCCGGTCGGTTCCACGATTCAGACAGCCAGGGCCGTGCCAATCTTCGAAGAGAGCGTGCTCAGTCCTTCGGAAAGGGCGCGAGGGCGGTCCCGGGTTTGACGGGATTCGGGTGCGGCCCCAGCGCCGCCAGGCGCGGCAGGAGGCCGATCCAGGGGAGGGACCACTGCCGGGGGGCGCCTTTCTCCACATCCCCGGCCAGCACCTCGAGGCGGTCCGGCAGAAACCTGATCTGCAGGTCCCGCCCCGGGGGCAGCGGCAGGTGGATCACACGGGCCGTGCCGGGATGGACCACCGTAAGAAAGGCCTCGCCATCCTCGAGCACCCAGAGCAGCCCCGCCAGGAAAGGCCGGAAGTCCGCAGCCGCCCAGTGCAGCCCGCCCAGCCCCTGCCTCAGCGGTGCGTTGTCAGGGAAGCGCCACTCGCCGGAGGCGGCGGGCAGCGGCAGGCCACCGTCCCGCCAGGCGCGGAGAGGCCGCCCCGGCAGGCCCGCCTGCAGCTGGAGGACGCCCCGGGCATCCCGAATCCGGAGGGTGCCATCGCCCGTCAGCGCGACCACCACGGACCCCGTGGAGGGGGCTGGCGGTTCCAGAATCGGATCGGGCAAGGCACGTGCTCCGACCTGCCAGTCCAGGGGCGCGATGCGCTCCCAGGCGAGCGGCTTCCGGCCCTGGGCCGCGAGGCTGGACGCGAGCAGCGCCGCGCCGGTCAGGAGGAGGGTGCCCAGCCGCACAGGGCCTCCAGGTTCTGGGTGGTCTGCTCCGCAAGCCGGGCGGCAGGAATCCCTCGCAGCCCCGCCACGACCTCGGCCGTGAAGCGCACAAAGCCCGGTTCGTTGGGCTTGCCCCGGTAGGGCACCGGCGCCAGGAAGGGCGCGTCGGTCTCCACCAGGATGCGGTCCGCCGGGGCCCAGGCCGCTACCTCGCGCACCGCCAGGGCGTTCTTGAAGGTGGCGATGCCCGAGAAGCTCAGGTAGAAGCCCAGGTCCAGGGCGCGGCTGGCGAAGGCGAGGTCCTCGCTGAAGCAGTGGATGATGCCCCGCACCGCGTCGGCGCCCTCTTCCTCAAGCACCCGGAGCGTGGCCTCGGGCGCGGACCGGGTGTGGATCATCAGGGGCTTGGCACAGGCCTTGGCCAGCCGGATCTGGGCCCGGAACGCCGCTTCCTGAATGTCGCGGGGGCTCAGGTCGTAGTGCCAGTCCAGGCCCGTCTCGCCCACAAAGCGCACGGCGGGATGGCGCAGCAGGGCCTCCAGCCCGGTGGCCACCTCCGGCGACCAGGACTTGGCCTCGTGGGGGTGCACGCCCAGGCTGGCCTGGACGCCGGGCGTGCGGACCGCCAGCGCCAGCACCGTCCGCGAGTCCTCCAGATCCGTGCCCACGGCAATGAACCCGGTCACATCCTGCGCCCGCGCCCGGACCAGGGTCGCCTCCACCTGGTCCGCTTCCAGGTAGGTTCCGGTTAGGTGGCAGTGCGCATCCACGAGCATCCATCCATCCTCTCACGGAGCCCCGGGCCGCTGTGACCGTCGGCACGAACCGCTGCTGACGGGCTGCTTACCCTGCATCCTAGGGGGGATGGAGCCCCTGTGCCCGCCCTGTACCTGCAGCCCCCCCAGACCCTGCTGCCCCGCATGCTCCGCGTGAAGGACGGCCTCAAGGACGGCCTGGGAAGGGACATCACCTACCTCCGGGTCTCCGTCACCGACCAGTGCAACCTAGCCTGCGTCTACTGCAAGCCCAGGACCGGCACCTGTGAGCGGACCGCCGCTCCGGCCATGAGCCGCAACGAGGTGGTCCAGCTGGTGAAGGTCTTCACCAGCCTGGGCGTCCGCAAGGTCCGCCTGACCGGTGGCGAGCCGCTCCTGCGCCGGGATCTGGAGACCATCGTCGCGGGCATCAGCCCCGAGGTGGAAGGCCGGGTGCACCTCACCACCAATGGCCTCCACCTGGCCCGGCGGGCGCGCAGCCTCCGCGACGCCGGCCTGCTGGGTGTCAACGTCAGCCTGGACGCGGCGGATCGCGAGACCTTCGAGCGCCTGACCACCAAGGACGGGCTCGCCCGGGTCCTGGCCGGACTGGAGGCCGCCCGGGCCGTGGGCCTGAAGACCAAGCTCAACGCCGTGGTGCTGCGCGGCTGGAACGACAGCCAGATCCTGCCCCTGGCGCGGCTGGCCCAGCAGGACGGCCTGCAGGTGCGGTTCATCGAGTTCATGCCCTACCAGGGCAACGGCTGGGGCCGCGATCAGTTCATGCCTGCGGCCGAGATCCTCCGGGTCATCCAGGACGGCCTGGGGACCACCCTGGAAGAAGAGCCCAGCGTGGGCCTCGAGGAAGGCCCCGCGCGGCTCTTCCGCATCCCAGGCAGCCGGGGGAAGGTGGGGGTGATCTCCACCCTCAGCGCGGACTTCTGCGGCCGCTGCAACCGGGTCCGCCTCACCAGCCAGGGCGACCTCAACGCCTGCCTGTTCGGCAACCGCCCCGTGAGCCTGCTCCAGCCGCTGCGGGCCCGGGCCACCCACGACGAGCTCGTCGGGCTCATCCGCCAGTCCCTCTCCGAGAAGCTGGACTGCCATCCCATGCGCCACGGTGAGGCGCCGGAACCTCCCCTGGGCATGTGGCAGGTCGGCGGGTGAAGGCGGGCCTGCTGCTGCTGAGCGGTGGCGCCGGGCAGCGCATGGGCGCCCGGAAGCACGCCCTGGAGCACCCGGCGGGCGGCAGCTGGGGCGGCCACCTGGTGCGGGTCTTCGAGACTGTCTTTCCGGAAGGTCCAATCCAGGTGCTGGGCGAGGCGCTGCCGGACCGCCCCGAGCTGCCCCGTCTCGATGATCCGCGCGAGGGACCCGCGGCGGCCCTGCGCGCCTGGGCTTCGGCGGCGGCTCCCGAGGTGGACCGCTGGTGGGTGGTGGCCTGCGATCAGGTGCGCTGGACGCCTGAGCACCTCCAGGCCTGGGCCAGCCTCAGCATGGCCGCGGATCCCGCCGCCGCCCACTGGGTCGTGGGCCTCCACGAAGGCCACCTGCAGCCCCTGGGCGGCTGGCTTCCGGCCAGCCTGCGCCCCCTCCTGGCGGCCTCCGGAGAGCGCTCCCTCTGGCGCCTGGCCACCGCCCTGCCCCACCTGGCCCTGCCCCAGGCCGGCCCCGAGTGGGCCGATGTGGATACGCCGGAGGACCGCCGGGCCTTCGAGGCCGAAAGCTAGCGCCTACCCCAGCCGCTTGCGCACCAGCCGCTCGACGGGCACGCCGCCCTTCAGGTGGCTTGCGATGATCTCCGGCACGTCCGAGGGGGTGACGTGGGCGTACCAGACGCCGTCGGGATAGACCAGCACCGCCGGGCCGATGGCGCAGAAGCCCACGGACCCGCAGTGGCCGCAGTGCACCGGGCCCGTCTGGTTGCCCTTGAAGAACAGCAGGCTCTCTTCCATGAGCTGGCTTCGGAAGGCCTCCAGCACCGCCTCGGAGCCATTCGCCGCACAGCTCTTCGCGGTGCAGACAAAGACCTGGCGCTGCAGGTCGTGATCGATCATGGGCGCGACCGCCGCGTCCTGCTCCCGGGTGGGAAGGGGTCTGGTGTTCGTCATGAGCTCGCTCCCTGAGATCCGAACATAGCTCAGAACACCGAAAAAAACGCGCCCAGACAAAGGGATTCCTCATTAAGCATTTAACTGAGCGTGATTGAGATCACGAACCCCTACCCCCATTAATGACACCAAGATCCGCTTCCGATCCAGAGGGTGAGCTGCACCCCGGCTCGGAGGTGGCATCATGCTGGCGAAACTGAACATCGCGCGGCGGCTGGGACTGGGCTTCGGAACGCTGCTCGCCCTCCTCCTCTTCGCGGTCCTCGTGGCCCACCTCCAGGCCAACCGGGCCCAGGCCACCCTCAAGCAGCTGGTTGAGAAGGAGCAGCGCTCCCTGGTCCTCGGGGCCCTCATGGACCGGCAGATGCTCCTGACAGGCCGCTTCATCCGCGCCTACGCCCTGGAGTCTTCGGATGCGGCGCGCACGACCCAGAAGGCCAAGCTCGCCAAGGCCAAAGCGACCTATGAGGGTGCCGAAACCCAGGTCACCGCCCTCACCAGCCCCGGGGACCTCGAGACCCTCGCCATCCTCAAGGGCCTCCGACCGGATCGGGATGCGGCCAACCGCATCCACGACGAGTTCGTGAGCCTGGTGGACCAGGGCCGGAAGGACGAAGCCGTGCGGCTCATCTTTGGGGACGGACGCAAGGCGATCAACGCCTGGGAGGCCGGCCTCGAGAAGCTCTCGGCCCTGAAGGAGCGAAATGCCAAGGAGCAGAGCCTCGCGGCGATCAAGGCCTCCGAGCGCGCGGACTGGCTGCTGCTGGCCCTGAGCGCCAGCGCCCTGGTCCTCGGCGTCTGGCTGTCCATCGTCATCGCGCGCAGCGTGGCCCGACCCGCCGAAGAGATGTGCCGGGCCATCGAGCAGGGTCTGGTCAAGGGTGACCTCCGCTCCGACCTGCCCATCCACAGCGACGACGAGCTGGGCCGGGTGGCCAAGGCCTTCAATGAGTTCCTCGCCCAGCTTCGGGTCATCTGGCAGGGGCTCTCCGACGCCTCGGCACGCACCGCCAGCGGTTCCATGGAGCTGTCCGCCGGAGCCGAGCAGATGTCCGCGACCACCAACCAGATCGCCCGGAACGCCGAACAGCAGCGCCAGAGCACCGAGCGCCTCGCCGCCGCCGTCACCCAGTTCTCCGCCTCCATCCAGCAGGTGGCCACCAACGTCCACCAGGCGGGACGCCAGGCCAACACTGCCGTGCAGGCCGCGGCCGAGGGGCACCAGGCCGGCAGCCACACGCTGGAGGCCATGACCACCATCCGGGGCACCTCCGATCGGATCGTCAAGGCGGTCCAGGTCATCCAGGAGATCGCCCGGCAGACCAACCTCCTTAGCCTGAACGCCGCCATTGAGGCCGCCAAGGCCGGAGAGCACGGCAAGGGCTTCGCGGTGGTGGCGGACGAGGTCCGGAAGCTGTCCGAGCGGTCCACCCAGGCGGCCAGGGAGATTGCCGGGATCATCCAGGAAGCCAATACCGCCGTGGCGGGGGGCCAGAAGACCGTCAATGACACCGTGCAGGCCCTGAGCTCCATCCAGGAGAGCGTGAGCGGCCTCTCCGCGCTCATCCTGGAGATCGGCAGCGCCACCGACGAGCAGGCCCACACCAGCGACGAGGTCGCCAGCGGTGTCGAAGAGGGTGCCCAGCAGGCCACCCAGAACGCCACCGCCACCGCCCAGCTGGCCAGCACCGTGCAGGAGGTGGCCCGCACCTCCAGCGACCTCGCCCACGTGGCCGAAGACCTCGCCCGAACTGTGGGGCAGTTCCGGACCTAGGAGAGGCGCGTTTCAGCTTCCTGATCCCGGGGTGGAACTCGGGATCCAGCGACCTGTGTCAGCCCAGAGCACACGGATAGCGGGCCCATCAATGTTCGCCAATTCAGTGACAATTAAAAAATTCAAACGCTATAAATAAGTATGTTAAATATATATTCCTTTGTGGTTATTTAATTAAATGTGACCTTGGTCACGAACCGCTTGACCCCGATTATTACCCTTCCATCCTCTATTCAGCGGATCTGGAAATGTGTCCACGGATTGACCCCAGGCGAGTGTCCAAACCGACCGATGGCACCCCCCAGTGCCTCGGCCTTCTTCTACCTCAACCCACCCCCGAAAGGACGTGCTCCATGCGGAACACCCTCAGGCTCCTCACCCTCCTCGCCGTGCTCGCGGCCCCCCTGGCCGCCCAGGGCGGCAGCGACACCAAGGGCAAGTTCTTCTTCAAAAAGACCTGCAAGGCCTGCCACGCCCCCGGCACCCCCGCCAAGGAGATCACCCCGCTCTCGAAGACCCAGGCCCAGTGGAAGGCCTACTTCGCGGCCGGCAAGCACAAGAAGGGCGCCGAGAAGCTCGACTCCGTGCTGAAGCCCGAGCAGGTCAAGGACGTGCAGACCTTCCTGGTCAACCACGCCTCCGACTCCCCGCAGCCCGAGACCTGCGGCGGCTGATCCGCCGCCCGACCGCTGCGAACCCCTCTCCCCCCCGAACCGTTCTCCCCGGAGACACCCCATGAAATCCCGCATCACGCTCGCCCTCGTCGCCCTGCTGGCGCCCGCAGCCCTGAGCGCCCAGACCCCCGCCGAACTGCAGAAGCAGATCGAGCAGCTGAAGATTCAGCTGAAGGCCATTGAAGAGAAGGCCGCCGCCGCCCAGGCGGTGGATGAACGTCTGGTCAAGGTGGAGACCAAGGTCTCCGGCATGAACATCGCCTGGAGCGGCGAGCTGCGCACCCGCTTCGACAGCGCCAAGGAGTCCTTCAAGCCCTACCAGCAGTTCATGGGCTTCATGCAGACCCCCTCCGGCCCGGCCGCCGGGATGCCCATGCCCATCGCCCAGCCCGTCGGCGCCCAGGACTGGAGCAACTCGGTCCAGTGGTCCACCCGGCTCCGCCTGAACATGGGCATGACCATCAACGAGAACGCCAAGATCATGGGCCGCCTGGTCATGTACAAGATCCACGGCGGCGCGGACGTGCCCACCTTCAACGGCACCCCCAACACCATCAGCACCTCCTTCACCGCCGGCCAGACCCCCGCCACAGACGCGCTGCTGGTGGAGCGGGCCAGCCTGGTCTACCACTTCAACTCCGTCGCCAGCATCCTCTCCATCGGTCGCCAGAACACCTCGGACGGCCCCCCCTTCGAAGTGCGTGAAGGCGGCGAGCGGCAGGCGACGCCCCAGGCCCTGGCCGTGAACGCCACCATCGACGGCATCGGCTGGAAGTTCCAGCTCGACAAGCTCGGCTTCCCCGAGGACACCCTGCTGGGCCTCTGCTACGGCGTGGGCTACGAGAGCGGCTTCGGTGGCGGCGGCAACGTCAAGTCCAACCAGACCATTGTCGGCATGAACTTCAGCGCCTTCAACGGGACGAACCCCTCCGCCATCGCTCCTGTGGTGGGAAGCATCGGCCCACTGAAGGACACCACCGTGCTGGGCGTCATGTTCGACATGCCCCTGCTCTTCCAGCTGGGCGAGTCCGTGCAGAGCGCGAACCTCTACCTGGGCTACAACCGCATGGGCAACATGACGGACATCCCCTTCGGGAGCACCATCAACTTCCCGATCCCTGGCCAGACGCCCTCGACCCAGTACGTCACCGCCACCGCCAACCTCGGCGACATGGACCAGTTCACGGCCACCTGGAAGCACAAGATCGGCGACACGTTCACCTACTTCGTGAGCGCCGGCTACCTCAAGAGCCTGCCGAACGGCAAGGTCTCGCAGTACGGCGCCTACTGGACCTTCCCCTCCGTGATGCCCGCGGGCTACCCCACCGGCCTCACGCAACTGTCCGGCTTCGGCGGCCTCATGGGCGATGCCACCAAGAGCCAGACCGCCACGGCGTACTACACCGGCGTGCGCTATGACCCGAGCCCCGCGCTCGGCTTCGGCGTCGAGTTCAACCACGGATCCCCCCGCTGGTGGACCTACACCCCCGCGACCGGCGAATACACCGACAAGCTCGGCGCCCGCGGCGATGTGTGGGAAGGCTACGTCCACTGGCGCTTCGCCAAGAACGCTGCCGTCCGGGTCGGCATCATCGACTACAAGTACAGCACCGCCATGAGCGGCTGGCAGATCGGGCCTGCCGCGCAGGCCGGCCAGAACTGGGAGACTGCGATGAACCTGGGCAACACGCCCATGCTGCAGTACTCCTACCCGGCCACCGTGAAGAACTACTACGCCTCCCTGGAAGTGCGTTTCTAGTGCCATAGACCTCCGGGCCGGGGCGAAAGCCCTGGCCCGGTTCCTATCCCCCCGTCACCTGGGAGATCCTCATGGGTACCGTTCGCATGGATCGTCGGCTGTTCCTGAAGGCCGCCGGCGCCACCGCCGGAGCCGCAGCCACCACCCAGGTGGCCTGCCTCAGCTACTTCAAGAAGGGCCGCAGCGCCGCGGCCGACAACCGGGAAGTCCCCACCACCTGCGAGCTGTGCCCCAACAAGTGCTCCGCCATCGCCGTGGTCGAGGGGGGCGTGGTCAAGAAGCTGAATCCCAACCCTGAGAATCCCAAGTCGCGCGACATGCTCTGCGCCCGCGGCAACGCGGCCATCAAGCAGGTCTACGATCCCGACCGGATCAAGAAGCCCATGATCCGCATGGGCGCCCGGGGCGAGGGCAAGTGGAAGGAAGTGAGCTGGGACGAGGCCTTCGACTTCGCCGCGAAGAAGCTGGGCGAGGTCAAGGCCAAGCACGGCCCCGAGGCCTCCCTCTGGTCCTCCACCGAGGGCTTCCAGGAAGTCTTCTTCAAGAACCTGGGCCTGTCCTTCGGGTCGCCCAACCTGGTGCGCCATCCCACCCTCTGCCTGGCCTCCGTGAACCTGGCCTACAGCGCCACCTTCGGCACCGTGCCCAGCTTTGACCTGCTGAACAGCAAATTCGTCATCATGTCCGGCGCCAACCGCTTCGAGAGCATCATCACGCCCGACACCATGGACCTCATCGGCGGCGTCATGGAGCGCAAGGCCAAGCTGGTCTACCTGGATCCCCGCTTCACCGTCACCGCCGCCAAGGCGGACGAGTGGTATCCCATCAAGCCCGGCACCGACCTGGCGTTCATCCTTGCCATGATCCACGTGATCATCAAGGAGAACCGGCAGAGCAAGGACTTCGTCGCCGCCTACACCACGGGCTTCGACGAGCTGGCCGAGCACGTGAAGCAGTACACGCCGGAGTGGGCCGAGAAGGAGACCGAGATCCCGGCCAGGGACATCACCCGCATCGCCCGAGAGTTCGCGGACGCCGCGCCCCGGTCCCTCTACTACGCGGGACGGCGCTCCTCCTGGTACCAGAACGACTTCCAGATGCGCCGCGCCCAGGCAATCCTCAACGCCATCATCGGCAACTGGGACCAGGTCGGGGGCATGGTGCCCAACGCCAAGCTGCCCAAGGGCGAGTTCCTCTTCATGCCCTGGGACGAGCCCAAGGCCCCCCGGGTGGACGAGATCGAGAAGCACTTCCCGCTGGCCGCCAAGGGCGACGGAGTCTACCTGAAGCTGCGCGAGAACGTCCTCAGCGGGAAGCCCTACCCCATCAAGGCCTGGATGGTCTACAAGCAGGACCCCATGAACGCCATGCCGGACCAGGCCAAGACCCTGAAGATGATCGAGGGCATGGACTTCATCGGCGTCATCGACGTGGCCATGAGCGACATGGCCTGGTACGCCGACGTGGTGTTCCCCGAGAGCGCCTACCTGGAGCGCACGGATCCCGTGGAGGTCATGGCCGGCATCTGGCCCGCGGTGGTCTACCGGCAGCAGGTGGTGAAGCCCATCCACGACACGAAGCCGAACCTGGAGATCATCCAGGGACTGGCCAAGCGGCTGGGGCTCTCCGACTACTTCGACTACACCATCGAGCAGTGGGTGGAGGCGGAGTTCAAGGAACTGCCCATTCCCATGGCCATGGAGCACATGAAGAAGCACGGTGTGTGGGCCGCCAGCGGCAAGCCCACCTACGGGAAGACCCTGAACCCCGACCACCGCTTCGTCACCAAGACAGGAAAGATCGAGCTGTTCTCCCAGCGGCTGCAGGAGGCGGGCTACGACCCGCTGCCGGCCTACACCGCCCCGGTGCAGCCGCCGGACGACCGCTTCCGCCTGATCCTGGGCCGGGTGGGCTACTTCACCCACGCGAACCAGTCCAACAACGTCTGGCTGAACGAGTTCATGAAGGAGAACGACCTCTGGATCAATCCCAAGCCCGCCGAGCGGCTCGGGATCCGGAATGGCGCCATGGTCGAGGTTGCCAGCAGCGTGGGGAAGGTCAAGCTCAAGGCCCGCGTCACGGAGGAGATCCGGCCCGACTGCGTGTTCATGCTGCACGGCTTCGGCAAGAAGTCGAAGATGCAGAGCCTGGTCTACAACGTGGGCGCCAGTGATGCGGTGATCCTTGAGACCGCCTGGGACAAGGTCTCCGGCAACGCGGCCTTCCACGAGACCTTCGTCAAAGTCGTGAACGCCTGAGGAGGATGAGCCATGGCCATGAAGAAGAAGCGTTACGCCCTCGTCCTCGACTCCAGGAAGTGCATCAACTGCAAAGCCTGCGCCGTCGCCTGCAAAGCCGAGAACCAGGTCCCCGTGGGCAACACCCGGAACTGGATCAACGAGGCGCGCCAGGGCGAGTATCCGAAGCTCCGCATCGACTTCGAGCCGGAGCAGTGCCACCACTGCGAGCATCCCTCCTGCGCCCGGGTCTGTCCCACCGGCGCCACCTGGATGCGCAAGGACGGTGTCGTGCTCGTGAACTATGACGACTGCATTGGCTGCCGCTACTGCATGGTGGCCTGCCCCTACGACGCCCGCTACTTCCACGAGGAGAGCGGCACGGTCCACAAGTGCACCCTCTGCAGCCACCGCGTGGACAAGGGTGACCTGCCCGCCTGCGTGGAGACCTGCCCCTCGAAGGTGCGCGTCTTCGGCGACCTGGAGGACCCCACCAGCCGGGTCCACGAGCTGCTCGCCACGCGGCGCTACCGCGTGAAGGAACCCCAGACGGGCAACGGCCCCCAACTCTATTACCTGTTGTAGGAGGAAGCCATGCACGAGTTCAACTGGGGTCTCCTGATCGTCGTCTACCTCTTCCTGGGTGGCCTGTCTGCCGGCCTCTTCTTCGCCGCAGGCCTCGCCAACTACCTGGAGGTCGATGGCCAGCCCGCCTATCCCCGCGTGGCGGCCATGGGCGCCCTGCTGGCACCCTGGCCTGTGGCCATCGGCTCGGCCCTGCTCATCCTCGACCTGGGCAACTGGTACCGGTTCTACAAGCTGTTCACGCACTTCCGCTGGGAGAGCCCCATGTCCATCGGCTCCTACCTGCTGATGATGTTCACGGGCGTCACCTTCGTCTATGCCTACGCCTGGCTGCCCGAGGCCTGGCGCCAGCAGCTGTTCCAGAAGGTCCCCGCGACCTGGAAGCAGGTGCACCGGCTGAACGTGGACCTGGCGCCCTACCGCAAGGTCATCGCCATGGTCGGCTTCCCCTTCTCCATCGGCGTGGGCATCTACACCGGCGTGCTGCTGGGCGCCGTCTCCGCCCGCCCCTTCTGGAACACCAACCTGGTGGCCCAGATGTTCCTGTTCTCGGCCCTCTCCAGCGGCGCCGCGGCCCTGCTGCTGGCCATGGTACTGGACAAGCGGAGTCCCATCCAGACCCACGAGACCAAGTTCCTCATCACCCTAGACATCGTCTTCATCGTCCTGGAGCTGTTCATCATCCTGCCCTACCTCATCCACGGGCAGCTCTCGGTGCTGGCCGTGAAGCAGGCGCTGTGGCTCATCCTCGGCGGCCCCTACACCGTGGTGTTCTGGGTCTTCTTCATGGGGCTGGGCCTGCTGGTGCCCCTGGGCATCGAGGTCTCGGAGCTGGCCCCCAGCCTCCTCAAGGGCAAGGCCTTCCACGGCGACCGCAGGCTGGCCCTGGTGGCCTCGACCCTGGTCCTCATGGGCGGCTTCCTGCTCCGCTACATCTTCGTCTACGCTGGCCAGGTGAGCAGCTTCCACAAGATGGGGATGCTGCACTAAGGAGCAAGCATGTCCCTCGCACTCCTCGCGGATCTCAGCCAGCTCCTCGCCGAAGTATTCCTGGAACCGGACGCCGACCTGGGCGACGACCTGCGGGAGGTCTTGGCGCAGCTGCAGGGCGAGGGGGGCAGCCCGGCCCTGCTGGCACCGCTGGCCCAGATGACCGGGGCCGGGTTGGACCTGGCCGCCCAGCCCGTGGAATACGCCCGCCTCTTCCGGCACGCCCTGACGACTGACACGGTGCACCTCTTCGAGTCCGCCCAGGCCCGCGGCCACCTCATGGCCCCGGCCGTGATCGGGCCGCTCCAGGCCATCTACGACGAGGCCGACATCGCCGTGGATGAGGACCTCGCCACCCCGCCGGACCACCTGGGCCTGGAGCTGGCCTGCCTGAGCTACCTGCTGGGCCAGGTGGTGGAGGGGGACCTGGCCGAGCGGGCCGCCTTCGTGGAGCTGGCCCAGCGGCTGCTGCGGGAGCACCTGCAGCCCTTCACCGCCGCCGTGGCCGAGCAGCTGCCCCAGGTGGCCGCGCACCCCTACTACCTGGGCGCCGCGGAGCTGGCCGTGGCGCTGGTGGCTGAATCTGGGAAGGAATTGGTGGATTTATAGCCAACCCCCTGCTGGACAAAGGCTTGTCCCGCGCCCAGCATGGAGCTATGCGCCCTCCCACGACCATCCTGCTGGTGGACGACGAGCCGGGGATCCGGCGGTCGCTCGGAGAAGCCCTCAAGGACGAGGGCTACCACGTGGTGAAGGCCGAGCGTGGTGAGCAGGCCATCGACCTGCTGCACAACCCAGACGGCGAGGGCATCAGCCTGGTGCTGCTGGACGTGTGGCTGCCCGGCCAGGACGGCCTGGAGACCCTGAAGCAGGCCAAGCAGATCCGGCCCGAGCTGCCGGTGGTCATGATCTCCGGTCACGCCAGCATCGACACCGCCCTGCAGGCCACCAAACTGGGCGCCTTCGACTTCCTCGAGAAGCCCATCGACCTGGACCGGCTGCTGCTGGTGGTGGGCAACGCCCTCCGGCAGTCCAAGCTGGAACGGGAGAACCAGCGGCTGCACGCCGAGGTCGAGGGCGGCCGGTTCTTCCTGGCGGACAGTCTCGCCATGCGGCGGCTCATGGCCGACGTGACCCTGGTGGCGCCCACGGAGGGCCGCGTGCTGCTCACGGGCGAGAACGGCAGCGGCAAGGAAGAGGTGGCCCGCCTCCTCCATCTGCAGAGCCCCCGCAAGGACGCGCCCTTCGTGGAAGTGAACTGCGCGGCCATCCCCGAAGAACTGATCGAGAGCGAGCTGTTCGGCCACCAGAAGGGCGCCTTCACCGGCGCCATCCGCGACCAGAAGGGCAAGTTCCGGGAGGCGGACGGCGGTACCCTCTTCCTCGATGAAGTGGGCGACATGTCCCTGAAGACCCAGGCCAAGGTCCTCCGCGCCCTGCAGGAGGGCCGCGTGGAGCCCGTGGGCGGCGGCGGCGCCGTGGGCGTGGACGTGCGCGTCATCGCCGCCACCAACAAGGATCTGGCCGGCGAGATCACCCGGGGCCGCTTCCGGGAGGATCTCTACTTCCGGCTGGCCGTGGTGCCCCTGCGCATCCCCCCGCTGCGCGAGCGCCCCGAGGACATCCTGCCCCTGGCCGAGGCCTTCCTCTCCCGCATCGCCCGCCAGTACGGTCGGCCGCC
This sequence comes from Holophagaceae bacterium, assembly GCA_013334395.1. Lineage (GTDB taxonomy): Bacteria > Acidobacteriota > Holophagae > Holophagales > Holophagaceae > Geothrix. The sequence goes on along the minus strand of JAAXXS010000052.1, from coordinate 380 downwards.
GAAGCACCTGGGACCCGAGGCCAAGGACACCCTGCTGCGCCATGACTGGCCCGGCAACGTGCGCGAGCTGAAGAACCTCATGGAGCGGGCTGTCATCCTGAGCCGCGGCAGCGAGCTGGGTCCCCGGGACCTGGGTCCCCTGGCCACCCGCCACCTGCAGGAGCAGGATCCCTTCTCCTTCCCTGAGTTCACCAACCTCAAGGAGGCCCGGGACTGGTTCGAGGCCCAGTACCTGCAGCGGGAGATGCGCTTCCAGAACGGCAACATGACCCGCGTCGCCGAGCGGGTGGGCATGGACCGCTCCAACCTCTACAAGCGCCTGAAAGCCCTGGGCATCGAGCCCAGGGAGAGTTAGCCATGGCTGAGCGCAAGTGGTTCAA
>JAAXXS010000051.1 GCA_013334395.1 Holophagaceae bacterium | reverse complement strand
TTATGAGCCCAACGAGCTACCGGACTGCTCCACCCCGCGGTAGGGACTTGAGTGTAGCAGGGGTGGGGGCAATGGCAAGGGGAGTTGATATGCTCGAGGCCAGGTTGGAGGTTCGATGAGACTGCGCTGGGTGGCTGTGCTGGTGATGTGCGCCACGGCGAGCATGGCGGCGGGTCCGCGGACCTGGACGCCGGAGAAGTGGTTCGAGAAGCCCAAGTCGCCGCGAATCGCCAACTACCGCATCGAGGCGACGCTGGACTTCGAGCACAAGGCGCTGGAGGGTCGGGAGACGCTGACTTGGCGGAACACGGGCACGGCGCCGACGCAGGAGCTGCCGCTGCACCTGTATCTCAACGCCTTCAAGGGGCCCCAGAGCCGCTTCGTGAAAGAGAGTGGCGGGCAGCTGCGCACGGATCGGCAGGATCGGCCCGCGGACCCGGCCTCCTGGGGCTACTGCCGCCTGACCAGTGTGCGCATGGAGGGCCGGGACCTTGAGGGCCACGATGGCGAGGACGAGACGGTCCGCTGGCTGAAGCTGCCCCGCGCGGTGGCGCCGGGGGAGACCATCCACGTGGAGATCACCTGGGAGAACCGCTATCCGAAGGTGTTCGCCCGCAGCGGCTGGGCCGAGGACTTCCTCATGTCGGGGCAGTGGTTCCCCAAGGTGGGCGTCTACCAGGGCGACCGCTGGAACTGCCACGCCTACCACGCGAACACGGAGTTTTTCGCGGACTTCGGGGTCTATGACGTGGCCCTCTCGCTGCCCAACGCGCTGGGCCTGGCCCACACGGGCACCCAGACCAACTTCGTGACCGAGGTCGAGCTGGATCCCAAGCGGCCGCTGAATGTGATCTGGCGACTGCATGCGGAGGATGTGCACGACTTCGCCTGGGCGGTGATGCCCCGGGAGGGCTGGCGCCACCCCGCGATGTACGAGTACCGCGGCGTGCAGGTCTTCTACTACATCAACGGTGTCAACCGCGGGAACTTCCAGCGGCACCGCCGGGCGGTGGAGAACGCCCTGCGCTGGAGCGAGGAGTGGTATTTCAAGTATCCCTATCCGACCCTGACGGTGATCGACACGCCCACGGAGGCCTCCGGGGCCGACGGCATGGAGTATCCGACGCTGATCACCGCCAGCTCCGTGCGCTTCGATCCGTTCAAGCAGCGGATCGAACCCGAGCTGGTGACGGTCCACGAGTACGGCCACCAGTTCTTCTACGGGATGCTGGCCAGCAATGAGTTCGAGGAACCCTGGCTGGACGAGGGCATGACCAGCTGGTTCACCCACAAGGCCCTAGCGCGGAGCTATCAGGCGCTGCTGAGCGGCCGACGCTTCCAGCTGCCCACGGACTTTGGTGAGTGGGGAGGTTATTGGATGAAGCCCTCGGCGGATCCCCTCACCCGCTTCGGCTTCAAGACCCTGAGTTCGTCCACCTACTGGATCACCGCCTACGCCAAGCCCACCCTGGTGCTCAACCAGCTGGAGGCCATGCTGGGCCGGCCCGTGATGGAACAGGTCATGCGGGCCTACACCCAGGAGATGGCCTTCAAGCACCCGACCCGCGCCGACTTCCGGCGCATCGCCGAGCGGGTCTCGGGCCGCGACCTGAGCGGGTTCTGGAGGGACTTCATCGAAGGGACCGAGGTGCTCGACTACGTCATCAGCGGCGTGAAGACCCGGGAGGTCACCGAGGGGGGCTGGCTCTTCTCGGACAAGGCCCCGGTCTTCGCGGCACCGCAGCCTGCGGCGCCGGGCCGCGTGGGCTCCATCACCCTGGAGCGGAAGGGCGGCCTGAAGGTGCCCATCACCCTCTGGGTGCGGCTCGAGAACCGGGAGGAGCAGCGCCTGACCTGGGACGGGCAGGACCGCTGGATCACCTACGAGTTCAACTCCCCGGTGGCCGCGGCGGTGCTGGACCCCGACGGGAACTACCCCATCCTCAAGGACCGCCTGCACGCCAGCTACACGCAGAAGCCCGTGCGGCGAGGCTTCCACTACTGGGCCCAGCTGGTCTGGGGCGCCGTGGCGGGTGTGCTCCAGGGTGGGGGCATCGGCTGAAGAGCAACTGCGTTAACACCGATGAACACCGATGACTGCATGACAATAGCTGATAAAGAGATTCTTATTTCATTTTTTATCAGCTTTTAATCGGTGTTCATCGGTGGTTAAAAGTCTTTTTTTTGGTTGGCTTTGGTGGCGAGCCGCTGCCTGGGAACCCCCGTCAGGGCTGCCGGGGCCCGGCGTCGCCCATGCGGATGGCCTGCAGGTTGCCCCGGCTGTCCAGCTCGATGAGGATGGGGAACCAGACCAGCCCCAGCTGCTCGAAGGCCCTGCGGCTTGGGGCGAAGTGGGCCGAGCGCCCGGCGGCCCGCAGGCGATCGGCCAGGGCCTGGCCCTCGGTCAGGGTGGCGCCGGTGAGGCTGGCATCCCGCTCGTCCTGACTGCCCGAGGGGCTGGGGATGATCCAGGTGGTTCCGGCGGGGAGGGCGGGCAGGGGGTCCGCCTCCGCCGCAGGATAGATCCAGATCCGGGAGGCACCCAGCTGGTCGAGGGGGGCATCGCGGTAGCTGAGCTCGGGCAGGGACCAGAGGCGCAGGTCCGGGGAGGGACCGCCGAGCAGCCCGAAGAGCCGCTGGAAACCCTGGATCGTCTCGGCGGCGTCCTGGCCCGCCCGAACCCGGATGGCCGCCAGTCGCGCTTCGTCCTGCTCCGCCAGGGCCCAGCAGAGAGCGTGCCGAAGGGCGTTGCCGCGCAGGAGTCCCGGCCGGGCGGCCAGCAGGCAGTCCTCCCAGGCCCGGCGCAGGGGGGGCGGGAAGGCGCCCTCGCGCACCCGGCGCTGGCCCCAGCGCCAGAGCGCCAGACTGGTGCCGCCCTGGCGCAGCGTCAGGGCCTTGAGCCGACCCGGCACCTGCTCCAGAGGGGAGCGCAGGAGGCTCCGCAGGGCCTGGGCTTCCCGGGCCGCCGCGCCGCCCGCGTAGGGGCTGGTCGGCAGGCCGTGGTCCGGGTCGAAGCTGGCCGCAGCCTGCAGCCAGTGGTAGTCCAGGGCGGCGGGACCCTTCAGCTTCGGGGCCGCGGGCTGTTCCCAGCCCCAGTCCAGCGCCTCCAGCAGGGCGGTCTCCGCCTCGGCGTAGCGGGCAGGGGCGGGCGCGATGAGGGCTGGAGGCGAGGGCTGGGGGAGGAGGGGCACGAAAACTCGCTTAGAATGGTCATCCGCATCATACGGGAGATCCCTTGTCCCCAGCCCCTCTGATTCTCACGCCCCGCGAGCGCCTCGTGGTGGCCCTCGACGTGCCCACGGCCAAGGAAGCCCTGGCCATGGCCGAGCGGCTGTCGGGCCGGGTGGGGATGCTCAAGGTGGGCCTCGAGCTATTCTGCGCCGAGGGTCCCGCCTTCGTCCGGGAGCTGCAGAAGCAGGTGCCGGTCTTTCTCGATCTCAAGCTGCATGACATCCCCAACACCGTCCGCCGGGCCCTGGACGCCGTGCTGCGCCTGGATCCGCTGCTGGTGAACGTCCATGCCCAGGGTGGCCCGGCCATGCTGGAGGCGGCGGTGGAGGCCCTCCGCGCCCACCGGGCGGCCGGGGGCCGCACCGAGCTGCTGGCGGTCACCGTGCTCACCAGCCTGGACCGGGAAGCCCTCGCGGCCCTGGGCCACGCCGGGCAGCCCGAGGACCTGGCCCTGGCCTACGCGAAGCTGGCGCACCAGTGCGGCTGCGGCGGCGTGGTCTGCTCCGCCTGGGAGGCTGCGGCCATCCGCGAGGCCTGCGGCGAGGCCTTCCATCGGCTGACGCCGGGCATCCGGCCCGCGGGGGCCGCCACCCAGGACCAGGCCCGGGTCATGACGCCGGCCCAGGCCCTGAAGCAGGGCTCCACCTGGCTTGTGGTGGGCCGTCCCATCACCCACGCCGCCGATCCCGCCGCCGCCGCCGAGGCCATCGTGGCCGAGATGCAGGGCTGATGTCCGTCGGCACGCCCCTCGTCTTCCGGCCCTCCCTCGCGCAGCGGGCCATGGCCATGGTCCTGTTCGCGGGCTCCTGGCTGGTGGGTGTCCACGCCCTGCACCAAATCCTTGAGCGCCTGCCCATCCTGCGCACCTCCCTCAAGGTGGCCGAGGCGGCCAATGAACCGACCTGGTCCTACTGGGTCGCCATCACGGCGGCCCTTGGCGCGGTGATCGCCGGCAGCCTGCTGCTGGTGGCCACGCTGCTGGGCGTGCTGCTGGTGGAGGGCTCCCAGGTGATGGTCGATGAGCTGGGCATCTCCGTAGAGCACAACGTCCTGCCGGCGCCCCTGGCCCGGCGCTTCGGTGCGGGGCGGCTGCCTTGGAAACACGTGTCCCGCCTGACCCGCTCTGGCCCCTTCTTCGTGCTGCGCGGCGGCGCGGAGCCCGCCCACGGCGGCCAGCCGGATCCGGTGCTGAAGTTCCTCCTGGTGGACGAGCTGGAGCGGCTGATCCACACCATCCTGGAACGCAGCGCCAACCTGAAGCACGAGGACTGATGCCCCACTGGACCGAGGTCTTCGGCTTTCTCACCGGAGCAGGCTGCGTGGCCCTCCTGGTGCGGCAGAACATCTGGAACTGGCCCCTGGGCATCGCCAACAACCTGACTTTCATCGTGCTGTTCAACCGCACGGGGCTATACGCGGACGTGGGCCTGCAGGTCTTCTACGTCGCCATCTCCGTCTACGGCTGGTGGCACTGGCTGCATGGCGGCCGCAACCACGGGGCCCTGGCCGTGAGCCGGGTGAAGCCCACCACAGCCCTGCTGCTCGCGGGCGTGGTTGCCCTCACCACAATGCTGCTGACCTTCCTGCTGCGCCGGTACACCAACAGCAACGTGCCCGTCCTGGACTCGCTGATCACGTCCCTCAGCCTGGTGGCGCAGTTCATGATGACTCGCAAGTGGATCGAGAACTGGCCCGTGTGGATCCTGGCCAACTGCCTCTCCGTCGGTCTGCTGATCTTCAAGGGCCTCTACGTCACGAGCCTCCTCTACGTGGTCTACCAGGGCCTGTGCCTCATGGGCTGGCGCGAGTGGCGCGCCGCGCTGCGGGAGCCGGTCACCGCTTGAGGTAGGCTTCGGCGCCCTTCATGGTGGCGGCAGGGCCGTGGGCGGGGCCCTTCTTCCGGGCTGCGGCCCGGGGCTTCCCCCACTGGCGGGCGAGCTCGGTGGCTTCGGGGTTGCCCGGGGCCAGGGCCAGCACCTCGGCGAGGTCGGCGCGGGCCTCGTCCCGCCGGCCCAGCTTCTCCCGCAGCAGGGCGCGCTTCAGGAAGCCCCAGGGGTTCGCGGGCTCCTGCTGGATGATCTCGGCGTACTCAGCCTCGGCTTCCGTGAAGCGCCCGGCCTCCTCCGCGGTCTCGCCGCAGAGCAGGTTGGTCACGGCGCAGTAGCCCAGCCAGGCCTTCTGCTGGGCGAACTCGGCGGCGGTGAACCGGGACTTGCCCTGGGCCCGCCGGGCGGCCTGGTCCAGGTGGTGCAAGGCCTTCTCCGTGTGGGCGTCCACCCGGGCGAAGATCTCGGCGTCGCCGCTGGTTCGGTAGAAGTCCTTCTGGACACGGCCCTCGGCCCGGTACTGGTCGAACATCCGCGTGCCCGGATACAGGGCCAGGGGGCTGATCTGGCAGTCGCTGGGCCGGGTGTCCCGGATGAAGGCGGCGGTCTCCTCCACATCGGCCCAGGTCTCGCCGGGGATGCCGGTGATGAGGTAGATGCCCAGGTTCATGCCCACCTTGCGGACGGAGTCCAGGGCCTTGCGGGCGTGGCGGAGGTTGGTGCCCTTGTCCAGCAGGGCCAGCACCCGCTCGCTGCCGTGCTCTACGCCGAACTGCATGAACTCGCAGCCAGCCCGCTTCATGGCCACCAGCCGGTCCTCGTCCACCAAATTCACCCGGCTCTGGCAGTTCCAGAGCGGATGCAGGCCGCTGGCCTGGATGCCCTCCATGAGCTCCAGCACCCGGGCCCGGTTGGCGGTGAAGGTGTCATCCCGGAAGCTGAAGTAGGTGAGGCCGTGGCGCTCCCTCAGGAGGCGCAGCTCGCGCAGCACTGAGGCCGCGCTGCGGAACCGGATGGAGGTGCCCCAGAACTCCGGGGTGTTGCAGAAGTTGCAGGTGGCGGGACAGCCGCGGCTGGTGCTGAGGTAGGCCAGCTGGCCGACGTCGTCGAGGAAGTCCGCCTCCAAGTGCTCGGCGGGGATCCCGACGGCGTCCAGGTCCTCCAGGGGCGCCTGGGGCAGGGCGCGGCCGTCCCGGAAGATCAGCCCCGGGGTGTGCTTCCAGAGGGCGCTGCCCGGCGCCGCCGCAAGGCGCTCGGCGATGCCCAGGAGGGTCTGCTCGCCCTCGCCCTGGACGATGGCGTCGAGGGCGGGGCAGTCCTCGAAGACTTCCTCCGCCAGGTGGGTGGGGTGGGGGCCTCCGGCCAGGAGGATGGCCCCGGGACAGGCCTCCCGGGCCCAGGCCAGCAGGTCCGTGGAGCGCTTCCGGTTGAAGGTGAACATCGAGACGCCCACCACGGCGGGGTTCAACTCCCGGAGGTAGGCCAGGACTTCCTTGCGGCTCTTGCCGCTTAGATTGGCTACGCGACAGGGAAAAGCCCGGGACTTAAGCATTGCCTGCAGATAGCCGAGACCTATGGGAAGGAAGGTCATCCATTCGTCCCCGAAGCCGCTGCGGGGGGCGCTGTAGGCAAGAACCGTTCGGGGTGGGGGCATGAGTCGCAATTCCAGACCTTCCAAGTCTAGGGACTCCTCAGCATGATGGAAGCAGGAACCCTCAGGGAGACGCATTGACCGGCAATCTGATCCGCAACCCGGAGGCCATCTCCGAGATCTTCCAGCGCGCCTGCGATCGCCGGGAGCTGATGATCCTCGTGACGCCCTACCTGCGGTTCGAGTCCTCGTTCCTTCGCATCATCGGGGACGACCTGCACGTGGCCGCCACCATGGGTCGGGAAGATGCCGTGTTCGGGCTCCGCAGCGGAGACCTCAAGATCCGCTTCCCCCATGGCGTGAGCTTCCTGGAGGCCGCCACCCAGCTCAAGGGCTTTGGCATGGTCGATGGCCGGCGCACCCTGCGCCTAGCCCTGCCGCCGACCCTGCAGGAGGAGGACCACCGGGGGTCCTACCGGGTCGATCGCGTGGGACGGGTCGTGGTCACCTTCAGCACCCCCAAATACGACCTAGTCACGGGCACCCTGGTGGACATCAGCACCACCGGGGCCCGAGTCTTCAGCACCCGGGACTTCGGGGAGGGGGAACTCCAGGTTGGCGAAGACATGGCGATCACGGTCCAGCTCACGGACCAGATCCGCATCAACACCAAGGTCAAGCTGCGCCACGTGCGCAACCGCACCTTTGGCGTCGAGTATCGGCCCCAGCTGGATGACCACATCCTCCATCCCCTCTCCCGCTGGGTGTTCGAGCGGCGGGAGGAGGATCTCGACCGGATCGCCCGGCGGGGCGTGGAGACCGCCGCCGCCCCTGAGGTGGGCCGCCTGGTGAGTCGTCCGCCCACGGGCCTGGTGCTGGTTTCGACGGATGCAGCCCTGGAGGCCGTCCTGCAGGACCTGCTCGGCGGACTCCAGCCCCTCACGCGAGTGGCGCCCACCATGGCCGCCCTGAAGCAGGCCTACAACCAGAAACCGGCCCTGGTGCTCTACCACGTGCCGAACCTCAACCTGGACAGCCGCCGCCGGCTGAAACCCATGGTGGAGTCCCTCCAGGGCCGGGTGCCCTTCCTGCTCCTCGGCACCTCCGTCGATGGCGGGGCCCTGCTGGAGCTGGGTGGCGAGCTGAGGGCCGCCGTGTCCATCGTGTTCAACCCGGAGCGGGGAACCTTCTTCCAGCGGCTGGTGCAGGGGGTGCTGCGGCGCACCTACGAGGGCGGCGAGTCGCCCATGGCACCCGTGGAACCCGAGAACCCCTGAGGCAGGTCAAGCCTCGTCGGGCCCGGCGGGAACCGGTAGAATCAAGGCTTCCGGAGCCTCCATGACCGCAGCCCACGAACCGGCCGTCACTGAATCCCTGGCCCTGGAGCTGGGGCTCTCGAAGGACGAATGGCAGGTCATCCTGCGCCTCCTGGAAGGGCGGCAGCCCACCTATCCGGAGCTGGGCGTCTTCAGCGCCATGTGGAGCGAGCACTGCTCCTACAAGTCCAGCCGCCTCCACCTGAAGAACCTGCCCACCGAGGGCCCGCGGGTCATCCAGGGACCCGGCGAGAACGCCGGCGTGGTGGACATCGGCGACGGCTGGGCCGTGGCCTTCAAGATGGAGAGCCACAACCACCCCAGCTTCATCGAGCCCTACCAGGGCGCGGCCACGGGCGTGGGCGGCATCCTGCGCGATGTCTTCACCATGGGCGCCCGGCCCCTGGCCAACCTGAACTCCCTGCGCTTCGGGGAGCTGGACGCGCCCCGCATGAAGGGTCTGGTCAAAGGCGTGGCCGCAGGCATCTCGGGCTACGGCAACTGCATGGGCGTCCCCATGCTCGGCGGCGATGCCTGCTTCGACGCCTGCTACAACGGCAACATCCTGGTGAACGCATTCACCCTGGGCGTGCTGCGCTCGGACCGGATCTTCAAGGGCTTCGCCTCCGGCGTGGGCAACAAGATGATGTACATCGGCTCCAAGACCGGCCGGGACGGCATCCACGGCGCCAGCATGGCCTCGGCCGAGTTCGGCGAGGGCAGCGAGGAGAAGCGGCCCACGGTGCAGGTGGGCGATCCCTTCACGGAGAAGCTGCTGCTGGAGGCCTGCCTCGAGATCTTCCAGACCGACTGGGTCATCGGCATCCAGGACATGGGCGCCGCGGGCCTCACGTCCAGCAGCTTCGAGATGGCCAGCCGCGCGGGCACGGGCCTGGAGATCCGCCTGGACCAGGTGCCCCAGCGGGAAGAGCACATGACCCCCTTCGAGCTCCTGCTCAGCGAGAGCCAGGAGCGCATGCTGCTGGTGGCCCGGCCCGGCTGCGAAGAGAAGATCACCGCAGTGCTGCACAAGTGGGGCCTGGACGCCTGCGTGGTGGGCGAGGTCACCGAGAGCGGCCGCTTCATCGGCAGCTGGCACGGCGAGTCCGTCATCAACCTGCCCATCCAGCCCCTGGTGGATGCGGCCCCGAAATACGATCGGCCCCGCCAGCGGCCGGGCTACCTGGAGGCCGTGACGGCCGCGCCCCTGCCGGTGGATCTGAAGCCCGCCGAGGTGGAAGGCACCCTCCGCCGCCTGCTCCAGCAGCCCACCATCGCCAGCAAGCACTGGATCTTCGAGCAGTATGACGGCACGGTCCGCAGCAACACCCTGCTGGGCATGGGCCGGGGCGACGCGGGGATCATCCGCGTGAAGGACGAGGCGGGCCGGGACACCGGCAAGGCCGTGGCCATGAGCAGCGACTGCAACAGCCGCTTCTGCTACCTGGATCCCTTCTGGGGCGCCGCCCACGCCGTGGCCGAGGCCTGCCGCAACCTGGCCTGCGTGGGCGCCGAGCCCATCGGCCTCTCGGACTGCCTGAACTATGGCAACCCCGAGAAGCCCGAGAACATGTGGACCTTCGAGCAGGGCTGCCTGGGCATCCGCCAGGCCTGCCTGGCCCTGGACGTCCCCATCGTGTCCGGCAACGTGAGCCTCTACAACGACACCGAGGGCCAGAGCATCTTCCCGACGCCCATGATCGCCGCCGTGGGCCTGGTGGAGGACTGTGCCGGGCAGGTGGCCATCGGCGCGCCGGACGCCACGGCCCTGGCGGGCGTGGGCAACCGCGTGTGCGGTTCGGGTTTCCGCGCGGCGCATGACGGCATCTTCGTGCTGGGGGAAACGCGGGACGAGCTGGGTGGCAGCGAATACCTGAAGCTGCGCGCAGGCCGAGTGGAAGGCTCCTGCCCCGAGCTCCGGCTGGACGAGGAGCTGCGCCTCCAGGCCTGCGTCCGCGAGGGCATCCGCCTGGGCCTCATCCGCAGCGCCCACGACACCAGCGAGGGGGGCCTGCTGACCGCGATCCTGGAGAGCGCCTTCGGCGGGAGCATGGGCTGCCAGCTGCTGCTCACGCAGGGCTCCCTGCGCCTGGACAGCCTGCTCTTCGGCGAGACCGCCGGCCGCATCGTGGCCAGCGTGGACCCTGAAGGCGAGGCCAGCCTCGCGACCCTCTGCCGCACCCACCGGGTGCCGCTCACGAAGGTGGGCACCACCGGCGGCCGCCGGGTCACGCTGGCGGTGGACGGCCAGCCCCTGCTCGACGCAGACGCCGCAGACCTGAAGGCGCTCTTTGATCAGTCGCTGGAAAAATCCCTAGGCTAGATCCCGATGGCAGCGGGCGCCTTGACTCTGTCGAGGACGTGCTGCAGCAGCACCTCCTCCGCCTTCAGCTCAGCCTTGAAGGCCCGGTGGTCAGTGTGGTGGATTTCGTGGTGCAGATCCTCAAGCCTGTGCTCAAGCAGCCTTTGCACCAACGCGGATTCCTTGGCATCGAGGTAGAGATCCATGGTGACCTCCCGCCCCGGCCACTCGGTTCCCGCCGGCCGGGTCCGAAGTCAATATCGGGTCTTCCTCCGGTTCCCGCCAGCCTAGCGCAGCATCCGCCCCGGCAGCAGGAACAGCCCCTTCACAAGGCCGAAGGCGCCTTCCACCGCGAAGCCCAGGAGCCGGAAGGGCAGGAGCAGCAGCCAGGCGAGCGGGTACAGCACCAAGGCCAGCAGGGCCAGGGGCCAGCAGACCACCACCAGGATGAGCCAGAGCAGAAACGCAGCCACGGGAACCTCCGGATCCAAGACTCGGCCCAGGGCGCGTCGCCGTCAGGGGGAAATCGGCCAGTGGGCCCAGAGGGCCGGTCGGCGCCGGAGGTATGATCCAGGGCACTGCCGCTGCGAGGTCCGCCTATGTCCAGCCCCGACGAATCCACCGCCTTCGGTCGCCGAGCCTTCCTGGGGGCCAGCCTGGCCACGGGCGCGGCGGCACTGGTGGGGGCCGAGCCAAAGCTCGCCCGGGGCCCTCGGCGCCTGGTGCTGGAGGAGGCGACGGTGGAGAGCCTACAGGCCGGCATGGCCGCGGGGCACTGGACCTCGGCGGAGCTGGTGCGCTTGTACCAGGCGCGCATCCGGGCGCTGGACCAGGGGGGGCCACAGCTCCGGTCTGTGCTCCAGCTGAACCCGGACGCCCCGGCCATCGCCGCTGCCCTGGACGCCGAGCGCAAGGCCGGCAAGGTGCGCGGCCCGCTCCACGGCATCCCGGTGCTGCTGAAGGACAACCTCGACACCGCAGACCGACTGCTCACCACGGCGGGCTCTCTGGCCCTGGCGGACGCGCCGACCCCCAAGGAGGACGCCTTCGTGGTGCGGCAGCTGCGGGCGGCGGGCGCGGTGATCCTGGGCAAGACGAACCTGAGCGAGTGGGCGAACCTGCGCTCCACCCGCAGCAGCAGCGGCTGGAGTGGGCGCGGCGGCCAGACGCGGAATCCCTACGCCCTGGACCGGAGCCCCAGCGGCTCCAGCTCCGGCTCCGGTGTGGCCGTGGCGGCCAGCCTCTGCGCCGTGGCCGTGGGCACCGAGACGGATGGCTCCGTGGTGAGCCCCGCCAATGCCAACGGCCTGGTGGGGCTGAAGCCCACGGTGGGGCTCGTGAGCCGGAGCGGCATCATCCCCATCTCGCATACCCAGGACACGGCCGGTCCCATGGCCCGCACGGTGCGGGATGCCGCCCTGCTCCTGGGCGCCATGACGGGTGCAGATGCCAGAGATGCCGCCACCGCCGGGGCCCCGGCGCCGCAGGACTACACCCGCTTCCTGGTCAGGGACGGCCTCAAGGGGGCGCGGCTCGGGGTCGTGAAGAACCTGCTGGGGGTGCATGCCCATGTGGACGCGGTGCTGCTGCCGGCCCTGGAGGTGCTCAAGGCCCAGGGCGCCACCCTGGTGGAGGTGGAGCTGAAGTCCGCCGCCTACGAAGATGCGGAACTCGAGGTGCTGCTCTACGAGTTCAAGGCGGGCCTGAACGCCTACCTCGGCGGCCGGGGCGGGAAGGTGAAGGATCTGGCCAGCCTGCTGGCCTTCAATGAGGCTCGGAAGGCCGAGGAGATGCCCTTCTCCGGCCAGGAACTGCTGGCCCAGGCCCACGCCAAGGGGCCGCTCACGGATCCCGCCTACCGCAAGGCGCTGGAGACCTGTGCCCAGGCACGCCGGGAGATCCTGGCCCTGCTCGACCAGCATCAGTTGCAGGCGCTGGTGGGGCCCACCGGGGCTCCCGCCTGGCTTATCGACCACCTGAACGGCGACAGCTCCAGCCTCAGCTTCTCCACACCCGCCGCGGTGGCGGGCTGTCCTCACCTCACCGTCCCGGCGGGGCTTGCCTCCGGGCTGCCCGTGGGCCTCTCCTTCGTGGGCGCCCCCTGGCAGGAAGGGCTCCTGCTGAAGCTGGGCTATGCCTTCGAGCAGGCGACTCGCGCCCGGCGGGTGCCCCGCTACCTGGCGACGGGAGCAGTCACCCGTTGACAGGCTCCGGCGGGCCGTTCACGCTGGCTTCTTTCCCTCAGGAGATTCCATGAAGCGCACCCTCTTCGCCCTCCTACTGGCCGCCTCGGTGGCCGCCGTGGCCCAGGCTCCCAAGCCCGCGCCGGCCCCCGCCAAGCCCGCCGCGCCCGCACCCGCCGCCGCACCGGCCAAGGCCGCGCCCGCGGCTGCCATCGTTGGAAACAAGGACTCGAAGACCTTCCACAAGGCCGACTGCAAGACCGCCGCGAAGATGAAGGAGGCCAACAAGACCACCTTCGCCTCCGCCGCCGAGGCCGACAAGGCCGGCTACAAGGCCTGCAAGGTCTGCAAGCCCTAAGCCGCAGTCCCCTCCCCGAAATCGAGCCTTCCCCGAGGTGCCCATGAAGCTGCTCCTGCCCCTGCTGCTCGCTGCCTCCCTGGCCGCCCCGGCCCAGATTCCCACCAAGGCCGATCTCAAGGCTCAGGCCGATGCCGCCGTCGACAAGGGCAAGGCCAAGGCGGACGAGAAGGCGGAGCAGGGCAAGGCCAAGGCTGATGCCAAGGCCACCGCCGCCAAGGCCAAGGCCGATGCCAAGGCCGGCGCAGTGCCGGTGGCCGGTGACAAGGTGAAGGCCGCCACGGCCAAGGGTGAGGGCGCCGCCAAGGCCGGCACGGAGAAGGCCAAGGGCAAGTCCAAGCAGGGCGCCGACAAGGGCGCTGCCAAGGCCAAGGCCGTCACGGAGAAGGCGGCGAAGTAGGCCGCCCGGTACAGGCAGAGGGCGCCTTGCGGCGCCCTCTTGCTTTGGTCCGCTGGAGGTCAGTCCTTCCGGCGGGGGAACTGCCGCTCGTAGGCTTCCTGCGCGTATTCGCTGGGCGGCACGCTGAAGCGGCGCTTGAAGGCGCGGGTGAAGGCGCTGGCGTCGTAGAAGCCGAGGATCTTCGCCACATCGCTGGGGCGCTCGCCGTTGGCCAGCAGGGTCACGGCCCGCTGGAGGCGGCGCTCGATGAGGTACTGGTGGGGCGTGGTGCTGGTGGCCTCGCGGAACAGGCGGATGAAGTGGTCCGGGGTGCAGCGGGCCATGGTGGCCAGCTCGGGCACGCTGTTCTTGGCGCCGATGTGGACTTCCATGTGGTCCAGCACCAGCTGGAGGGTGGAGCGGTTCAGGCGGTAGGGGAAGCGGCCCCGGTCCTCTTTCTCGGTCAGGCGGGACAGCTCCGCGCCGAGGAGGATGAGGAACAACTCGCGGGTCATGAGCTGAACGCCATCCGGGTTGGACAGCTCCTGGCTGAAGATGCTGAAGAGCTGCTTGAGGCTGAGGCTGCGCAGCACGGCGAAGCTGGATTCCTGCCACTTGCGGGGCGGGTGCTGCAGGGAGCTGAGCAGGGGCTCCGGGAAGGGACCCTCCATGAACAGCGCCGTGAAGCCGAAGGGTGTGTTGGGGTGGTGCCGCTTCAGGGTGTGCCCGAAGCCCGGCAGCAGCAGGGCCAGATCACCGGAGCGGATGACGCCCTCTTCCCGGTCCTCACCCGTGCAGACGCGCACGGCGTGGGTGGGCTGGAGCAGGGTCCAGGCGTCCCGGGCGGGCAGCAGCTTCCCCGGAACGGGGTCGCGCTTCAGCACGGAAAGGCGGAGAGGTCCGCTGGTGTAGGTTTGGAGATTCTTTGTTTCGGATTCGCTCATGGCTCAAGAAAAACCAGGCATGCCTATCGAGGCGTCCCAGGAAGGTTGACAGGAAAAGTCCCTGCTATGCCTGGATTTTTCACACCTGCCTGAGTTGTGACCATTGTCAGACAGCGGACCCGAGACTCCGGAAAATGCCCAGGCCACCCGTAGGCCCGATCTTGGGGTCCACCGCCCGCTCGGGGTGGGGCATCATCCCCAGCACGTTGCCCCGGAGGTTCACGATGCCGGCGATGCCGTTCATGGCGCCGTTGGGCACATGGTCCTCGCCAATCTCGCCCGTTGGGGAGCAGTAACGGAAGGCGACGCCCCCCCGGGCCTCCAGGTCCGCCAGCTCGGCGGGGTCGAGGGTGAAGTTGCCTTCGGCGTGGGCGATGGGAACCTGAAAGACCTCGCCGGCCTTCATGGCTCGGGTGAAGGGCAGGTTCGCCCGCTCGACCCGCAGGTGGACGTCCGTGTGGATAAAGCGTAGGGACTCGTTCCGCAGCAGCGCGCCGGGCAGCAGGTGGGCCTCGCAGAGGATCTGGAAGCCGTTGCAGACGCCGAGGACCAGGCCGCCGTTGTCCGCGTGGCGCTTGATGTCGGCCATGATGGGCGCCAGGGCAGCGATGGCGCCGCAGCGCAGGTAGTCCCCGTAGCTGAAGCCGCCGGGCACGAAGACCAGCTCGGTGTTCTCGGGCAGCCGCGACTCCTGGTGCCAGACGGGGATCGTGTCCCAGCCCATCACCGTGCCGCAGGCGTGCAAGGCGTCGTGATCGCAGTTGGAGCCCGGGAAGACCGGGACCGCCACGCGCATCACAGGACCTCGATGGAGGCCTTCTCCATCACGGGATTGACCAGCAGCTTCTCGCACATGGCAAGGGCCTTGGCCTTCACTTCGACCGGGTCCGTGCCGGGCACGTCCATCTCGATGAGGCGGCCGATGCGCACGTGCTCCACTTCGAACCCGAACCCGTGCAGTCCCTGCTCCACCGCCTTGCCCTGAGGATCCAGGATCCCGGGCTTCAACTGCACCGACACGCGCACCTTCATGGGGTCCTCCAGGGTCCAGTGTACCTGAGCACCGAGCTCAGGGCCGCCAGCGATGGGCTTCCAGATCCAGGTTGCCCAGGTCGTCCACCTCGATGCCCTCGTCCCGCAGCCGGCCGATCTGCTCGAAGGCGCCCCACCAGCGGCCCCGGCTGGGCACGTAGCCCCGGGTGTTCACCACCCGGTGCCAGGGCAGGGGG
>JAAXXS010000050.1:13205-15422 GCA_013334395.1 Holophagaceae bacterium | reverse complement strand
CGGAACTCGGCGCGGCCTTCGTGGATGCGCAGCAGGGAGTCCGCCACCCGGCCCAGCAGGTAGCGGTCGTGGGTGACCACGATGGCCGCGCCGCTGAAGCTGAGGATGGTGTCCTCCATGGCCTCCATGCTGGGGATGTCCATGTGGTTGGTGGGCTCGTCCAGCAGCAACAGGTTCACGCCGTTGCGGATAAGGGTGGCGATGCTGAGCCGGGCCCGCTCGCCGCCGGAGAGGGCCGTGACGGGCTTGTCCACCTCGTCGCCCCGGAACTGGAACTTGGCCAGGAAGCCCAGGATGTCCTGCTTCACGGCATTGGGCGTCACCGCGTGGATCTGCTGGAAGACGGTGTTGCGCGGGTCCAGGTTCCGGTGGTGCTGGTCGAAGTAGCCCAGCTTCACCTGGCTGCCCAGGCGGGCCTGGCCGGTGATGAAGGCGATCTCCTCGGAGATGGCCTTGAGCATGGTCGACTTGCCGGTGCCGTTCAGGCCCACGATGCCCATCTTCTGGCCGCGCTTGATCTGCAGCTGCTCCAGGGGCGTGAACAGGGCCTTGCCGTCCCAGCCCACGCTGGCGTTCTCCAGCACCAGGGCCACGTCCCCGCCCCGCTGGGTCTCGGGGAAGCTGAACTTCACCTTCCGGCGGTCGCGGAGGGGGCTCTGGATGCGGTCCAGGCGGCCCAGGAGCGTGCGCCGGCCCCGGGCCTGCTTGGTGTTCTGGCCCGCGATGTTGCGGCGGATGTACTCTTCCTGCTTCTTGATGTAGGTCTGCTGCTGCTCGAAGTGGCGCTCCAGCAGCTCCAGCTCCTGTTCCTTCTTCTCCATGAACTCCGAGTAGTTGCCCTCGTAGGCCCGGGAGCGGCCGTGCTCCAGCTCCAGGATTTCGGTGGCGATCTTGTCCAGGAAGTAGCGGTCGTGGCTGATGACGGCCACGGTGGCGTCCGTGTCCTGGATGAAGCTCTCCAGCCAGCGCAGGCTGGGCAGGTCCAGGTGGTTGGTGGGCTCATCCAGCAGCAGCAGGTCCAGGCCCTGCAGCACGGCCTTGGCCAGCATGACGCGGCTCTTCTGGCCGCCGGAGAGGGTCTCCACGGGCCGCTCAAAGTCGGCGGCGGTGAAGCCCAGGGACTGCAGGATGCTCTCGGCACGGGCGCGGATGCTGAAGCCGTCCAGGTGCTCGAAGGTCTCTGTCACCTTCTGGTAGCGCTCCATGACCTCCTCGAGGTTGCCGTCAGCGTCGCCCATGCGGTGTTCCAGCTCCCGCATCTCATGCTGCAGCCGCTCCACGTCGCCAAAGGCCGCCAGCGTCTCTTCCAGCACGCTGCCCTGGGTCTCGGGGATGAGATCCTGGGCGTAGTGGCCCATGCGGATGCCGCGCTCCTTCGTCGGCCGCACCACCGTGCCCGAGTCCGCCTCGAGGGTGCCGAGCAGCAGCTTGAACACGGTGCTCTTGCCGGCACCATTGCGCCCGATGACGCCCCAGCACTCGCCCTCCTGGATGGCCCAGGTCACGTCCTTCAGCACCTCCTGGGGGCCGAAGCGCAGGTCGACATGGTTGAGAGAGGCAAGCATCGGGAGGGCTTTCAGCAAGAAGGCCACCGTGAGGTGGCCTTCTGTTTGGTGGAGCCAATCGGGATCGAACCGACGACCTCTTGCATGCCATGCAAGCGCTCTCCCAGCTGAGCTATGGCCCCAATCGGGAAGACCCAGTATCCCACTCCCTCTGCGCCTCTGCAAGCACAGATCCTAGGGTGCGACCCGCAGCTTCTGGCCGACCTGGATCCGGTCGCCCTTGAGGTGGTTCCAGGTGCGGAGGTCGCTGAGCTCCACGTCGTATTTCCGGGCGATGGCCGCGAGGGTCTCACCCTTCACGACGCGATGCACGGCAGCCGAGGGAGCCGGTGCGGCCTTGGTCTTGGCCGGAGCCACCTTGGCCGGGGTGGCGTCATCGGACAGGCGGATCTCGTCGCCGGGGTGCAGGGCCTTGGCGGCCTCGGGATTCAGGCGCAGCAGCTCGCTGAGCGTGAGGCCGTGGGTCCGGGCCAGCTTCGACAGGGTGTCGCCGGGCTTGGCCCGCACGGTGGCGGGAGCCTCGGCGGCAGGCTTGGCAGGCCGTGGTGCCGGTGCCGCCGCCGGTGGTGTGACCGGCCGTTCGCGCACAGGAGGCGCCGGGGTCGGCACAGCCGTCGGCAGTTCCCGGCTCGGAGCCACGGGGTTCGGCGCC
>JAAXXS010000050.1:0-13105 GCA_013334395.1 Holophagaceae bacterium | reverse complement strand
GCCACGGGGTTCGGCGCCGGGGCCGGCTTCTCCCCCTCGTCTGCCGCGGCGAGATCCTTGGGCACCACGGGCAGCGGCGGCAGGGGCTGATCACCAAGGGCCTTGGGCTTCGCGGTCCTCGTGGCGAGGTCCCGGTCATCCAGGGCCAGGGCGGGCGGTGGCGGCACCAGGAGGCGCTTGCCGGGCTTGAACTGCTTGGCCGTAAGGTCGTTGGCGGTGAGCAGGTCCTCCTCGGTGAGCTTGAAGCGCTTGGCCACCTTCGCCAGGGTGTCGCCCTTGCGGATGGTGTAGTTCTGGAAGTCCAGGCGCTTGTTGGCGGGCATGCGGGCCAGCTGGCGCAGGCAGTCCATGGCCCGGCCCGGCGGCACGCGCAGCAGGTAGCTGCCGGGCGGTGTCGAACCCCGCAGCAGCTCGGGATTCAGGGCCCTCAGGGTGGCCGCGTCCGTGTCGGCACAGCGGGCCAGTACCGTGAGGCTGGTCATGCTCGAGACGGCCACGGTCTCGTAGGAGTAGGGCGTGAGGGGCACGATCCGCAGGCCATAGCGCTCGGGGTTCCGGCCCACAAGGATGGCCGCGCAGAGCTCCGGGATGTAGTTCTTGGTCTCGGTCCGCAGCCACCGGGAGCGGGCCAGGTCCCAGAAGTTCCGGCTGCCCACGTTCTGGATGGCGCGGTCCAGCGTGAGGGGGCCGGCGTTGTAGCTGGAGGCCGCCAGGTACCAGTCGCCGCTGATCTGGTAGAGCCGCTTGAGGTAGCGCGCGGCGGCACGGGTGGCCTTGATGGGGTCGCGGCGCTCCTCCAGCCAGGCGTTGCCGTTGAGGCCGTAGATGCGGCCGGTGGAGCGGATGAACTGCCACATACCCACGGCCTTGGCCTTGCTGTTGGCGTCATTGCGGAAGCCCGATTCGATGACGGCCAGGTAGGCCAGGTCCGCGGGAACGCCTTCCTCGGCGAAGACCTGACGGACCATGGGCATGTATATCGAGGCCCGGCCCAGGGCGTTCTCCATGAAGCCGCGCTTGGTGGTGGTGAAGAGGCTCACCCAGGTGAGCACCCGGTCGTTGAGGTCGATGGGGTAGTCGTAGGTGGCGCCCTTCTCGGCGGCCTTCACCCGCTCCTGCTCCGCCCGCAGCTCCTCTCCGCTGAGGGTGACGATTTCCTCGGGAGCCTTCAGTCCCGGCTCCGTCTCGGCGGCTTCATCGGCCCCCACCTGGTCCTGGACGTCCTTCAGGCGCTGCAGCAGCGCCTGGACCTCGGGCAGCTTGAGCAGCTCCAGCGGCCAGTCGGCGGTGAGGACATCGGCCTCGTCCGCACGGTCCGCGGCGGCGTCCTCGTCATCGGCCTCCAGCGCGTTCTCCGCCGCCTCCACCAGGGCCTGCAGGCGCAGGACCCGAGTGGAGTCGGACTCAACCGCCGGCACGACCTGTGTCACCGCAGGGGCCTGCGGAGGCGGCGCCGGAACCTGAGCCAGCGCCGTCCCCCAGAGGAGGGCGGCCAGGAGCGGGCTCGGCACTAGTGGCTTTCAGCGCTGACCAGCGCCTGGTAGGCCGGGGCGTCCAGCAGGCCGGCCAGATCTCCGGTCAGCTTGATCCTCACCATCCAGCCGCGGCCGAAGGGATCCTCGTTCACGGCTTCCGGGTGGTCCGCCAGGGTGGTGTTCACTTCAAGCACTTCCCCCGCAGCCGGCAGGTTCAGCTCCGAGACCGTCTTCACGGATTCCACCGTGCCGAACTCCTCGCCCTGACCGAAGGCGGCGCCCACTTCCGGCAGGTCCACGAAGACCACGTCACCGAGAGCGTCCTGGGCATAGCTGGTGATGCCCACCAGGGCGGTGCCGTCGGCGGCGGGCTTGAGCCACTCGTGGTCCTTGGTGTACTTCAGGTCGGCCGGGAACATGGATCCTCCGAAAGAGTTGACGGTTGACTTTTGGCAGGCTGACAGCTGGGGGCTGACAGCCGAAAGCTACTTCTGCCGCTTGTAGAAGGGCGTGGGGATGATCTCGGCCGGGACGGCACGGCCGCGGATGTCGATCTGGATGCGGCCGCCGACCTTGGCCAGCTCGGTGGGGACGTAGGCCAGGCCCAGGTTGATGCCACAGGTGGGCGAGGGGGCCGCGCTCGTGACGAAGCCGATGGGCTGGCCGTCCTGGACCACGGCCATGTGGTCCCGGGCGATGTCCCGCTTCTCCAGGGTCTTGAACCCGACCAGCTTGCGGGGGGCCGAGGCAGCCTTGGCGGCGAGCAGGGCCTCGCGGCCGATGAAGGCGCCCTTGTCCAGCTTGACGATCCAGCCCAGGCCCGCTTCCAGGGCGTGGATGGTGTCGTCGATCTCGTGGCCGTAGAGGGCCATCTTGCACTCCAGGCGCAGGGTGTTGCGGCAGCCCAGGCCCGCGGGCAGCAGTCCCTGGGGGGTGCCGGCCGCCATCACGGCGTTCCAGACCGCCTCCGTGTCCCCGGCGGCGCAGTAGAGCTCGAAGCCATCCTCGCCGGTGTAGCCGGTGCGGCTGATGAGGCACTTGTATCCGGCCACCTCGCCGTGGGTGTAGTGGTAGTAGCCGATGGGCGCCAGGGGGGTCGCGGTGAGCGGCTGCAGGATGCCCAGGGCCAGCGGCCCCTGGAGGGCGATCTGGCCCGTGGCGGGGCTCTCGTTCACCACGGTGCAGTCGTAGCCGCCCGCATGCTGCTGCACCCAGGCGAAGTCCTTGTCGGAGTTGCCGGCGTTCACCACCAGCAGGAACTCCTCCTCGCCCTCGCGGTAGACCAGCAGGTCGTCCACGAAAGTGCCGTTCTCGTAAAGGAAGGCCGTGTAGTGGATCTGCCCCAGAACCAGCTGGGACACGGTGTTCGGGGTGAGGTGCTCCACCAGCGCCAGGGCGCCGGGCCCCTTCACGCGGATCTCGCCCATGTGGCTGACGTCGAAGAGGCCGGCCTTGGTGCGGACGGCCTCGTGCTCGGCGATGATGCCCGCCGGATACTGCACGGGCATGTCCCAACCCCCGAAGTCCACCATCTTGGCGTTCAGCGCCCGGTGTGCTGCATTGAGAGGGGTCTTCATCAGCTCAGACATCAAGGACTCCTTGAAGTCACAGTCTAGCCCCGCCGAACCCAGGGCAGAAGGCCCGGCAGCTCCCAGCCCAGACTCCACAGACCACTGGAGACCTCAGTTGTGACAAGGCGCACAGCCAGCGGGAGCACCAGGACCCCGGCCGCCGCCGCGCGGTCCAGCTCCGCGGCATAGCCGGGATCGATCTCCCGCGCCGCGTCAAAGCGGTCCACATCGGTGCGGTGAACGAACAGGGCGATGGCGGCGCGGTGGCCCTCGCGCACCATGGCCTGGAGCTCCCGCAGGTGCTTGGTGCCGCGCTCCGTGACCGCGTCGGGGAAGAGGGCCCAGTCCCGGTCCTTGAGGGTGGTGTTCTTCACCTCGACGAAGACCTGGCGGCCCTCGCCATCCAGGGCCAGGACATCGATGCGGCTGCGCTCGGCGCCGTATTTGACCTCGGTGCGGACCTCCCGCAGGCCGGGCAGTCCCGGCAGGGCGTCACGCCGGGCAGCCTCGGCCACCACCTTGTTGGGCATGCCGGTCTCCACGCCCACCCAGCCGCCACCCCGCTCCACCGCCAGCCAGGTGAACTTCAGCTTGCGGTCGGGATTGGCGGCCCGCTCCAGCAGCACCCGGTCGCCGGGCTCCCAGCAGGTCTTCATGGAGCCGGTGTTGGTGGTGTGGGCGGTGACCACGCTGCCGTCCGCCAGGCGCACATCTGCCAGGAACCGCTTGTAGCGCTGGGTGAGAAGGCCCGGGAGCAGGCCGGTCTTCTCGACCAGGATCATGGCCACTGGGCCAGGATCTGCTCCAGGACCGCGGGCAGGTCCGCGGCCACGAGATCCGCCTGGGAGCCGTCCACCTTGTGCCCGTAGCCCGTGCGGACCAGGGCGACCTTGCACCCGGCCCGGCGCCCGGCATCCAGGTCGATGGCCTTGTCCCCCACCATCCAGGAGCGGGAGAGATCCAACCCGTGCTCGTCCGCAGCCCGGACCAGCATGCCCGGATTGGGCTTGCGCTCCGGATGGTCGGCCACGGCGTATTCCCCCTGCCCTTCCTCGTGATGGGGGGCGGCGTAGACCGCGTCGACCCGGGCGTGCTCGGCGGCCAGCAGGACCGCCATGCGGTCCATGACCGCGTCGAAGTCGTCCCAGCTGAAGCGGCCCCGACCGATGCCGCTCTGGTTCGTGACCACCACGACCGGGATGCCCAGGGCGTTGAGCCGAGCCACGGCGCCGGCGGCACCGGGGATCAGGACCAGCTTGTCAGGGTCGCAAAGGTGATCCACTTCCTCATTGATCGTGCCGTCGCGGTCCAGGAAGATGGCTGGCCTCAAGGCAGCCACTCCGCCACGCAGACGTCGAACTGGCGCGGCCCCCGAGGCGCCCGGCCGCTCACCCAGAGCAGCCGCTTGCCGTCCGGGCTGAAGTGGGGGAAGGAGTTGAAGCCGCCGGTCCAGGTGATGCGCTCCAGCCCGCTGCCGTCCAGGTTGATGCGGAAGAGCTCGAAGCCGCGGCCCTTGCCCTGGTCGTCGTGGTGGTTGGAGGCGAAGATGATGCCCTTCCCGTCCGGGGTGAAGATCGGCGCGAAGGCAGCCCCGGGCAGGTTCGAGACCTGCCGCTTGCCGGTGCCGTCGGCGTTCATCACCCAGATGTCCATGTCCATGGGCTCCACCAGGTGCTGCTTGAGCAGCCCTTTGTACTTCGCGGTGGCCTCGGCGCCCTTGGGGTAGTTGGTGCGCCAGGCGATGAGCTTGGAGTCGGGACTGAACACGGCGCCGCCGTCGTAGCCGACGCCGTCTGTGAGCTGGAGCAGGTGTTTGCCGTCGAGGTCCACCCGCCAGATGTCTACGTCGCCGCCGCGCTCGCTTGTGAAGATGACCCACTTGCCGTTGGGGGAGGTGGTGGCCTCGGCGTCGTAGCCTGTGGTGGGTAGAAAGGGCTTGGCGCCTGAGCCGTCGGCGTTGGCGACGTAGAGGTCGAAGCCCTGGAACACGGGCCACTGGTATTTCCCGGGTGTGAAGGGCGGACCTTCGGGGCACTCGGGGCCGGCGCCGTGCGTGCTGGCGAAGATGATCTTCTTGTCGCCCGGCAGCCACCAGCCGCAGGTGACGCGGCCCTTGCCGATGCTGACGCGCTTCTGCTCCGTGCCATCGGCGTTCATGGTGTAGAGCTGGTCGCAGGGATAGCCGTCCCGGGTGCTCTGGAAGATGATCTTCTTCCCGTCCGTGGACCAGTAGGCCTCGGCGTTGGAGCCCGTGGCCGTGAGCTTGACGGGATTCCGGAGGTGGGTCTCCCGGGCGTCCACCAGGGCCAGGGTGGGCGCGGACTGGGCGGCGAGGAGCAGCGGGCAGAGCGCGGCGAGCAGCAGGCGTTTCATGGGGACTCCTTTTTCACGTACGAACAGGGATCTCTAGCAGAATGCCAGAACCGGGGCCTTCCCGGGGGTCGCCCCGTCACTCCAGCGGCAGGCTGATCCGAACCCGGGAGCCCTGCTCCAGCGGCAGGATCTCGACCGTGCCACCGTAGGCATTCATCAACTGGACGCTGGCGGAGAGTCCGTGGCCGGGCCGGCGGCCCGTCTCCAGTGGCTCCGGCCGCAGGGCCGGAAAGGGCTCGAAGGCGGCCGCCAGGAAGGCCGGATCGATGGGGGCGCCATCGTCCTCGACCTCCAACTGGAAGAGGCCGGCGCTGTCGGCCGAGCGCAAGGTGATCCGTCCGGGCTCCCCCTCCAGGGCGTGCTCGAGCAGGTGCCCCAGCACGTCGGTGAAATCGGTGCTCACCCCATAGATCCGGTCCACCGGGGCTTGGAGCTCCAGCTCCACCCGCAGCCCGCCAGGCAGCAGGCCCGCGGCCCTCGACAGCTCCAGTTCCTCCAGGAAGAGCTCGTGGAGGTTCAGCCACTCCGGGCTGCTGGCCCGGTCCTGGCCCGCCCGCCGAAGCATGGCCCGGACCAGCCTGTCCACCTGGTCGAGGGCCCCCTGGATCTCCCCCATGGCCCGGTGGCACTCCATCCGGTCCTCGGGAGCCGGCACCTCGGGGCGGTCCATGAACTCGGCGAGGGCGGAACTCTCCTGCCGCAGGCTGTGCACCGGTCCTTCCAGGCGCCGGGCCATGTTCAGGAACAGCCCCCCCAGGGCGGTCCGCTGGTTCTGGGCCCCCAGGGCGCGCTGGGCCTCCTTCAGCTCGACGTAGGCGGTCTCCATGCCCTCGTAGCTGGTGGCCAGGGCCCGGCTGGTCTCCTCCAGGTGCGCGATGAGACCCGCGTTCTCGAGGCTCCCGTGGAGCAGGCCCGCGTGCATGGCGACGAGCTCCAGCTCAAAGGGCAGGTAGGCCTCCTGGGACCGGTCAGCGGCGAGAAAGCCCCAGAGCTGGTCTCGGCCCGAGCGGCTGCGGAGCGGGATGAGCAGAGGCTGGGCCAGGGGAGCCCAGAGCTTCAGCTCGATGCCCAGCTGCCAGCAGCCGGACTGCCGGAGCTCCGCGCCGGAGCGGACCTTGCCCCCGACCAGCGCCTCCGCCCAGACCGCCAGGGGATGGTCCATGGGGAGCACCGCTGTCTCGGCAAAGCCCTCCGGGGTCCGGGCCAGGCCCTGGAAATAGGCCCCGCTGTCATGCAGGTGGTAGCAGCAGAGGTGCTCGAACCGGAGATCCGTCGCCAGCTGCTCCATTACCCGGAGGAGGATGGCCTTGGCGTCCCTGAGGGGGATGATGTCCTGGCTGAGGGACAGCAGGCGGGAGAGGCTCTGGCTCCGCTGCTCCAGCTGGTCCTGCGCCTCCAGCAGCTTCCGGTTGCTCTCCTGGGCCTCCCGCAGCTGGACCTCGAGGTGATCCACCACCTGCTGGCTGAACTGGCGCAGGGCGGCCTTCTCCCGGCCCAGTTCCAGATGGTCGCGCTGCCCCCCCAGGTAGGCCTCCACCTGGGCCACAAAGAGGAAGGGATCGATGGGCTTGGAGATGAACCCGTCGCAGCCCGTGACCAGGGCCGTCTCCCGGTCGTGGCGGAGGGACTTGGCCGTCAGGGCCACGATCAGGGTGTCCGCCAGGTTTGGGTTCTGGCGCAGCTTCGTGGCCACCTCGAAGCCGGACAGGTCCGGCAGGTTGATGTCCAGCAGGATGAGCGCGGGCGTCAGCGCCAGGGCCATCTCGCAGCCCTTGAGCCCCTCGGCGGCCCAGTGCATCTCGTAGCCGGCCTGGGACAACAGGCGCTGGACGAGGCGCCAGTTCATGGGGTTGTCCTCGATGCAGAGGATGCGGACCGGGTCGCTCATGCGCGCCCACCCTGGACGACCGGCATCTCCACTTCGAAGACGCTGCCCACACCCTTGCGGCTGCTGGCGGTGATGCGGCCGGCCATCATGCCCATGAACCGCTGGCTGATGGCGAGGCCCAGGCCCGTGCCGCCGAAGCGCCGGGTGATGCTGCCGTCCACCTGCTGGAAGGGGACGAAGAGTCGCCCCAACTCGGCTTCATTCATGCCGATGCCGGTGTCCTCGATGCGCACCCGGAACACCCTGCCCTCCTGGGCGGCCGAGATCCGCACCCGGCCGGACTCCGTGAACTTGACCGCATTGCCGGCCAGGTTCGTGAAGACCTGGCGCAGCCGGTCCGCGTCGCCCATCACCCGGATCTCTTCGGCGGGCCGCTGATAGTCGAGGGTGATGGGTCGGCCCTTGATGAGACCCACCGCCATGGCCTTCACCTCGTCGAGCAGAAGCACGGGATCGATCTCCTCCAGCAGCAGCTCCATCTTGCCCGCTTCGATCTTGGAAAGGTCCAGGATCGAGTCGATGAGGCCCAGAAGGGAGCGCCCGTTCTGGTAGATGATCTGCAGGTCCTCCTTCGCCTCCGCGCCCATGCGGCCCTGGGGATCCTGCATCAGCATGCCGGAGAAGCCGATGATGGAGTTCAGGGGCGTCCTCAGCTCGTGGCTCATGTTGGCCAGGAACTCGTCCTTGAGGTGGTCGACCTCCTTCAGCTTCTGGAAGCTGGCGACCAGGTTCTCGTTGAGGTCCCGCAGCTCCTGGGTCTTCTCGTGGACCTTCTCCTCCAGGGTGTCGGCCCAGGCCTTCAGCTCCGTGCGGCTCTGCTCCAGGCCCCGGGTGCGATCCAGCACCAGCTGCTCGAGGTTGGAGCGGATCTCCTCCAGCTCCCAGATGGTCTCCATGAGCTGCCGGGTGCGCTCCTGCACGCGGTACTCGAGCAGCCGGGTCTGCCGCTCGATCTCGTCCCGGGAGATCCGGAGCTTGTCGGTCATCACCTCGAAGGAGTGGCTGAGGTCCTGGATCTCATCCCGGGTGGTGACCTTCACGGAGACGGTCTCCAGGCTGCCCGAGGCCACCTTCTGGGCGGCCTCCGTGAGCTCGATCACCGGCCGGAGGTAGCGGTTGGAGAGGAACACCGCGGCGGCGATGCCCAGCACCAGGGTGACCAGCCCCACGGTCAGGCTCGCCCTGATGTTCTCCCGCACGGCCCGCTGGGTGCCCTCTGTGGTGAAGCCGAGGACCAGCGTCCCCACCTGATCCGCCCGGGGCTCCTCGTAGAACACCGGCGCCACGGCCACCAGCATGTTGTCCTCCCGCCGGGCATAGGTGTGGGAGATGCCGTCCTTCAGCACCTGCCCCATGGCCCACTCGGGCGTCGTCGGCGTGCTGTCCAGGGCCTCGCCCTGGGAACCGAACACCGCGCTGAAGCGGAAAGCCGGGATGTTCTGGACGCCCTGGAGCACCTTGGCGATGTCCCGGGTGTTGCCGGCGCTGACGGCCGGACCCAGGGCGTAGCTGGCGGTCTCGGCCACCTGGCGGGCGCTGAGCTCTGCCTGGGTGCGGATCTGCTTCTCCACCCAGCGCGGGTAGTAGAGCAGGTTGAAGGCGATGAAGGAGAGCACCAGGATGCTGATGACGCTGCTCAGCTTGGTCTTGATGGAGAGACGATACATGCGCAAAGCCCGGGGAATCGCCTTACAGACTAGCATTCACGCTAGAACTTGAAGAGGTTCACCTCGCGGTTGAGCATGTGGACCTGCAGGCCCAGCTCCTCCACCGCGCCGTTGGAGGCCTCGATGGCCCGCTCACTCTCCAGGGCCTTGCCGAGGACCCGGTTCATCGTCTCCTTCAGCGAGACCACGTGGTCCTCCTGGCGGGCGAGGATCTCGTGGAGGTGGCTGGCCAGGGCCCGGACCTGCTCCGTGGCCTTGGCGATCTCGTCGCTGCCCGAGCTCTGCTCCCGGGTGGAGTCGCGGACCACGGAGGTGGCCTGCTGGACGTTCATGGCCAGGGAGAGGATGTAGTTGCTGGTCTGCTGCTGTTCCTCGATGACCGTGCGAATGGTCTCCACCTGGTTGTGGATGTTGCGGTTGGCCTCGTGGATCAGGGACGCCTGCCCCGCCTGCTGGAGGGTCTCTGCGTGGATGCTCTCCACCACGCTGTCGGTCTCGCTCACGGACTCCAGGATGGCCTGCAGGGCCACCTCGCTCTGCCCCACCGAGTCGGCGCCATCCCGGACCGCGTCCAGGCCCAGCTCCACCTGCTGGTAGGCCTTCCGGATCTCGGCCTGGAGGGTGCCGATGATCTGCTGGATCTCCTGGGTCGAGCGGCTGGTCTGTTCCGAGAGCACCTTGATCTCGTCCGCCACCACGGAGAAGCCCTTCGACTGGTCCACCCCGGAGCCGCCCTGGGACGCGATGATGGCCGCGTTGAGGGCCAGCATGTTGGTCTGCTGGGTGTGGTCGCCGATGTAGTCGAGGATCTTGGCGATGTCCGCGCCGAGCTGCAGCAGGGTCCGGGTGGTGCCGTGGAAGTCCTGGACCACGCGCTCGATGACCTGGATCTTCTCGCGGTTCCGGGCCACCAGCTCCATGCCCCGGCCCGCGTTGTGGATGACCTTCTTGGTGTAGCGACGGGCGATCTTCACGCTGTCATCGATGGCGGAGGTGCTCTGCTCCAGGTTCTCGGCGAACTCCCGGGTGTGCTCCGCGTGCCCGGCCAGGTGGTCGATGTTCTTGCCCACGTTCTTGATGGCGACATCGAAGTCCCGGATGGCGGAGGTGATGCCCTCCACGACCATGAGGAGCTCATCCATGCTCTGGTTGATCTGCTGGACGCTGGCCGCCATCTCCACGATGGTGGCGTTGGTGCTCTCGGACGCGAGGCTCAGCTGCATGGAGCTGGCGCTGATGCCGATCGAGGTGTCGGTCAGCTCGTTGATCTCGTGGTGGAAGGCCTCGATGAGCTCGCGCTGACCGGAGTTGGAGTGCCGGACCCCGTCGCCGGATTCCCGGATCAGCGTGCTGGCCTTGGCCAGGTCGCGGCTGGCGGAGCGGATCTGCACCACCATCCCCCGCAGGCTGCCCACCATGTGGCCGAAGCCCTGGACCAGCGCCGTGACTTCGTCGTCGCTGTAGACGGGCTCCAGGCGGTCGATGCGGCCTTCACCCACCCGCTGGGTGTTGCGGGTCAGCAGCAGCAGGGGGCGCTGCACATCGCGCAGGATCAGGGGAATGAAGTAGGCGAGGAAGGCGGCCGCCAGGAAGAGGATGGCCAGGTTGGGTCGGAGGGCCTTCCAGATGGCGTCGGCGTACTCCGCCTCCGGAATCACGGCGCGAAGCTCCGAGCCATCCGGCAGGGCCTGGACGACCAGAATGTCCCCGCCCCCGGTGGGCTGCAGCCGCGAGCCCAGCACCCGGCCCCCCCGGGCCGCCGACAGGCGCAGCGACACACCGCCTCCAGCGCCGAGCTTCAGCGTGCCCAGGAACGCCTCCAGGTCTTCCGGAGTGGTGTTCATCTCGGCCACGAAGGCCACGGAGTCCGCGAGGTTGACCAGCTCGTTCTGGGCGTACCGGGCGGCCTTGGCCCGGATCGAGGACTGCAGGGTCAGGCCGGAGACGAGGATGGAGAGCAGCAGCACCCCGCCGGTGATGCCGAGAAACCCGAAACCGAACTTGGCGCGCAGGCTGGTGGAGAACCGCGCGAAGGAATCATTGAAGCCCGGCTGTCCTGCCAGCAGCTTGAAGAGCCTCATGAGGTTCTGCTTGGCGATGAAGTAGTGGCAGATGGCGCTGATGCCCACCAGGGTGAAGAACATGGCCGCAGTGATGAAGCTGATCCAGACGCTCTGGCCCAAGTAGACCTTCATCCAGAGGTAGCCCACGCCGCTCAGGCTCAGTCCCAGCAGGAAATACAGGAGCGAGGAGGACTGGGGGAAGCGGGTCAGCAGCCGGTAGGACTCGGGCCCCAGGTCCCGCGTGGCGAGGTGGCGCCCGAAGTGCCGGACCTGCAGCAGGCTGCCGGTGCTGCTCAGGAGGAGCAGGAGCAGCGCTGCCGCGGCGCCCTTGGCACTGAACTGGAAGCCCGGCGGCGCGACGAAGAGCAGGAGGATCCCCGTCACCAGGAACAGCAGGACCCAGATGATGCCTGTCCCCGTGGCCAGATGCCGCAGCACCTGGTCGCGGTCCGCCTGCCCCAGCTGGACCGCAGGCTCCGCCTTGAATTCAGGCAGGGATCCAGAGATGGAATCGGGCTGAGCCATATTCCCTTATTTCGGCCAGCTTCCAGCCTGTCTGTAATTCCAGCGTGGTGGCGCGGGCCGTCTCGAAGACCAGGACGCCGTCCGGGGCGACCCACCCCCGCAGCGCCGCCGCGAGACGGCCCCACAGGTCCGCCGCCCGTTCGTAGGGGGGATCCAGGAAGATCACCGCCTGTCCGGTGAAGGCCTTCGGTCCGAACCGGCGGAGGTCCCCCCGCAGGGCCTGGACCGGCAGGCCCGCCAGGTTCTTCTGGAGGCAGGTCCAGCCGGGCTCGGCAGCTTCCAGACACACCACGGGCGCGTAGCCCCGGGAGTGGGCCTCGAGTCCCACCGCCCCCGTGCCGGCGCAGAGGTCCAGGAAGGGTCCCTGGGGCCAGCGCTGGAGGATGGAGAACAGGGCCTCCCGGGCCCGGTCGGAGGTGGGGCGCACCCGCAGGTCGCCGGGCGGGGGCGCCACCAGGCGGCGGCCCTTCAGCGTGCCGGCCACGACGCGCATGGCGGTCGGCTCAGTAGGCCCAGCGGAGGAGGGTGGAACCCCAGGTGAAGCCGGCGCCGAAGGCGGCCAGGGCCACCAGGTCGCCCTTCGCCATGCGGCCCTGTTCGAAGGCCTGGTGCAGGGCCGTGGGAATGGTCGCCGCCGTGGTGTTGCCGAACTTGTCGATGTTCACCATCATCCGCGAGGGGTCCAGTTCCAGGCGCTTGGCGGCGGCATCCATGATCCGGATGTTGGCCTGGTGGGGCACGAAGAGCTTCAGCTCCTCCGGCGCGAAGCCGTTCCGGTCCATGAGCATCCGGCTGTTGTCGGCCATCTCCCGGACTGCCTTCTTGAAGACCTCGCTGCCGGACTGGTGGATGTAGTGATCCCGGGCCGCCACGGTCTCCGCCGTGGCCGGGCTCGCGGAACCGCCTGCAGGCATGTGGAGGAAGCAGCCCCCGGAGCCGTCGATGCGGTGCTCGAAATCCAGGATACCAAGGCCCTCTTCCACCCGTTCCACGATGACGGCGCCCGCGCCGTCCCCAAAGAGCACAGACGTGGTCCGGTCCTCTAGGTCAATGACCGTGGACATGATGTCCACGCCCACCACCGCCACGCGCTGGACCCCCCCGGCAGCCACCAGGCTGGCGGCGGAGGTGAGGGCGTAGAGAAAGCCCGAGCAGGCGGCGCTCAGGTCGAAGCCGAAGGCGTTGGTGGCCCCCACCATCTCCTGGATGCGGCAGGCCGTGGCGGGAAAGAGAGTGTCCGGCGTCACGGTGGCGACGATGATCGCATCCAGCTCCGTGGCCTTCATGCCCCGGTTGTCGAGGGCCATCTGCAGCGCGGGCGCCCCGAGCTTGGAGGCCCCGGTGCCGGGTTCGGCCCAGCGCCGCTCCCCGATGCCCGTGCGGGTCCGGATCCATTCGTCGTTCGTCTCCATGATCTTGGAAAGATCGTCGTTGGTGACCACGCGAGGCGGAAAACACTGCCCAGTGGCCGTGATTCCGACGGGGGCGGTAAGGCGACGGTTCAAGGGGCCTCCGGAGCGAAACGCCCATTGTCGCACGAAGG
>JAAXXS010000049.1 GCA_013334395.1 Holophagaceae bacterium | reverse complement strand
GCATGCCCTTGACGGCGCTCTCGATGATGCGCTCGGGGAAGGTGGCCTTCAGCACCTCGGCGCGGACTTCCTTCATGGAGCCGGGCTGGGTGGTGGTGCGGCGGTACATCTTCTGCACGCCCTTCTTTCCGGTCAGGACGGCCTTCTCGGCGTTGATGACGATCACGTGGTCACCGGTGTCGAGGAAGGGGGTCCAGGTCGGCTTGTTCTTGCCGGACAGGACATCGGCAACGGCGGTGCTGAGACGGCCCACGGTCATGCCGGCGGCGTCCACCAGGAACCACTGGCGCTTGAGTTCATTGGCTTTGGGGAAGTAAGTGCTCATGGCCTGCTCCGGAAATCGGGATCGCGCTGCGCAGACAACACCCCAGGGGTGGCGAATCCACAGAAGGGAAAGCTTATCGTTGACTGCCCGGGGGGTCAAGCCGGGATTTCAGGCCGGCACCTCGGCCAGACAACGCAGCTCCTTCGCGATGCGGCTCGCGGCCATGCCGTCCACCAGGAGCATGCCGTCGCGCACCTGCTCCTGCCGGTTGTCCTGCCCCTCGGGGCCGAGCCACTGGGCGAGAGCCTCCCGGACGATGCCCAGGTCGGCGCCGGGGCCCATGCCCAGGTCGAAGCAGCCGTTGGCCAGGGCCAGGTCCGCCAGGATGCCGTGCTGGCGCTCGTTCTGGCCCCACACCGCGGTGGGGATGCCCAGGCAGAGGGCCTCGGCCAGGGTCACCCCGGCCGAGCACCAGAGGGCGTCGAACTCGGGGATGCGCCGGGTGAGGCCGGGGAGGCTGCGGACCACGGTGCACCCCGGGAAGGGGCTGCCCAGGATCCCGTTGGGGGCCAGGAGGGTGCATGCGCCGCGCCAGCGGTCCTCCGCCGAGAGGCGGGCCAGGGTCTCGAAGGCCTTCTGGGAGAGGTTGGGCCCGTCGCTGCCGCCGAAGGTGATCAGCAGCTTGTGGACCGCCAGGGGCTGTTCGGGCATCCGCTTGGGCCGCAGCTCCAGGGCCGCCTTGTCCACCACGATGAAGCCCGAGCCCCGCAGGACCCGGCAGGCGCCGGAGGTGGTCTCGCAGGGCCGCACCTTGCGGCCGTCCACCACCTTCACGGGATGGTCCGGCCAGCGGACGCCCTCCAGGAAGGGCTGGAACAGCAGGTCTGCCGTCTCATGGGCGTCCGTGTCGTCCTCCATCACCGCCACCCGCAGCGGGCGCAGGGCCTGGAGGAAGGCCGTGCTGGTGTCCCACTGATCCACGAGCACCACGGAGGCCCGGGCCTTGAGGTCGACCGGCAGGGGCGCGTGGAGGTCGGCGCCCAGATATACCGCCTCGCACTGCAGCTCCTGGTCCAGGAAGGGGTGCCTGCCCCCGCCCACGCGCTGGGCGCGGTCATCGCCCGAGACCGCAATGCAGGCCTGGCCCCCGAGGGCGCGCCAGGACTCCTGGAGGGCGAGCGCCCGGGCCACATGGCCCAGCCCAAGGCGCAGATCAGCGTGGACGCGAAGAATCAGAAGGGGGGACATGATCCGGAGAGTCTATCCCTCTCTGCAGAAGAAAGGGAGGGGGAACGCAGTGCCCCGATCGTTAGGTCTATGAAATTACCGGTTCAAGGATAGAGGTGCCCGGCGGCGAAGCCCGGCTGCGGGTGCTCGATGACCGGAGCCTCGGCGGGGCTCCAGCCGTCCAGGAAGTAGGCTTCCTTGTAGCGGACGTAGCGGGTCCACACACTGCCCACCAGCTGGCGCTGGCCTTCGCTGAGAGGCCCCTTCACCACGGCGGGCCAGCCCGCCACCAGGCTGTGGGGCGGGGCCTGGAAGCCTTCGCGCACCAGGCTGCCGGCGGCCACCAGGCAGCCCTCCCCGATCTCGGCGCCGTCCATGATGGTGGTGCTCATGCCGATGAGGGCGCCCCGCCGGATGGTGCAGCCGTGCAGCATCACGTTGTGGGCGATGCTGACTTCCTCCTCGATGAGCAGGGGCCACTTCTGGTTGGTGACGTGCAGGCAGCAGCCATCCTGGATGTTGGTGCGGGCGCCGATGCGGATCCAGTTCACGTCGCCGCGGATGGCGCAGTTGAACCAGATGCTGGCGTCCTCGCCGACGCTCACGTCGCCGAGGATGAGGGCGCTGTCCGGCGCGAACACCCGGCTGCCGATGCTGGGCACCATGCCTTGGAAGGGACGGATCATGGGAACACTCCAGCGGCCGAGTGTACCCCAGCCACCCTCAGTCCCACTTCCGCAGATCCTCGATCACCTTGCCGTCCGACGGCAGCGAACCGGTGGCGGCCCACTCCACTTCCGCGCCGATGGAGAGCACCTCGCGGAGGCGCTCCCCGAGGCGGATGCGGAGGCCCTCGTCGGGCGCGGCCGTCTCGACCTTGACCGTCAGGACATCCCGGCTCTCGGCGCGGGTGACCACGGCCCGGAAGGCGGCCACTTCCGGGAAGGCGCGCAGGGCGCCCTGCACGGTGCCCGGGTGGAGGAAGATGCCCTTCACCTTCACCAGCTGGTCACAGCGGCCCAGCCAGCCCCGGAGCTTCGGGGAGCGCCGACCGCAGGCGCAGTCCCCGTGGTCCACGGCGGAGAGGTCGCCGGTGCCAAAGCGGATCAGGGGATAGGCCTTGTTGAAGAGGGTCACGACGACCTCGCCCACCTCGCCGGGCCCCAGGGGGCGGCCGGTCTCGGGGTCGGCGATCTCGACGATCGCGCGGCTGGCCAGGTGCATGCCGCCCTTGGCGTGGCACTCGTAGGCCAGGCAGCCGCAGTCGGCAGTGCCGAATCCCTGGCGGACCGTGGCCCCGAAGAGGCTCTCCACCGAGTTGCGAAGCGTATCGGGCAGCGGCTCGGCGGTGGTGAAGGCGACCTTCAGGCCGAAGTCCCGGGCGGGGTCGAGGCCCTGTTCCTTGGCCCGCTCGCCGATCTGGAGGAGAAACGAAGCCATCCCCACGAAGCCCGCGACCCCGAGGGCGCGGAGGATCTCGATCTGGACTTCCCGATCGCCCACGCCGGTGGGGACCAGGGGGCAGCCCAGCGCCCCGAGGGCGTCGTCGAACATCATGCCGGCCGGGGTCATCTGGTAGCCGAAGGTGTTGATGCAGACATCGCCCCGCCGGAAGCCGGCGGCGCAGAGGGCCTCCTCCCAGCCCCAGCCCTCGTCGAAGCCCTGGGGGTCGTAGATGGGACCCGGAGAGCGGAAGATCCGGCGCACCTGAGCGAGAGGCACCGCGAGCAGGCCGCCGAAGGGCGGGTTCTCCCGCTGGAGCTCCACCAGCTTGGCCTTGGGCGTGACGGGCACGCGCGCCAGATCCTCGAGGCTTCGGATGTCGCCCGGGGTCACGCCGGCCTCCCGGAGGAGGACCCCGATGGCGGGGGCGTTTGCCGCAGCGTGCGCAACCACCCCGCCAAGCCGCTGGGCCTGGAGGTGCCGCTGCTCGTCCCAGCTCTTCCGCTCCAGTTCCTCGTTCAGGAACCCGGTCGTCCGATCCATGCGTCGCTCCCGTCTCTTGGCGCTAGGAAAGCCAGCGCTTGCGCCGCTTGTAGTGCTTGGCGTTCTTGAAGGAGCGCTTGGTGCCGCTCTCGCCGATGCCGAGGTAGAACTCCTTCACGTCCTGGTTCTCGCGCAGCTTCTCGCAGGGACCGTCCAGGACGACCTTGCCCATCTCCATGATGTAGCCGTAGTTCGCGACCTGCAGCGCCAGCGAGGCGTTCTGCTCGACCAGGAGGATGGTGGTCTTCTCCTCGGCGTTGATCTTCGCGATGATGCCGAAGATCTCCTGCACGAGCAGCGGAGCCAGCCCGAGGCTGGGCTCGTCCAGGAGCAGGAGCTTCGGTCGGGCCATGAGGGCCCGGCCGATGGCGAGCATCTGCTGCTCGCCGCCCGAGAGGTAGCCGGAGAGCTGGTTGCGGCGCTCCTTGAGGATGGGGAAGTAGTCGAAGACCAGGTCGATGTCCCGCTTGACGCCCGCCCGGTCATTCCGGGTGTAGGCGCCGCAGCGGAGGTTCTCGACGATGTCGAGATCCTCGAAGACGCGCCGGCCTTCCATGACCTGGAAGATCCCCTTGCGGACGATCTTTTCCGGGTCCATGCCGTTGATCTTTTCGCCCATGAACTCGATGGTCCCCTTGGTCACCTCGCCCTCCTCACTTTTCAGGAGTCCGGAGATGGCCTTGAGGGTGGTGGACTTCCCGGCTCCGTTGGCGCCGAGGAGGGTGGTGATCTTTCCCTCCTCACAGGAGAGGGACAGCCCCTTGAGGACCAGGATCACGTCGTTGTAAACGACCTCGATGTTGTTGACGGTCAGCATGGGTTTGGCTCTTCGTCCCTTTCGTGCGGAGGAGAACAGTCCGGCAGAGCCGGGAAAGGCGGGGGAGGCAGACCTCCCCCGCCTTGCTCAAAAAACTAGAGGCCGAGCCACTCCTGCTTGCGCGGCAGGTCGATGGTGGCCTTCTTGACCATCTTGCCCCCGACGAACTGGGCGAGGATGACGGACATGAAGGGCCGGTGGTCGGTGGAGGTGTAGGTGATGGGGGCGGTGAGGCCCTGGGTGTCGAAGTTCTTGAGCTGTTCGGCATACTTGCGGATGCCGGGGCCGTTCAGCTCCTTGTTCTTCTCGGCGACCTTGAGGACTTCGCACATGGTCATCATGGACACCCAACCGCGGATCCAGTGGCTGACCTGGGGCTGGCCGTTGGTGAACTTCTCGATGGCCTTCATGCCAGGGACCTTGTCGCCGTAGAGCGCGGCCCCGATGACCACCATGTAGCCTTCCTCGGCGCCGGCAGCGAGCTTGGGCATGCCCTCGTCTGCGCTCCAGATGTTGCCGAAGAACTTGGTGGTGAGGCCCAGCTTCTTGGCGTCCTTGAGGATGACGGAGGTGGACACCTTGGTGCCGCCGATCCAGGCGTAGTCCGGAGCCTTCTTCTTGATGTTGAGCAGCTGGGTGGTGGCTTCCAGGGCCTTCAGGTCCACGTTCTCTTCGCCGACGATCTCAAAGCCGAGTTCCAGGGCGTAGGCCTTGCCGCCGGGGATGGGGGCCTTGCCGTAGCCCACATCGGGATAGATGAAGGCGACCTTCGGCTTGCGCTTCTCCTTCCAGTTGTCCTTGATGTACTTCAGGCCGGCCCGGCAGGCGCTGGAATAGTCCGGGGCGCAAAAGAAGTTGTAGGGCGACTTGGTGGGATCCGTGAGGTGGGCCGAGTAGGAGGCCGACCAGTAGGGGATCTGGTCCTTGGCGACCTGCTCCTTCAGGGCCTCGGTGTCGCCGCTGCCCCAGCCCTGGATGGCGATGACCTTGTCCTGGTCCTTGAACTTCTTGTAGAGGGCCAGGGCCTCGGGGATCTTGTAGGCGTAGTCCTGCTGGAGGAGCTTGATCCTCCGGCCGTTGATGCCGCCGTTCGCATTGATGTAGTCGGTATAGGCCTTGATGCCGTCGGCGTAGGGCTTGCCGACATCTCCGGTGCCGCCCGTGATATCGGCGAGGTTGCCGATGACGATGTCCTGCCCCATGAGGGGCGCCGCCAGAAGGGTCATGGCGGCGAGAGCGATGGACGCGGTAAGACGTTTCATTGCGGTCTCCTTTCCAAGAGAGAAGGAACGTGCGGGTGGTGCAGAGAAAGGGGAAGAAGGGGCGTCAGTAGCTGAACGGGTAGAGCTTCCAGTAGGTCTTGATCATTCGCCAGCGGTGGGCGAGGCCGTCCGGCTCGAAGATCAGGAACAGGATGACGATGATGCCGAACACGCCGTCCTTGAAGCTCATGATCAGGAAGCCGATCTTGGGGAAGATGTCCGCGAGTGCGCCGGTCCCGACGGTCAGCACCTGCGGCAGCAGGGTCATGAAGATGGCGCCGAAGATGGAACCCAGGACGCTGCCCAGGCCGCCGATGATGATCATGGCGAGGTAGTTGATGGACTCCGTGATGGTGAAGTGCTCGGCGGAGATGTAGCCGGTGTACATCCCCCAGAGGCTGCCCGCGATACCCGCATAGAAGGCGCTCACGGCGAAGGAGAGCAGGCGGTACTTGAACAGGTTCACGCCCATGATCTCGGCGGAGAGGTGGTGGTCGCGGACCGCGATGAAGGCCCGGCCGCTGCGGGACCGGAGCAGGTTCGTGGTGAAGACGACGGCCGCGATGGCCAGGGTGATGGTCAGGTAGTACTTCGAGCGGTCTCCATCAAAGGCGAAGGTGCCGAACTCCGGGGGTGGGGAGGGAATCCCGTTGCTGCCGCCCGTGACCACGTCCAGGTGCATGAAGACGTACTGCAGGATGAACTGCGCGGCCAGGGTGGCAATCGCGAGGTAGAGCCCCTTCAGGCGCGCGCTGGGCAGGCCGAAGATCATGCCCACCGCCGCCGAGGTGAGGCCGGCCATGGGCATGGCGAGCCAGAAGGGCATGTGGACGACCCGCATGAAATAGGAGCAGGCGAAGGCGCCCACCCCCATGAAGGCCCCTTGGCCCAGGGAGATCTGGCCCGTGCAGCCCGTGACGACGTTGATCCCGAGGGCGCCGATCACCGCGATGGCGATGGTCGTCATGGTGCTGGTGACGTAGTTGGACGTGATCAGCGGCGAGACGTAGAGCAGGAGGATGAAGGCGCCTACGGCGATCCGGATGAACCGGGTCCGGAGGACCAGCATGTCGTCCTTGTAGGTCTGCCGGAAGTCTCCACAGTGGGCTACGCTCATGGCTCGATCCGATCTGTCATGGGAGTCTCGGTCCTCATATCCGCTCGATCTCCTTCTTGCCGAAGAGGCCGTAGGGCTTGATCATCAGGATGATGACGAGGAAGACGTAGGGCGCGACTTCCTTGATGCCCGAGAGGCCGAGGGTGGTCTTCAGGACGCCATCCGAGAGGTTCTCCAGGACGCCCACGATGAGTCCGCCGATGGCGGCTCCGGGAATGGAGTCAAGGCCACCCAGGATGACCGCCGGGAAGACCTTCAGGCCGAAGTGGCCGAGCTGGACGTTGATGCCGTTGATGCTGCCGATGAGGATGCCCCCGATGGCCGAGACCACCGAGGCGATGCACCAGGCCAAGGCGAAGATGTTCTTCACGGGGATGCCCATGGAGAGCGCTACCTGGTTGGAGAAGGCGGTGGCCCGCATGGCCACGCCGGCCTTGGAGTATTTGAAGAAGACGGCGAAGAGGGCAAGCAGCACCGCCGACAGCCCGAAGCTCCAGAGATAGACCTGGCTGGTGGGGATCCCGATGAGGTTGACCGTCGCTTCCGGGAAGAGGGGCGGATCGTAGACCTGGATCTGCGTGCCCCAGATGGCGGTCACGATGCTGCGAAGCACCGAGGAAAGGCCGATGGTCACCATGATGATCGAGATGACCGGCTCCCCGATCATGGGGCGCAGGATCAATCGTTCCACGACCAGAGCGAGGACGATCGAAAACAGGATGGTGATCAGGAAGGCCCAGATCCAGGGGACCTTGTACTGCACGACCATGGAGAAGCAGAAGTAGGCCCCGAACATCATGAGCTCGCCCTGGGCGAAGTTCACGACGCTGGTGGACTTGAAGATGATCGCGAAGCCGAGCGCCACGAGGGCGTAGATCGACCCGAGCACGAGTCCCGAGATCACGAGTTGGAGGTAGAACTCCATGGAGTCTCCTGGTTGCTTCCGGTGTCCTGCTTCAGGTGGCGGCCGGCTGCGGGGCCTCGGGGGAGCTGAGGTCGCAGACGTGGATCGTAGTCTTGAGCTGGGAGGTCTTGCCGTCCTGGTACTTGATGACGGCGTCGATCGGTATCTCGGCCGCGCCGGCGTAGATCCCTTCGATGATCTCGGCGTATTTCTGGTCGACAAAGCCGCGCCGGACCTTCCGGGTGCGCGTGAGCTCGTCGTCGTCGGCGTCGAGCTCCTTGTAGAGCAGGGCGAACTTCTGGATCCGCTGGGACCCGACCAGGGTGGCGTTGACCTTGCGGACTTCCTTCTCCACGAGGCCGTAGACCTCGGGCTTGGAGGCGAGATCGGTGTAGGTGGTGTAGCCGATCCGGTGGTCCTCCGCCCACTTGCCGAGGATGCTGAAGTCGATGCAGATGAGCGCCATCACGAAGTCGCGCCCCTGGCCGATGCAGACCGCCTCCTTGACGTAGGGGCTGAACTTCATCTTGTTCTCGATGAACTGCGGGCTGAAGCGCTCGCCGCTCTGGAGGGTCATGATGTCCTTCATGCGGTCGATGATCACCAGATGCCCGTTCGGGTCGAAGTAGCCGGCGTCCCCGGAGCGGAGCCAGCCGTCGACGATGGTCTCGGCGGTGGCGGCCTCGGCCTTGTAGTAGCCCTGGAAGAGGGCCTGGCTGCGGGACACGACCTCGCCCACGCCCTTGGGATCGGGATTGTCGATGCGGATCTCAGTCTCGGGGATGGGCTTGCCCACGGAGTCGAAGTCGATGTCGCCATCCCGGTGGATGCAGGAGATGCCGAAGATCTCGGTCTGGCCGTAGATCTGCTTGAGGTTGACGCCCAGGGCGTGGAAGAAGCGGAAGGTATCCGGACCCAGGGCGGCGCCGCCGGTGGAGGCCGAGCGGATGCGGGAGAAGCCGATGCGGTCCTTCAGGGCGCGGAAGACCAGCACGTAGGCGAGGCCGTAGCGGAGCTTCTGGAACAGGGTCGGGGTCTTTTTTTGGAACTTCAGGTCGGCCCATTCGTAGCCGATCGGCAGGCACCAGTTGTAGAGGAACCGCTTGAGCGGCGAGGCGTCGAGAATCTTGACCTGCACGGTGGCGGCGAGGTTCTCCCAGACCCGGGGCGGGCTGAAGAGGAGGTGGGGACCGATCTCCCGGATGTTCTCGGTGGTGGTCTCGGGCGCCTCGGGGAAGCTCACGGTGAAGCCGAAGAGCAGCCCGCTGGCGACGCTCATCATCTGCTCGCCGACCCAGGGCAGGGGCAGGAAGCTCACGAACTCGTCGGTCTCCAGCTTCGGATCCACCTTCCCTAGGTTCGTGGCCATGGAGATCATGTTGCGGTGGGAGAGGACCGCCAGCTTCGGATGGCCCGTGGTGCCCGAGGTGATGCAGATGTGGGCGGGGTCCTCAGCCTGGGTGGCATCGACGAGGGCCTCGTAGGCGCCCGGGTGGGCCTGCTCGTATTCCCGGCCCAGGTCTTCCACGGCGAGGAAGGAGATCAGGCGGGGGTCGTCGTACTTCCGCATGCCCCGGGGATCGGTGTAGACGATGTGCTTGACCGTGGTCAGCTCGTCGCCCATGTCCAGGACCTTGTCCACCTGCTCCTGGTCCTCGGCCACGATGAACTTCGACTCGGCCAGGTT
Source organism: Holophagaceae bacterium (assembly GCA_013334395.1). Lineage (GTDB taxonomy): Bacteria > Acidobacteriota > Holophagae > Holophagales > Holophagaceae > Geothrix. The sequence goes on along the minus strand of JAAXXS010000049.1, from coordinate 6,392 downwards.
GATGATGTAAGACACCTCCTTGAGGATGGCGTCCTGGTAGAGGCCGATGCCGATCGCGCCGGCGCTCTGGGCCGACAGCTCGGCGAAGAGCCACTCCGGCCGGTTGTCGCCGATGATGGAGATGGTGTCTCCCTTGGCGAGCCCGAGGGACACGAGACCGAGGGTGAAGAAGCGGACGTGCTCGAAGTAGTCGCTCCAGGAGTAGGGCTGCCAGACGCCCAGCTCCTTTTCGCGCAGGGCGACCTTGCCGGCGCCGTATTTCGCGGCATTGCTCCGGAGTAGACGGGGAAGGGTGTCGTTCGTGGGCGTGTTGATAAGCTCTCCTTCCTATCGTCCGAGGAACACCGACTGCTCGCCGCCGAGGTAGGCCTTGATCACCTCGGGCGACGCCTGCACTTCTGCCGGCGTGCCTTCCCCGATCTTCTGGCCGAAGTTCAGGACGACCAGGCGATCCGAGATGTCCATCACGACGCCCATGTCATGCTCGACAAGGATCACAGTGATGCCGCGCTCCTGGTTGATGTCCATGATGAAGCGGACCATGTCCTCGGTCTCTTCGAGGTTCATGCCGGCCATGGGTTCGTCAAGAAGGATGAGCTTGGGATTGAGGGCGAGGGCCCGGGCCAGCTCGACCCGCTTCTGGAGGCCGTAGGCGAGGGTTCCGACGACGCGCTTCCGGATGTGCTCGATCTCCAGGAAGTCCACGATGTCCTCGACGAACCGGCGGTGCTCGATCTCCTCCTTCTGGCAGGGACCGAGGAACAGGCCGCCCCGGAGGAGACCGCTCTTCATGTGGATGTGCCGGCCGATGAGGATGTTGTCCAGCACCGTCATGCCCTTGAAGAGGGCGATGTTCTGGAAGGTCCGGGCGATGCCCAGGCGGGCCCGCGCTGCGGGGGGTCGGTGGGTGATGTCGTGGCCGTCGAAGGAGATCGATCCGCGCTGCGGCTGATAGCGGCCGCTGATGCAGTTCAGCATGCTGGTCTTGCCGGCGCCGTTGGGGCCGATGATCGAGAAGATCTCCCCCTGGCGGACCGAGAAGCCAAGCCCGCCCAGGGCCATGACCCCGCCGAACCGCAGCGTGATCTGGTCCACGGCAAGCTGAATTGGCCTTTCATAGGAACCCGTCATGCAGGACCCCGAGCGAAAATAATTTTTGGTGGAGAAGGATTGGTTCTAAGGGTTTATCAGATTTCCGGCCGAGAGGAAATACATTCCTTCCCCTTCAGCTGCAGATTCTTTTTCGTCGTCTATGAAATCGGCATCGCCAACCATATTCCATGCGGCCTTGATGGGTCCGAGGCTCCCGGCTCCGAGGCAGTGTCGGCACTGCCGCCGCAGAAAAAATTGCCCACGGCGCGGAGGTCTTCCCGACTCAGGTGCGTCAGGTTCCCCGGAGGTGGGAAGACCACCCGGGCTACCGATGACGGTGGCCGCCGGGAGGACCGGACTTCGGTCAAGGACCGTTTGATTGATAATTCCCTATGACTGAACAGCTCATCCCCTCCCGGAGGGGCTTCCCGTCGGACGATCCGATCTTCGCGCTGAACGCCGAGGCCCAGGCCTTCAAGGCCGCGGGCGGATCAGTCCTCAACGCCACCGTGGGCGCCCTCCTGGACGATGCGGGGCAGCTGGTCGTGCTCGAGACCGTCATGGACCTCTGGCGCGAGCTGACGCCCCTGGAGGTGGCGCCCTACGCGCCCATCGCGGGCGATCCCGCCTACCTGAAGGCCCTGGTCCAGCGGCACTGGCCGGCGGCTGCGGGAGCCGGTGCCGCCTGCGCCACCCCTGGAGGCAGCGGCGCTCTGGGCCTGTCCTTGCGCAACTTCCTGGAGCGCGGCCAGTCGGTGCTAACCACGGCGCCCTACTGGGGCCCCTATGCCACCCTCGCCGCGGAGAACGGGGTGGCGGTGGCCACCGCCCCCTGGCCCGGAGCGGGGGAGCCCCTGGACGCGACCACCTGGGACGCGGCCCTTCGCGCCCTGATGAGAACCCAGGGCCGGGTGCTGCTCTGGCTCAACGATCCCTGCCACAACCCCACGGGACGCAGCCTGGCCGCCGCGGACCGGGCGGTCCTGTCCGGGCTGCTGCGGGATGTCGCGGCCCTCGGCCCCGTGACCCTGCTCCTCGACTTCGCCTACCTGGACTACACCCGGGAGCCCGCGGCCGTGGCGGAGGCCCTGGCGGACTACGCGGCCCTCGGCGCTCAAGGCACGGTGCTGGTGGGCGCGTGCATGTCGCTCTCGAAGTCCATGACGCTCTACGGCGCGCGCGCGGGCGCCATCGCGTTCCCCTGGAGTGACGACCCGACCCTGCAGGCGGCCCTCACCCAGTCCTGCCGCGGCACCTGGTCCAACTGCGCCAAGGCCCCCCAATCGCTGCTGCTGCGCCTGGCGCGGGAGGGCAAGGCCCAGGTCCGGCTGTCCGCGGAACATCGCCACTGGTCCGAGGTGCTGGCCTCCCGGGCCCTGGCCTTGGATGCGGCCCTGGAGGCCAACGGCCGGGACGGGCTCCGGTGGCAGGGCGGCTTCTTCGTCACGGTGGCCACGCCGGAACCTGAGGCGGTATGTGGCCGCCTCAAGGCCGAGGGCGTCTTCACCGTGCCGCTCCAGGAGGGTCTGCGGGTGGGTCTCTGCGGCCTGCGGGCGGCGGATGCCCCCCGGTTTGCCGAGACCCTGTGCCGGGTCGGAAGCACCCGCTGATTCGGTCTTGGAAACGGCCCCACCCTGAGGTATTCTGATCGACCGCGGGCGTATAACTCAGCGGTAGAGTGCTACCTTCACACGGTAGAAGTCCCAGGTTCGAATCCTGGTACGCCCACCAAAAACCCCTCGCCGGGGTCCCGGCGAGGGGTTTTTGAACTGAGACCCGCATCCGCTTTCCTCCCCACGGAGCCCCCATGCCCATCATTCTCGCCACCCAGGTTCGCGCCGGGATGATCGTCAACTTCGAGAACGAGCTCTGCCGCGTCATCAGCGTCGAGCACCAGACGCCCGGCAACCTGCCCGCCCGGGTCCAGGTGAAGATGAAGCGCCTCAAGGACGGCATCAACCGCGAGAACCGCTTCGGCAGCTCCGACAAGGTGGAGAAGGCCAGCCTCGAGCAGCACATGCTGGAGTTCCTCTATGAGGACGGCGACAGCCTGATCTTCATGAACAACGAGACCTACGAGCAGATCGAGGTCAGCAAGGAGATCCTGGGCGACGACCTGGTCTTCCTCGAACCGAACATGCAGGTGGAGATCGAGTTCTACGAAGGCCAGCCCATGGGCGCCACCCTGCCCCCCAGCGTGGTCCTGGAGATCGTGGAGACCGATCCCGTCATGAAGAACGCCAACGCCACCGGCTCCTACAAGCCCGCCAAGCTCAGCAATGGCATCACCGTCGGCGTGCCCCCCTACATGGAGGCCCCCTCGAAGATCCGGGTGAACACCGTGGATCGCACCTTCATGGAGCGGGTGAAGTAGGGAACTGATCTGGAAAGATTCACATAGAGGCCCCGGTCGGTTGACACCCCGCCGGGGCCTTGTGTCATTCAGGTATTTCGGAGAGAAAATTCCTAGGTCGCGGTAAAGTATGGGTCGTTCGGTTCCCGGGCTAGTGACCGGAGTCACAATCCATGATGAACTGTGCGATAACTATTCCAGCACCCGGTGGAGCCCCATGCCTCAAGCAGTCCTCAATCTGAGAAGGATCGAGTTCCTGGCCGGCCTGCCGATGAATGCCGCCGAGGAACTCGCCAGCATCGCCGAGCTGCGCCGCTTTCCCAACGGCGTCCGCATCTACACCCAGGGTGACCAGGTGGCGGGCGTTTACGTGGTGGTCAAGGGCGGCCTGAAGGTCTTCCGTACGGACGGCCGGGGTCGGGTCCAGGTGCTCCAGTTCCTCAAGGTGGGTGACTGCGTGGGCGAGGTGGCCGTGTTCGACGGCGCCCCCATCGCCTCCAGCGCCGAGTCCCACGGCGAGACCGAGTGCTGGCTGATCCCTTCGGCGCCCCTGCGCCAGATCGTGCACCGGCATCCCGAAGTGGCCGAGATGCTCATCCAGCACTTCACCGCCAAGGTGCGCCACCTGGTCACGCTGGTGGAGACCCTCAGCCTGCACAGCGTGCCCGAGCGCGTGGCCCAGCTGCTGCTGGAGGCCCACGAGGCCAACCCTGTCCGGTCCCTGGTGGAGTTCCAGGAGACCCAGGAGGATCTGGCCCAGTGCATCGGCGCCAGCCGCGAAGCCTTCAGCCGCGCCCTGCGCCTGCTCACGGACCTGGGCCTCATCCAGAGCACCTTCCCGGTGGTGCGCATCCTGGATCTGGGGAAGCTGCAGAGATACGCCAAGGGTTGAGCCCGGCTCCAAAAACGCTGCGCGTTTTTGGAGCGGGAACGGCTACAGGACGGGAATCCACCTCGTCTTCACTCCCGCTTCCATCCCTCCCGGCTCGATCCAGGCGCAGGCATCGGCCTGGGCGAGGGTGACGAGGTCCGCAGAGCCCTTGCCCGGCAGCGGGTGAAGGCGGCCGTCCACGAGCCGGCAGGGGTGCAGGAGGGGGCGGTCGCCCTTGTGCTTCACGGGGGCCGCGAGGCGGGCCCGGCGCCAGGGGTCCGGGAAGGCCCGGCCCTCCAGGCGCGCCAGAGCCACGGGCAGGAAGAGCAGGGCGTTGACGTAGGCCGAGACGGGATTGCCCGGCAGGCCCAGGATCAGCAGGTCGCCAAGTAGGGCCGCCAGCATGGGCTTGCCCGGCTTGAGGCGGATCCGGTGGAAGAGGATCTGCGCCCCCAGGTCCGCCAGCACCGCGGGCAGGTGGTCGTGCTCGCCCATGCTCACGCCACCCGAGGTGAGCAGGATGCGGATGTCTCCGGGCTGGCGCAGGGCCGCGGCCAGGGCGGGCGGATCGTCGGGCAGGGCGGGCCTCAGTTCCGGCTCGGCGCCCAGGGCCCGGGCCAGGGCCGCCAGCATGGGGCCGTTCGAGTCGCGGATCTGGTGCGGGGCGGGCTCGGCGACCAGCTCGTCGCCGGTGGAAGCCACGCCGACCCGGGTGCGGCGGAGCGCCGGCACGGGTCGGCCCTCCTGGGCCAGCAGGGCCAGCCGGGCCGCATTGAGGGGGGTCCCGGCCGGCAGCAGCAGGTCCCCGGCCCGGGCCTGTTCGCCCCGGCGCCGCAGGTGGTCCCCCGGCGCAGGCGTCACCGCCAGGTGGATGATGTCGCCCTCCTGGCGAAGCTGCTCCACGGGTACGATGGCGTCGGCGCCCGCTGGCAGCGCGGCGCCGGTCATGATGCGCACGGCGGTGCCCGGCAGCACCGTGAAGGCCGCGGGGTCACTGCCGGCGAAGAGGGTGCCGAGCAACCGGCGGGGCTGCCTCCCGTCTGCAGCCCGCAGGGCCACGCCGTCCATGGAGGCGCGGTCCGTGGCAGGATCGTCCCGCTCGGCCCGCACCTCGGCCCAGGCCGGGGCAGGCAGGGCCTCCCACAGGCGCTGGAGCGCCGTTTCCAGGGGCAGCAGATCGGGGTGGTCGCAACTCATGGCCATGGTCACGATCCTACCCGCAGCCTGAGGGCCGTCGGTCAGGAAGAGGCCGCGGAGGCGGGGGTTGCGTCTGTAGAGGACTATTAAGGATTTAAAAGTCCGAATAGCCTAGGCCTGAGCGGAATTAGGAGCCCGGTCCTTGGCCTCCTTCTTGTGCCGGATGTCCAGCAGCTGGAGATCCCGGATGGTGGCCTCGGTCATGGAGGTGCTCACCTGGCTCTTCACGGCGCTCCAGGCGTCATGGAGGGGGCAGGGATGTTCGCCACTGCAGGCGGGAAAGCCCATGACGCAGCCGTCCATGGCGTCGGGTCCTTCCATGGCGGTCACCACTTCGCCCACGGTGATCCGGTGCGCGGGCCGGGTGAGGCGGAAGCCGCCCTTGGGGCCGCGCACGGAGGCCAGGATGTCCGCCTGCACCAGCCCCTGGAGGATCTTCGCCAGGTAGGGTCCGGGCAGCCCCAGGCGAGAGGAGAGGTCCTTGGCGAGGCAGTAGGTGCCGTCCTCGGGCAGAGCCGCGAGGGCACGGAGGGCGTAGCCGGTGGCTGTGGAAAAGAGCATTCCGGAATCCTTTTTCTGTTTCCAGCTTCAGGGGAGGGGATTCCGGAGTCCAGCCCGGTTGTGACCGTTGACCACGCCCTTAGCCTGCGAGGGCCCACCACAGCAGCAGCAGGCCCACGGCGCTCAGGCCGCCTTCCCGCCAGCCGAGGGTCCGGGCCGCGAGTGGGCGCCAGGGCCGCAGGGCCCGCAGGTACAGCAGGCCCGTCCAGGCCGTCCACAGCAGGCCCGCGGGCCCCCGCGGCGCGAGCAGGCAGGCCGAGGCCCCCAGCAGCAGCAGGTGCAGGGCGTGGACTGGGCGCGCCCGGTGGCGCAGCTCCG
>JAAXXS010000231.1 GCA_013334395.1 Holophagaceae bacterium | reverse complement strand
CGGGCAATCCCGTGGCCGGCGCCAAGGTCCGCATCAGCTCCGACGCCATGATCGGCGGGGAGAGGGCCACGGTCAGTGCCGCCAACGGTGCCTATCGTTTCTCGGCCCTGGCGCCAGGCCGCTACAAGATCGTCGTGACCGCCCCCGGCCAGCAGACCCTTTCCATGACCGAGAACCTCGCCCTGGGTCAGACCACTTCCGGCAACTGGAAGTTCCCGGCCGTGGCCGGCGCGACGGTGGAGATCGTGGCCGCCGCCACCAACGCGGAATCCAGCGCCGTCACCATCACTCAGAACTACAGCACGGAGACCTTGGCCACCCTTCCGGTTGAGCGCTCCATCGCCGGCATCATGGACCTCACCCCGGGCGTGAACGGAAACCGGGCCTGGGGCGGCTACTCCGGTGAGAACGCCTACATGATGGATGGCGTGAACATCAGTGATCCCTCTGGTGGCACCGTCTGGATCTACCCCAACATCGACTGGTTCTCCGAGATTCAGGTCGCGGGCCTGGGCGCCAATGCGGAGTTCGGCGGCTACATGGGCGGCTTCGTCAATGGGCTCGTCAAGCGTGGGGGCAACACCGTGGAAGGCAGCCTCACGGCGTATTACGCGGACTCCAAGTGGCAGGCCAAGATCAACGCCAACCACCCTGACCTGCCGAGTTCGGAGAAGAACATCCTCCCCTCCAAGAACTGGGACCTGGCCATAAGCGTCGGCGGCCCCATCATCAAGGACAAGCTCTGGTATTTCGTCTCCGCCGAGCGCATCGAGCAGGACGACACGCCTCCCGGCGCCGAGCTGCCCCAGCGCAACCAGAAGGTCATGGCCCTGGCCAAGATCACCTGGGCCCCCAGCGTCTCCTCCACCTTCGAGTTCCTGGCCGAGCACGACTACGTAGGCCGGGATCGTCGCTACATCGACAAGTGGACCATGCCCGTGGCCACCCAGAAGGAAGTCGCACCCAACAAGTCCCTGAGCCTCACCTGGACCCAGACCATCGACCAGGACAAGGTCCTGACCTTGAAGGCCTTCGGCTACTCGGGACGCTATGACATGCCGGGCTACGGCGGCAACGCCCTATCCCTGGACACCGCCGACCTCTATCAGTACGACCCGAAGAAGCCCGCGCGGGAGTTCTTCAACAACTCCACCTACGAGGACTTCAACTACCGGTCTCGGGCCACGATCCAGGCCACCTTCGACTGGTTCAAGACCGGCCTGTTCAGCGCCAATGACAGCCACGCCTTCCGCTTCGGCATCGAGCGGGAGCAGGCCGCCGACGAGGAGCTGGAACGCTTCCCCGGCAACCTGAACCTCAACGCGACCTACGACAACTTTGATGGGCCACTCTACGGTGACTACATGATCGAGGGCGGCGGCTGGAATGTCCGTCAGCGCGTGGACCGCCTGGCGGCCTTCGCCCAGGACACCTGGCACGTCAACAGCCGCCTCACGCTCACGCCCGGCGTCCGGTTCGAGCAGTTCAAGGCCCGCTTCTACGGCGGCGAGAACGTCTGGAACAAGAACACCTGGGCCCCCCGCTTCGGCATCAGCTACGCCCTCACCGAGAGCCAGTCGACCATGCTGAAGGCCCACTGGGGCAAGTACTACGCTGGCTACTCCACCTACTTCATCGACCGCGCCATTCAGAGCGCGATCCCGATCAAGACCTACTACAGCTGGGGCGACTACCCGGTCATTCCGAATGTCCTGGACCCCTCCACCTGGCCTGATCACACGCCCGGCACCGAGGACAACTACGCCTACCGGCGCGTCAACGACCTCACGGCCGTGGATCCCAACGCTCGGCAGCCCTATGTCCTGGAGACCACCCTCTCTCTGGACCACCAGTTCAATACCACCTGGGGCGGCAGCGTGTCCTACGTCTCCCGCGACTGGAAGGACAGTCTGGTGCGCATGGACAAGGCCGACGACCCCAGAGGCGCTTGGTCTGATTACTATGACCCGCTGCACAAGAAGGCCATCAGCATCTACGAGCCTGGGGTTTACGATGACGGGCTTGATTTCTATACCCCGCACAACAGCTACGTGACCACGAATGCCAGCGATGCCAAACGCAAGTACGAGGCCGTTTCCGTATCCCTCGACCGGAAGCTGATCAACAACTGGAGCATGAACATCAGCTACACTCACGCGTCCCTCAAGGGCAACATCCAGCGCGCGGACAGCTACGACAAGGTCTACTACAACAAAAACCTGATGGTCAATTCCTACGGGAATCTGCCCGGCGTCAACGATCACGAGATCAAGGCGCGGGGTGTCTACGAGTTCCCCTGGCACATGCGCGTCTCCGGGACCTTCACCTACCTGAGCGGCACCCATTGGACGCCCACCTATAGGACGCCCAGCGGCTGGGGCAACAGCGATTGGGGCAATTTCAACGGCCAGCGCTACTTCGTGAACACGGAACCGCTCGGCAGCCAGACCTATCCCAGCCGGACCCTCCTGGACCTCCGGGTGACCCAGCAGATTGCCCTCAACAAGACCTCCCGCCTGGAAGTCTTCGGGGAAGTCCTCAACGCACTGAACCGTCAGTCACCCTTGTCCTATAACACCAGGGTGAACGCGAGCAACTCTGACACCTCGGGCATGTATGTCGACTACAAGTACCCGACCGCATTGGATGCCGGACGGCGCCTCCAGTTCGGCCTCCGACTGACCTTCTAGACGCCGTAATCGATCAACGAGCTACCCGGGCCTTTGGGCCCGGTGCTTGTCTTCCGCCTCCTCAAGGAGTCCCATGTTCCGGTGGGTTGCCATCCTTTGCTGCGCCTGCCTCCTGGGGGCAACCCCACCCAAAGGCACCCTGGTCATCGTGGGCGGCGGGGGCATGCCGAAGGAGATCATGGATGCCTTCCTCCTCGCCTCCGGCGGCAAGGGCGGCGCCGTGGGGATCATCCCCACCTCCACCAGCGACCCCGATGGCGCGCTCAAGGAGTGGAAGGAGGACCTCGAGAAGGCGGGCCTCACCATGGTCCCCCTCGACGTCCGCAGCCGGGAGCAGGCCTCCGATCCCGACCTGCTGGCCCGCGCCCGAACCTGCACGGGGTTCTGGTTTTCGGGGGGCGACCAGAACCGCGTGGGCGACAAGATCGTCGGCACGCCACTCCAGAAGCTCCTCCGCGAACGGTACGAGGCTGGCGCCGGCATCGGCGGCACCAGCGCCGGGGCCGCCATCATGTCCAAGGTCATGCTCACGGGCGACGACCGCCACGGCAAGGAGGCCCTCTCCGAGTTCGGACCCGGCGCCTACCAGACCCGCGAAGGCATGGGTTTCCTGCCGGAAGGCGTCATCGTGGACCAGCACTTCCTCCGGCGCAGCCGCGAGAACCGCCTCTTCAGCGTGGTCATGGGGCGCCCCGAGCTGCTGGGCCTCGGCATCGACGAGGCCACGGCCCTGGTGGTCCAGGCTGGCCAGGCCAAGGTCCTGGGCAAGCGCTCGGTCATGGTCTTCGATCCCGCAGACATGACCGTGCAGGGCGAGTCCTTCCGCAATCTCCGCATCCACGTGCTGCGCCCAGGCCAGTCCATCGACCTGGCCAGCCGGAAGCTCAGCCAGCCCTAGGTCGCCACCAACAAACAAGGGCAAGGAGAACGAAATTGACCACAAAGGGCACAAAGAACACAAAGGCGTGGGTGAAGGTCGCTCACGCCCCAGCGCCTTTTTTGTGCCCTTTGTGTTCTTTGTGGTTAACCCGCTTTTCTTTTCGTGGTGGCCTCATGCCCCGGATGATGCTTGCAGCCCTGCTTGCGGTGAGCAGTCTCGGAGCGGCCATACCGGCGCCCTTCCCCACCGATCACCGCACCATGACCAAGACC
>JAAXXS010000048.1 GCA_013334395.1 Holophagaceae bacterium | reverse complement strand
TGGGCACACCCGACCGGACCATCAACCTGCTCAGGCTGGTGGGCGGTGTGGAAGAGTCCCTGGTGAACGGAGCCACTCTGCCGACGGGGCACTACGGCCAGATGCGGCTGGTGCTGGGTGCGGGCAATACGGTGAAGCTGGCGGACGGCACGGTTCAGCCGCTGACGGTGCCCTCGGGCCTCCAGTCCGGCATCAAGCTGGTGGTCAGCTTCGACGTGGCCCCGGGCACGACGAAGGATGTCTGGATCGACTTCGATGCCGCCCACTCCATCCTGGTGGTGCAGGCGGGGGCCTCGGGCCAGTACCACCTCCGCCCCACGGTCTGGGCTTTCGACAAGCTGGTCACGGGCTCCATCCACGGCACGCTGACCGATGCCGCCGGGGCCACGCCCCTGGCAGGCGCCACGGTCTTCGCGGAAACCCTGGATCCGACCGGCAGCCCCGTCCTTGCCCGAAGTACGGTCACCGACGCGAGCGGTGCCTACACTCTTGACCTGCTGCCCACGGGAGCCACCTACTACGTGGTGAGCCAGCCCGTGACGGGCACGATCACCCCCAAGGCCTACGGGGCCAAGGCCAGTGACGGCTTCGCCCTGAGCGCCGCCACGCCGGTGTTCACCTACAACACCGCCTTCACGGCGGTATCAGCGACGGGGAGCCTCGCTGGGGCCATCACGCCCCTGGCCAGCAGCGCCCAGAGCGATCAGGTGCAGCTCCTGCAGAGCCTCACGACGGCTTCCGGCAGCCATCCCTTCATCCTCCGCACGGCCATGGCTACGCAGAGCGCCGCCACCGAGACCTATGGCTTCGACCTGGTGCCTCCCGGTTCCTACACCCTCCGGGGGTTGCGAACGACGCTGGCTCTCGATGGGACCACGAGCATCCGCACCTCGGCGGCGCAGCCGGCCACGGTCGTGGCAGGCGCCGCAGCCACGGCCAATCTGGCGCTCTGATCCAGGGCTCCAGGCGGCCCTGAGCCTGAGACCGGAGCCGCCGGAGATCGGGTGCCTGCTTCGGTGGGGATGACCCGGAAATTCATCCGTGCCTGCACCCGCAGGGCTCTTTTGCGGGAAAGCCTTGTTCTTCAAGGAGGCGGGAGGTCTCGCCTGGGGCTAGACTCGGGTGAAGATGCAAGACATCACCCTCATACTCGCGGCGGCGGGGTGTTGGATGGCTGCGGCCCTCCTGCCCCTGGTCCCCCCTTTGAATGAAGGCCGGTTCAGCACCCTGCTGGGCGCCCTGGGTTCGCTCATCGCCTTCCTCGCGGCTTCCCACGCCCTGCTGGGCGGGGTGCCAACCCACCTGGATTTCCGCTTCTGGCAGGGGCCCGCGCGCCTCGAACTGGACGCCCTCTCCGCGGCCTTCCTGCTGCCGCTGCACCTCGTGGCGGGGCTGGGGATCATCTACGGGGCGGAGTATTGGCCCATCACCCTCAGCAAGGGCTTCGGCCGGTCCCTGCGGTTCTTCTTCGGGTTCCTGGTCACCGCGATGACGCTGCTGTTCGTGACGCGGAACGGCCTGCTCTTTCTGGTGGCCTGGGAGATCATGGCCATCTCGGCCTTCTTCCTGGTGAACACCGAGCACCACCGGCCCGAGGTCCGCCGGGCTAGCTGGGTCTACCTCGTCTGCACCCACACGGGCACCCTGGCCATCACCGCCTCGGTGATCCTGCTGGCGCACCGGCTGGGCGGCTTCGCCTGGTCGCCGCTGCCACCGGGCGCCCTCGGTTCCCTGGATATCTGGATCCTGGCGCTGGCGGTCCTCGGCTTCGCCTTCAAGGCGGGGCTGCTGCCCCTCCATTTCTGGCTGCCCGCCGCCCATGCCAGCGCCCCCAGCCACGTGTCCGCCATCCTGTCCGCCGTGATGCTGAAGACGGGCATCTACGGCCTGCTCCGGGTCTCCAGCCTGCTGCCCGGCGTGCCCGCCTGGATGGGGGGAGCCCTGCTCACCCTCGGGGCCCTGAGCGCGGTCTACGGCGTCTGGAACGCGCTGGCGCAGCGGGACTACAAGCGCCTGCTGGCCTACTCCAGCATCGAGAACCTGGGGATCATCACCATGGGGGTGGGCCTGGGCTGGACCGGCCGAGCCCTCGGGGACCCCTGGCTCACGGCCCTGGGCTTCGGCGGCGCGATCTTCCATGTCTGGAACCACGCGATCTTCAAGAGCCTGCTCTTCTTCGGCTCGGGGGCCCTGCTGCACGCCACGGGCACCCGGGACATGGAGGGTCTGGGCGGCCTCGCGGCGCGCATGCCCCGGACGGCGCTGGTCATGCTGCCGGGAGTGCTGGCCGTCGCCGCCCTGCCGCCCTTCAACGGCTTTCTCAGCGAGTGGTTCCTCTACCGGGGGCTCTTCGCCTCCCTGCGGGGCGGCGACGCCTGGTCCTCGGGCCTGGCGCTGCTGGCCCTGGTCTTCACGGGCGGCCTCGCGGCCGTGGCCTTCGCCCGGTTCTACGGCGTGATCTTCCTGGGGACGCCCCGCTCCGAGGCCGGGGCGCACGCCCACGATCCTTCGCGGCTCATGCTGGTCCCCATGGGGATCCTGGCTGTGCTGACCCTGGGCATCGGCCTGCTCAGCCTCCCCCTGCTGCCGGTCCTGGATCGGGTCGTCAGCGTGGTCGCCCCGGGGCCGGCGCTGTCCCGGGCCCTGCCCCTGGCCACCCTGGTGGGCCGGGACTTCCGGATGCTCCTGCTGCTGGAAGGACTCCTGCTGGTCTTCGGCGGGCTGGCCCTGGCCTGGCTGCGCCGGGGAGTCCGGGCCGCCGAGGCCCCACCCACCTGGGACTGCGGCTACGCGGCGCCCACGGCCCGGATGCAATACACAGGCAGTTCCTTCGCGGACGGGTGGTCGGTGTTCCTGCCGGGGGTGACCCAGCGGGTCCGGTCGATCCGGGCGCTCTTTCCGCGGGCCCACTCCTTCCACACCCGCATCCAGGATGTGGTGGGCGACGGCCTCCTGGCACCCTGGCTGGAGCGGGCGGCCGCGCGGCTGTTCCGGTTCCACCGGTTCCAGACGGGCTACCTCTCGGTCTACATCCTCTACGTGCTGGTGACCCTCCTGGGCGTCTTCCTCTGGCTGCTGCTGCGCGCGAGGCTGCCGCTATGAGCCTCTATCTGCTCTCCCTGCTGCTGGCGGCGGGCTCCGGGATCCCGGGGTTGTTCCTGCGGCGCCGTGGGGCGGAGGTTTCCGCAAGCCTGATGACGGCCTCGGCGCTCGCTGGAATCGGGGCGGCCCTGGGGGTGCTCGCGGGTGGACCCGTGGAGCGCCTCCGCCTGCCGGCGCTGGCACTGACCTCCCCCAGCCTGCTGGTCCTTGATGCCATTGCCGCCTGGTTCCTGATTCCCGTGCTGCTGCTGGCGGCCTGTGGCGCCTGGTACGGGGTCCGCTACTGGGAGGACGCCCACGGCCACCCCCGCTGGGTGCGTCTGGTCTTCGGCGGCCTGACCGCCGCCCTGGTGCTGCTGGTCGCCGCAGCCCATACCTGGGTATTCCTGTTGGCCTGGGAGGCCATGGCCATCGGGGCCTTCCTCCTGGTGAGCACCGAGGACCGCCTGCCGGAGACCCGTCGGGCTGCCTGGATCTACCTGGTGTCCACGCACACCGGGACGCTCTGTCTGATCGGCGCCTTCGCGCTCCTGGCCGGCGTGGCCGGGACCTGGGACCTGGGGGCGCTGCCCCGGGGCTTCGCCGCGTCGAGGCTGGGCACGCAGACCTTCCTGCTGTTCATGGTCGGGTTCGGCCTGAAGGCGGGCGTGATGCCGCTCCACATCTGGCTGCCTCCGGCCCATGCGGCGGCCCCGAGCCATGTGTCCGCGCTGATGTCCGGGGTGCTGATCAAGATGGGAATCCTCGGCATGGTGCGCTTGATTGCCTGGGTCCCGGATCCTCCCCTCTGGTGGGGGGCGCTGTTCCTCGGGCTGGGCGGGGTGTCCGGCATCCTGGGGGTGGCCTTCGCCCTGGGGCAGCACGACCTGAAGCGCCTGCTGGCCTACCACTCCATCGAGAACATCGGCATCATCCTGCTGGGCCTGGGGCTCGGGCTGATCGGCAAGAGCACCGGGCAGCCTGCCCTGGCCGCCCTGGGTCTCGCCGGCGCTCTGCTGCACGTGCTGAACCACAGCCTCTTCAAGGGGCTGCTCTTCCTGGCGGCTGGATCTGTGGTGCACGCGACGGGTACGCGGAACCTCGAGCAGCTGGGTGGCCTGGCCAAGAGCATGCCCTGGACCTCCGCGGCCTTCCTGACCGGCTCCTGGGCCATCTGCGGCCTGCCGCCCCTCAACGGCTTCGTGAGCGAGTGGTTCATCTACCTGGGTGCCTTCGGCGCCATGGCGGGGACGCGCTGGCCTTGGTCCGTGGGGGTCCTGGCGGCGCTGGCGCTTATCGGCGCCCTCGCCCTGGCCTGCTTCGCCAAGGCCTACGGAACGGTCTTCCTGGGGACGCCCCGCACCCCGGCCGCCGCCGCTGCCCACGAAGCTCCTCGCACCATGGTGCTGCCCATGGCGGTGCTGGCGGGGGCCTGTGTCCTGATCGGCGTGTGGCCCCATGGCGGTGGCCCCAGCCCTGGACCGGGCCATCGCCGGGCTGGCCCAGGGCCTCCCCGCCAGCTCCCGGCTGGCGCACCTGCCGCTGGTGTCGGTGCTGGCCCTGACCCTGGCGCTGCTGGCCCTGGGCCTGACCCGCTGGGTGCGGGCAGGGCGCCGCTCCGAGCCCGTCCCGCCGGAGCTGCCCACCTGGGACTGCGGCTATGCAGAAGCGCTGCCCCGGGCGCAGTACTCGGCGTCCTCCTTCGCGGATGGCCTGGTCACTGGCGCCCGCTGGGCCCTGTTCCCGAAGGTCCATGAGGCCCAGGTGCAGGGCCCCTTCCCGGAGCCCGCCCGCTTCGAGAGCCATGTGCCTGATCCCGTGCTGGACCGGGTCCTGGATCCCACCTTCCGCCTGGGGTCCCGGGGCCTGGCGCTCCTGCACATCTTCCAGACGGGGCAACTCCCCGTCTACCTGCTCTACGTGCTGCTCACGCTCCTCTTCCTGCTGATCTGGATGGTGGTCTGAGATGCCCCAAGCCCTGGTGCCCACCCTGCTGAACCTCCTCTTCCGCGCCTTCGTGGTGCTCCTGCTGCCGCCGCTCATTCCCGGCCTCATCACCAAGATCAAGGCCTGGATGGCCGGCCGCTCCGGGCCGCCGGTGCTGCAGCTCTACTACGACCTGGCCAAGCTGGCCCGCAAGCAGGCGGTCTTCAGCCGGACCACCACCTGGGTCTTCCTGGCGGGCCCCGTGGGCACGGTGGCGGCGCTGCTGGTGGCCTCGCTGCTGATCCCGCTGGGGCACACCGCGCCGCTGCTCGCCTTCGAGGGCGACGTGATCCTCTTCGCCTACCTGCTTGGCCTGGGGCGGTTCCTCACGGTGCTGTCGGCCCTGGACACGGGTTCTGCCTTCGAGGGCATGGGCGCTGCCCGGGAGGTCTCCTTCAGCGCCCTGGCCGAGCCGGCGCTGTTCTTCGGTTTCGCGGCCCTGGCCCGGGCCACGGGGAGCCTGTCGCTCACACCCATGCTGCAGTCCCACGGCATGTGGACCGCCGGGCATCTCTCGGGGCCGCTCATGCTCATCCTGGCGGGGTGGGGCATCGTCTTCCTGGCGGAGAACTCCCGCATCCCGGTGGATGACCCCAACACGCACCTGGAACTGACCATGATCCACGAGGTCATGGTGCTCGACCACTCAGGTCGTCCCCTGGCGCTGATCCTCTACGGGGCCAGCCTCAAGCTGGTGGTGCTGGGGGCCCTGCTGGTGGACCCCCTGCTGCCGGTGCTGAGCAAGGGCTGGCTGAACGGGCTGGCCTTCCTCGGCGGGATCGGCCTGCTGGCGGTGGTGGTGGGCCTGGTGGAGAGCACCGCGGCCCGCTTCCGCATGAACAAGGTGCCCCAGTTCCTGGTGGCGGGAGTGCTGGCCTCGGCCTTCGCCTTCCTGCTGCTGCTGGTCTAGGAGGATCAGATGTCCCCGGATTTCCTCATCGCCCTCACCATGCTCACCAACTTCACCCTGGTGGCCACCAGCCGCGTCAACAAGGCCATCCAGCTGGCGGTCTTCCAGGGCATCCTCCTGGGCCTCATCCCCCTGGCCATGGGCCTCGGGAAGCACACGCACATCCTGCTGCTGGCCTTGGTCGCCATCGCGGTGAAGGGCGGTTTCATCCCCTACCTGTTCCGGCGCGCCCTGCGCCAGGTGAAGATCCGCCGCGAGGTGGATCCCTATGTGGGCTACACCGTCTCCCTCCTGCTCTGCGCCGCCGGGACGGGCCTGAGCCTGGTGCTGGCCCACGCCCTGCCGCTCAAGGCCGGGACCACCCCCACCTTCCTGGTGCCCGCCGCCCTGGCGACGCTGTTCACGGGGTTCCTGCTGCTGGTCTCGCGGCGGACGGCCCTCACCCAGGTGGTGGGCTACCTCGTGCTGGAGAATGGCATCTACCTCTTCGGCCTGCTCTTGGTGGAGGAGATGCCGGTGCTGGTGGAGACAGGGATCCTGCTGGACCTCTTCGTGGGCGTGTTCGTGATGGGGATCGTGATCAACCACATCCACATGGCCTTCGACTCCACGGACACGCGGTTCCTGGCCGAGCTGAAGGACTGACCGATGGCCCTCCTGCTCATCCTTCTCCCTCTGCTGGCGGCCGCGCTCGCCGTGTTCCTCAAGGTGCCCGCGATCCGGGTGCGTGTGCTGCCGGTGACGGCCCTGCTGCACCTCGGGTTGCTGCTGGTGCTGCTGCGCGGGTGGCGCGAGCTGCCTCAGGGCGCCTGGCTCGGTCTGGACGCCCTGGGGGGCTGGGTGCTGCTGGTGATCAGCGTGCTGTTCACCATCTGCGCACTCTACGCGCCGTCCTACCTGGCCCTGCGGCCCGACCGCGACCACCGGGTCTTCACCGTCTGCCTCCTCGCCTTTCTGGGCCTGGCATCGCTGCTCTGCCTGGCCCGGCACCCCGGGGTGGCCTGGGTGGCCCTGGAGACCATGACCCTCACGACAGCCCCCCTGATCTACTTCAACCACAACCGCCACTCCGTCGAGGCCACCTGGAAGTATCTCGTGCTCGGTTCCGTGGGCATCGCCCTGGCGCTGCTGGGCACGCTCTTCGTGGCCTACGCGGCCCACATGGGCAACCTTGAGGAGCCGCTCCACTACACCCGCCTCATGGCGGAGGGGGAGCGCCTCTCGCGGCCCTGGCTCCGCGCGGGCTTCGTCCTGACCCTGGTGGGGTACGGCACCAAGATGGGCCTGGCCCCGCTGCACAGCTGGAAGCCCGACGCCTACGGCGAGACGCCGGGCATCGTGGGGGCCCTGCTGGCGGGCGGGGTCACGAGCTGCGCGTTCCTGGCCCTGCTGCGCATCTACGGGGTGGTGGCGGCCGCAGGCGAGGGCGCTTTCGCCCGGGAGCTCTTCCTCGGCTTCGGGATCCTCTCCATGGCCTGGGCCCTGGTCTTCATGGTGGGGCAGCTGGACTTCAAGCGGCTGCTGGCCTACTCCAGCGTGGAACACATGGGCATCCTCGTCTTCGGCATCGGGATCGGCGGCCTGGCCGCCCGCTTCGCGCTGTTCCACCTGGCGGCGAACGCCCTGGTCAAGAGCGTGCTCTTCCTGTCCGCGGGCAACATCCACCGCAGCTATGCCAGCAAGCAGCTGCCCCAGGTGACCGGCGCCATCCGGCGCACGCCGGTGTCGGCGGGGCTGTTCTTCCTGGGGTTCCTCGCCATCACCGGGCTGCCACCCTTCGCGCCCTTCATCAGCGAGTTCAACATTGCCTCCGCGGCCCTCACGCTGGGGCACCCCATCGCTGGAACGCTGTTCCTGCTCCTGCTGGGCGGCATCTTCCTGACCATGAGCGACACGGTGATGCAGGTGGTCTTCGGCGTCCCCAGCCCCCAGCGGGTGCGGACCCCCTACAAGGACACCTTCGCCACCACGGCGCCCCTGGTGGTCGCCATGGTGCTGGCGCTGGGCCTGGGCCTCCACCTGCCCGCGCCCCTGCGAGCCATGCTCGAAGCGGCTTCTCAGACGATCGAGGGCGGACCTCCCGCGCGGTCTGGAAAGATGGCCGAGGTCCCACGGGGACTGGCCCCGACGGAGGTGCGCCCATGAGCCGCCGCGCCCTGAACCCTGTGAAGAACGGCCAGCCCCTGGCCCTGGCCGAGCTGGCCCCGCTGTCCCTTGTCGACTTCCGGGAGGCGATCCTCGAGGCGGTGCAGGAGGGAGATCGCCTCGCCTGTCTCTGCGCGGATGCCCAGCTCCGGCTCTTCGCGGTGCTGGCGGACGATGCAGGCAAGACGCTGCGCGTGGTGCGCACCCAGCTGGACCAGCCCCGGTATCCGGCCCTGACGCCGGTCTGCCCCCAGGCCCACCTGTTCGAGCGGGAGCTGGCGGAGCAGTACGGCATCGTCCCCGAGGGGCATCCCTGGCTCAAGCCCGTGCGCTACCACCGGCCCTGGATGGGCGGGGAGTCCCAGCCACTGCCCCTGCCCGGAGTGATGGACTTCTACCGGGTGGAGGGCGACGAGGTGCATGAAGTCGCGGTGGGCCCGGTGCACGCGGGCGTCATCGAGCCCGGACACTTCCGCTTCCAGTGCCACGGCGAGACGGTCTTCCACCTGGAGATCGCCCTGGGCTACCAGCACCGCGGCGTGGAGCAGGCCCTGGAGGGCGGGCCCCACCCCCTCAGCCTCAAGCAGGCGGAGACCGCCGCCGGAGACACCAGCATCGGCCATGTCTGGGCCTACTGCCGGAACCTCGAGGGCCTGGCCGGCGTTAAGGTGTCCGCGCGGGCCGAGCGGGTGCGCGGCGTGGCCCTGGAGCTGGAGCGGGCGGCCAACCACGTGGGTGATCTCGGCGCCCTCTCGGGAGATGTGGGCTTCCTGCCCACGGCCTCCTTCTGCGGCCGCCTCCGGGGAGACTGGCTGAACCTGAGCGCCGAGGTCTGCGGCAGCCGGCTGGGCCGGAACTGGCTGCGGCCCGGGGGCCTCCAGCACGACCTGGACCACGCCCTGGCAGAGCGCCTGCTGCCCCGGCTGGAGAAGGCCTGGGTCGAGACCCAGGATGCGCTGGAGCTGCTCTGGGGCGCGGCCTCGGCCATGATCCGCTTCGAAGTGGCAGGGCACCTGACGCCGGTCCAGGCCCGGGAGATCGGGCTGGTGGGGGTCCCCGCCCGGGCCTGCGGGATCTCCCTGGACGTGCGCCATGACCATCCCTTCGGTCCCTACAAGGACCATGCGGTGGTGCCGGTGCTGGCCGAGAGCGGGAACGTCCACAGCCGGGCCTGGGTGCGCTGGCGCGAGCTCTCCGAGAGCCACCGCACCCTGGCCTCGGCCCTGAAGGACCTGGGCCACACGCCCTGCGAGGCCCGGCCGGGACCCCTGCCCGGGCTGGCGGCGGACAACCTCTGCGTCTCCCTCATCGAAGGCTGGCGCGGCGAGGTGCTGCACCTGGCGGTCACGGATGCCGAGGGGCGCTTCGCGCGCTACAAGATCGTGGATCCCTCCTTCCACAACTGGTTCGGGCTGGCGCTGGCCCTGCGGGGCGAGCAGATCTCGGATTTCCCCCTCTGCAACAAGAGCTTCAACCTGTCCTACTGCGGCCACGACCTGTGAGGAAGCCATGATGCACATCCTGCTTTCCCGCTGGCGCCAGGGCCACCGCACCCTCCCCTATCCCAAGGAGCTGCCGGACCTGCCGGCCCGCTTCCAGGGCCTGCCCCGGATCGAGGCGGCGAAGTGTCCGGAGGGCTGTCGGCTCTGCGCGGAGGCATGCCCGGTGGCGGCCATCGGCTTTGGCCCCGGCGGTCCCACCCTGGACCTGGGCCGCTGCGTGTTCTGTCCCGCCTGTGTCGAGGCCTGCCCCGAGGGCGCCATCGCCTTCACCGGGGACCACCGCCTGGCCACCACCAGCCGCGAGGCCCTGGTCACGACCGGGGCCGACCGCTACGCCCGGGCCGAGGAACTGGGCGCGGAGCTCAAGCGGGTGCTGGGGCGGTCCCTGAAGCTGCGGGTGGTGAGCGCGGGCGGCTGCAACGGCTGCGAGGTCGACGTGAACGTGCTGGGCACGCTGGCCTGGGACCTGGGGCGCTTCGGGATCCAGTATGTGGCCTCCCCGCGGCACGCCGACGGCCTGCTGGTCACGGGGCCGGTCACCCGCAACATGGAGCTGGCCCTGCGGAAGACCTACGACGCAGTGCCCGGCCCCAAGATCGTCATCGCGGTGGGCGCCTGCGCCATCCAGGGCGGTCCCTACTGCCACCGGGAGGAGCAGCTGGGCGGCGTCGGCAGCGTGCTGCCCGTGGACCTCTACATCCCCGGCTGCCCGCCCCACCCGCTGACCATCCTGGACGGGCTGCTGCGGCTGATAGGGAAAGTGAAAGAGCCCCGCTGAGGCGGGGCTCTTTCACTTCTGCAGGCCTAGGCCTTAGGCGTAGAACCCGCGATACTTCATGGCCTGGGCGACCCGGTCGAGGGCCAGGATGTAGGCGCCGATGCGGGGGTTCGTCTTGTACTTGTCGGTGGTGGCGAAGGTGGCCTGGAAGGCATGGGTCATGTAGTCCACCAACCGCTCGTTGACCTCGCGCTCGCGCCAGTAGAAGCCCTGGCGGTTCTGCACCCACTCGAAGTAGCTGACGGTGACGCCACCCGCGTTGGCGAGGATGTCCGGCACCACCAGGACGCCGTTCTCCTGCAGGATCGGGTCGGCGGCGGGGGCCGTGGGCCCGTTGGCGCCTTCGACGATGACTTTGGCGCGCACCTTGGGGGCGTTGTCCTCGGTGATCTGGTTCTCGGTGGCGGCAGGCACCAGGATGTCCACCTGATACGTGAGCAGGGCGGCGGGATCCAGGGCTTCGGCGCCCTTGAAGCCCGTGACGGTCTTGGTCTCGGACACGTGCTTGAGCAGCGCGTGGATGTCCAGGCCGCGGTCGTTCTTGATGGCGCCCTTGGAGTCGCTGACGGCGATGATGCGGGCCCCGGCCTCGTGCAGGAGACGGGTGGCCTGGCTGCCCACGTTCCCGAAGCCCTGCACGGCGACGGTGGCGCCAGCCAGGGGCTTGCCCAGACGCTGCATGGCCTCGCGGGCGGTGATGAGGACGCCGCGGCCGGTGGCTTCATTGCGGCCAAGGCTGCCGCCCAGGCTGAGGGGCTTGCCCGTGACGACCGCGTTCTCGGTGCGGCGGACGTGCATGTTGTAGGTGTCTAGCACCCAGGCCATGGTCTGCGCGTCCGTGCCCATGTCCTGGGCCGGCACGTCCCGGTCGGGGCCGATGATGTCCATGATCTCGGCGATGTAGCGGCGGGTGAGCCGCTCCTTCTCGCCCATGCTCAGGCTGTTGGGGTCGCAGACGATGCCCCCCTTGCCGCCGCCGAAGGGCACGTCCACTACCGCGGTCTTCCAGGTCATCCAGGCGGCCATGGCCTTCACTTCGTCCAGGGTGACGTTCAGGTCGTAGCGAATGCCGCCCTTGGCAGGACCCCGGGTGAGGTTGTGCTGGACGCGATAGCCCGTGAAGACCTCCCACTGGCCGTTGTCCATGAGGACCGGCAGGCTCACGATCATGGAGCGGGTGGGCGCCATGAACACCTTGAAGAGAGCGTCGTCCAGGCCGTAGAGCTCGGAGGCGACGCGCAGGCTGGCCTGCATGGCCTCGTAGGGGTTGATCGGGGCATTCGACATCGACATCGCTCCTAGGGGTGGGTCTCGGCGGGCAGTTCCAGCTCTCGGCCCGCGCTCCACAGCCCTTCCAGGTTGTAGTGCCGACGGGTCTCCTCGTCCATGACATGGACGACCAGGTTGCCGTAGTCCAGCAGCACCCAGTTGCCGTTGGCTTCGCCTTCGCGGGAGATGGGGCGCTCCCCGGTTTCCTTGAGGGCGTCCTCGACGGCCTCGGCGATGGCGCGGTTCTGGCGGTCGCTGCCGCCGCTCATGAAGGCAAAGGTGTCCGTGAAGCTGGCGATGGCCCCGACGTCCACGAGGCGGATCCGGGAAGCCTTCTTGGACCGGGCGGCCTCTACGACGGTAGCGAGCCGGGAATCAAGGGTCATGCGGTCTCCAGAGCAGCTAACGATACAGTTTTTCGGCGGAAATGGTGCGGAGAACTTGCGGGGGCAGACCACCGGGGTCGTCCTGCGGCGCGGCCTGGAGCCGGTGGCGGAGGTCCGTGGAGGCGAGGTCCAGGGCCGTGCTGGGCAGGGCCACAAGCTCGCCCGCCGCCCCGCTCCAGCGGTCCTTGAGGGAAATACCAGGCAGGCCGGGCACTTCGAAGGGGGCTCCGGGACGCAGCGCAACGGCTGCGGAGGCCAGCTGGAAGACCCGCTCAACCCGGCGCCACTCGGGCAGGCCCGGCAGCTGGTCGCTGCCCATGATGAGGACCCAGGTGTTGCCGGGTTCCCGCAGGCCCAGGGCTTCCAGGGTGTCCACGGTGTAGCTGGGGCCGCCGCGCTCAAGCTCCAGGGTCTCCACCCGGCAGCGGGGGTCGAAGCCTTCCAGCGCCTGGGCCAGCAGCCGCAGGCGGGCTTCCGGGGCCGGGCCGCCTGGGTCGGGCTTGTGGGGACTCAGGGCCGTGGGCACGAAGCGCAGCTCGTCGAGCTCCAGGTGATCGAGGGCCAGGCGGGCGAGCTTGAGGTGACCGTCATGCGGCGGATTGAAGGCTCCGCCGAGCAGTCCGACGCGCACTACCGGCCCTGGCCCGTGGAGGCCCAGGTGTCCGGGTTCGGGTCGATGGTGTAGCCGAGGCCGCCCTTCAGGGCCGCGTCCACGGCGAAGGTGAGCTCGCGGAGGCCCTCGCCGGTGACGCCGGAGATGAAGATGGGCTGCTGGCCGCGCTCGGCGCAGAGGGCCTCGAAGGCCTCCCGGCGGCTGTCGTCCTGCAGGGCGTCGAGCTTGGTGCCGACCAGCCAGCGGGGCTTGGCGGCCAGCACGGGGCTGAAGCCGCTGACCTCGGCCTCGATGACGCGGATGGCCTCGGCGGGCTCGGTGACCGGATCCGAGAGGTCCACCAGGTGCAGCAGCATGCGGGTGCGCTCGACGTGGCGCAGGAACTGGATGCCCAGGCCGGCCCCGCTCGCGGCGCCTTCGATGAGGCCCGGGATGTCGGCGATGACCCAGCTGTCGAGGATGTCGCCGCCGAAGCGGTCCAGGCTGACCACGCCGAGCTGGGGCTCCAGGGTGGTGAAGGGATAGTCGGCGATCTTCGGGCGGGCGGCGCTGAGACGGCTCACCAGGGTGCTCTTGCCGGCGTTGGGGTAGCCCACCAGGCCCACGTCCGCGATGAGCTTCAGCTCGAGGTCGAGGCTGCGCTCCTCGCCCTCTTCGCCAGGCTGGTGGTGGCGGGGGGTACGGTTGGTGGAGCTCTTGAAGTTGGTGTTGCCGAGGCCGCCGCGGCCGCCGCGGGCCAGGCAGACGCTCAGGCCATCCTCGAGCAGCTCGGCCAGGACCTCGCCGGAGTCGGCATCCTTCACCACGGTGCCCAGGGGTACCTCCAGCAGCACGTCGACTCCGTCCTTGCCCTGGCGCATGCCGCCCTCGCCCTGACGGCCGTTCCCAGCGGCGAAGTCCCGCTTGTGGCGATAGGGGTTGAGGGTATTCAGGGCCCGGTTGGCCCGCAGGAAGATAGAGCCGCCCTTGCCGCCATCGCCCCCATCCGGCCCGCCCTCGGCGGCGAACTTCTCCCGCCGGAAGCTCATGGCGCCGGGGCCGCCATGGCCGGCGGCGATGCGGAGCTGGATGTGGTCAAGGAACATGGAGGGCCTTCACGCGATGGGGCGCAGGAATAAGCACAGGCCGGGCTAGGCCCGGCCTGTGCGCGGGGTTTCAGAGGGCAGGCGCGTGGCGCGATACCCCCGGAGGCCGATCACTCTTCGACAGGATCGATGTGGATGAAGCGGCCCGAGCGGCCCTTGTCCTGGAAGCGCACCTTGCCCAGGGTGAGGGCGAACAGGGTGTGGTCCTTGCCCATGCCGACGTTGATGCCGGCCTTGAACTTGGTCCCGCGCTGGCGGACGAGGATGGAGCCACCGGTGACGAGCTCGCCACCGAACTCCTTCACGCCGAGACGCTGGGAGTGGGAATCGCGACCGTTGCGGCTGGAACCAACGCCTTTTTTATGTGCCATGGGAATACCTCTTCAGCTTGAATATCGAGTTGATCAACAGGGTTCTTTATAAATCTAGTTTTTTCGCGAGCGAAAAAACTAGGCCTTGATCGCCTTGATGCGAACTTCGGTGAAGTTCTGGCGGTGGCCCTGGGTGCGCTGGTAGGTAGTGGTCTTCTTCTTCTTGAAGATGATGACCTTCTTGGCGCGGTCATGGGTGATGACCTCGGCCTCGACCGTGGCGCCGGCGACGGTGGGCTGGCCCACCTTGAGGTCCCCGTCGTTGTCGATGAGCAGCACCTGGTCAAAGGTGAACGTCTGCTTGGGTTCCATCTCCAGGGTCTCGACCCGGAGGACATCGCCCTCGGCGACGCGGTACTGCTTTCCGCCGGTCTTGATGATTGCAAACATGAAAACCTCTTTGGTTGGGGCGCATGGGCGGCGGTCGAATAGACGCACTTGGGAGCCCACGGCCAGGGCAAGGCCCATCAGTATGCCGCAGAAGCCCAGTCCTCTCAAGGGAAATTCCCTGGAGTGGGGGGTATTCGTTCCCCTGCCTCGGCCCGGGATGGGATGATCAAGGCTCGGAGAATCTCATGGGCCGTGACTTCCAGACCTTTCTGAAGAAGCTTGAGAGCCTCGGCGAGCTGAGCCGGGTGGCCCCCGAGGTGGATCCGGTCCTGGAGATGGGCGCCATCGCGGACCGCGTCTCCAAGCAGCCGGGGGGTGGCCAGGCCCTGCTGTTCGAGCGGCCCACGGGCAAGACCATGCCTGTGGCCATGAATGTCTTCGGCAGTCTGAAGCGGATGGAGATGGCCCTGGGTGTGGACCAGGACCCCCGGGGCCTGGATGCCCTGGCCGACCGCATCGAGGCCCTGGTGCAGAAGGCCATGCCCAAGCCCGGCGCCACCCTCTTCGAGAAGCTCTCCAAGCTCATGTCCCTGGTGGAGGTCGGCTCCTGGCTACCCAAGACCGTGCGGAAGGGGCTCTGCCAGGAGGTCGTCCGGACGGGCGACCAGATCCGCCTCACGGACCTGCCGGTGCTCACCACCTGGCCCGAGGACGGCGGCCCCTTCATCACCCTGGGCATGAGCCACACCCGCAACAAGGAGACGGGCCACCGCAACATGGGCCTCTACCGCCTGCAGGTCTTCGACGACCGCACCCTGGGCTTCCACACCCAGCTCCACCACGACGGCGCCCGCAACCGGCACGGGTATGATGCCAGCGAGCGCATGCCTGTGGCGGTGACCTTCGGCGGCGACCCGGCCCTCACCTACGCCGCCACGGCGCCCCTGCCGCCCTTCGTCAGCGAGGTCATGTTCGCGGGCTTCCTGCGGGGCGAGGGCATCGAGACCGTCCGCTGCATCACCAATGACCTGGAGGTTCCGGCGGACTCGGAG
This sequence comes from Holophagaceae bacterium, assembly GCA_013334395.1. Classification (GTDB taxonomy): domain Bacteria; phylum Acidobacteriota; class Holophagae; order Holophagales; family Holophagaceae; genus Geothrix. Next base: position 373 of record JAAXXS010000048.1, on the reverse strand, counting down.
CTTGTCATCGAGGGCTACGTGAACCCCGGCGAGCTGCGCCGAGAGGGCCCCTTCGGCGACCACACGGGCTACTACTCCCTGGCGGACGACTACCCGGTGCTGCACGTGGAAGCCATTACCATGCGGAAGCACCCGGTGTTCCCCGCCACCATCGTGGGCCGCCCACCCCAGGAGGACACCTACCTGGGCCTGGCCACGGAGCGCATCTTCCTCCCCCTGCTGCGCATGGTGCTGCCCGAGATCCGCGACATGCACCTGCCCGCCGCCGGGGCCTTCCACAACCTGGTGATCCTGAGCATGAAGAAGGAATACCCGGGGCACCCGCAGAAGGTGATGAGCGCCATCTGGGGCACGGGCCAGATCATGTTCACCA
>JAAXXS010000230.1 GCA_013334395.1 Holophagaceae bacterium | reverse complement strand
CCGCACGGCGCAGCCGCGCTCACAAGGAATCGTGGGCGCAGCCCGCGATTCCTTGACCCACGATTCCTTAGCCCTTCGCCTCGATCTTGGTCCAGGAGTCCTTCAGGCTCACGGTCCGGTTGAACACAGGGGCGCCTGGGCGGCTGTCGGGGTCCACGGCGAAGTAGCCCGTCCGCTCGAACTGGAAGCGCTCGCCGGATTGGGCGTTGCCCAGGCTGGGTTCCAGGCGGGCCTCGACGAGGGTCTCGAGGCTGCCGGGGTTCAGGAGGGTCTTCCAGTCCTGGCCTTCGGGCACATCCATGGGGTCTTCCTGGGTGAAGAGGGGTTCGTAGAGGCGCACCTCGGCGGCCAGGGCATGGGCCGCGCTCACCCAGTGGAGGGTGCCCTTCACCTTGCGGCCGTCCGGCGCGTTGCCGCCCCGGCTGGCGGGATCCCACTCGCAGCGCAGCTCCACCACGTTCCCGGAAGCATCCTTGATGACCTCCTTGCAGGTCACCAGGCAGGCGCCCCGCAGGCGCACCTCGGCGCCCGGCGCCAGGCGGAACCACTTCTTGGGGGCCTCCTCGCGGAAGTCGTCCTGGTCGATGAACAGCTCCCGGGTGAAGGGCAGCTTCCGGGTGCCGAGGGTGGTGTCCTCGGGATGGTTGGCCAGATCCACCTCGAAGGCCTCGTTGTCGCCCATGTTGGTGATGACCACCCTCAGGGGGCGCAGGACGGCCATGCGGCGGGGGGCCCGCTTCTCCAGGTCCTCCCGGATGCAGAACTCCAGCAGGCCCACGTCGGCCACCATGTCGCGCTTGGCCACGCCCACCCGCTCGGCGAAGGCCCGCACGGCCTCGGGGGTGTAGCCCCGGCGCCGGAGGCCGCAGATGGTGGGCATGCGGGGATCGTCCCAGCCCCGGACGACACCATCCTGCACCAGCTGCAGGAGGCGGCGCTTGCTCATCACGGTGTAGGTGAGGTTGAGCCGGGCGAACTCGATCTGGCGCGGCAGGGGGCGCTGGAAGAACTTCCCCTCCGTGTCCTGCTCCAGGAACCACTCGTAGAGCGGCCGGTGATCCTCGAACTCCAGGGTGCAGATGGAGTGGGTGATGGTCTCCAGGGCGTCGGACACACCGTGGGCGTAGTCGTACATCGGATAGAGGCACCAGGCGTCGCCCGTGCGGTGATGGTGGGCCCGGCGGATGCGGTACATGAGCGGATCTCGGAGGTTCATGTTGCCGCTCGCCATGTCGATCTTCGCCCGCAGCACCCGGGAGCCGTCCGGGAACGCCCCGGCCTTCATGCGGCGGAACAGGTCCAGGCTCTCCTCGGGCGTGCGGTCCCGGAAGGGGCTGGGGCGTCCCGGCACGTGGAAGTTGCCCCGGTACTCGCGGATCTCGGCCTCAGAGAGGTCGCACACGTAGGCCTTGCCCTGCCCAATGAGGTATTCCGCATAGTCGTACATGAAGGGGAAGTAGTCCGAGGCGTAGAACTCGCCCTTCCAGTCGAAGCCCAGCCACTGCACGTCCTCGCGGATGGAGTCCACGTACTCCACGTCCTCCTTCACCGGGTTGGTGTCGTCGAAGCGCAGGTTGGTGGCGCCGCCGTAGGCCTTGGCCAGCCCGAAGTTCAGGCAGATGCTCTTGGCGTGGCCGATGTGCAGGTAGCCGTTGGGCTCCGGCGGGAACCGCGTGAGCACCCGCCCCCCGTGCTTGTCGGAGAGGCGGTCCGCCTCCACGATCTCCTCGATGAAGTGGAGGCTCTTGGGTTCGGGAATGGGCAGGTCTGCAGACATCGGGGCTCACGGGATCAAACTTCCAAGATACCCGGGGGCTGCACTTCCCTGCATGAAATAGGGCGATTCATCCACCGGGGCGGAGCCGTTCCAGGCGTCGCCCTGCCCAGACGAGGGTCACAGGATTCAGGATTAGACAGAGTGACAACACCCACAGGACCCACGTTTGGGCTGCGATCCCCGCGACGAAGAGGGCGACTACCTGCACTGCGGAGAAAGCCATCGTAGTGCCCGTCAGGAACTGCCAGGGGCGCTGGGGACACGCCGAGGGCCGCAGGCTGGGCAGGTGACCCAGCCCCAACGCCACCAGCCCTCCGGCCAGCCCAGACCTGAGGGAGAAGGGCGTGACCAGGGGAATCAAGATCAGGAGGAAAGCGACGTCTTTCAACAATAGCAACTGCCACCCCCGGAGCGGGAGCAGACGGAGGCGAGCCAGCCCTTCCGGACCTTCCAGGGCAAAGATGCGCTGGGCGCCGGTGCTCAGGCAGAGCGCCACCAGCAGGCTGGCCCCCATCAAAGCCGCAGGCTGTGGTGCGGGGGTCTCGATCCGATAGAGCAGGCCTGCGAGAGCCACCAATAGCGCGGCGTAGAAGTCGAGGGTCCGGAGCATTCCCCCCAGGAACATCATGAACAGGCCCGTGCAATGCCCGGGACGGACCCTAAGTTGGAACCTCGGGCCGGGGCTTCGATGGCGCCATCGGTTCGATGCCACCCGAGTGGCAAGGACCGCCAGCAGCATCGACCCCACCACCGCAAACCCGCGCTGCCCGGCGAGGAGTCCCAGGACCACCAGCAGCGCCACGACGGGATCCGCCAGGCGCGTCACCCAACGCAGCAGGGCGTGCTCCCGGTTCGACAGCGGCAAGAGGGTCAGGCGCTCAGCGCGCTCGGGGCTGGCTTCGCTGGCCATGGCCAACAGCAGGGGGAGGCCCACCACCGTCACCAGGAACGCCGCCGCAAGACCACCCGTGAGCCCCAGGAGGAGGATCGCCAGGACAAGGTTGTTCCCGGCCATACCGCCATGGGCGCGGAGGGCCCGTGCGTGATCCTTGAGCAGCCCGGCGGTCAGCGCGGCGAGGCGAGCCATGGCAACTCGGGAGGCTCGGGCAGCTCGATCTGCTCGAAATAGAAGGACTCCAGGGACCCTGCCACCTCTCCTGGTGAGCCCTCCCAGTGAATGCGTCCTCCCTGGAGCAGGAGCACCTGGGTGGCGACCCGCTCCACCAGCGAGAGCGCATGGGACGTGAAGAACACCGTGGCACCGGAGACAGCGAGTCTGAGGAACAGCTGGCGGACCACGTGCGCCGCCACCGGATCAAGCCCCTCGAAGGGCTCATCCAGAAGCAGGACCTGCGGCGCATGCAGCAAGGCCAGGGCCAGCGCCAGCTTCTTGCGGGTCCCATAGGAGCCGTGTCGGATGGGCAGGTAGCGGACCTCCTCCAGGGCCAGGGCGTCGATCAAGCCATCCCTTCGAACCAGCACCTCGGTCCGGGTCAGGCCATAGACCGGTGCCAAGATGTTGAAGTGCTCTTCGACGGTCAGGTGTTCGAGCAGCGCCAGACGCTCGGGCACGACACCGATCCGTTGTTTCAAAGGCGCACCACCCTGGGCCACCTCGAGACCAGCAATGTGGATGGTTCCACCGAGGGGGGTGAGCAGACCCGCCAGCAGCTTGATCACCGTGGACTTGCCGGAGCCATTGGGTCCCAGCAGCGCCGAGAGGCTTCCCGGGGCAACCTCGAAGTCGATCCCCGCCAGGACGGGTCTCCCTGCAAAGCCATGGGCGAGTCCCCGACAGCGGATGGCTGGCAGGACCGGGGAGGTCTCGGAACTCGGCTGAAAGGGCATGGGAGGAGGCCATATTACACCGAGGCCAAGCCCCCTCGGGGTCCCCTTAGCCCAGGCCCGCCGCCACCTGGGTGGCCCGCTCGATGCCGCGGGCGACCACGGAGCGGATGCGGCCGTCCTCCAGGACCATGAGGCCGGCGATGGTGCAGCCGGCGGGGGTGGTGACCTCGTCCTTGAGGGCGGCGGGGTGGCGGCCGGTCTCCAGCACCATGGAGGCGGCGCCCA
>JAAXXS010000229.1 GCA_013334395.1 Holophagaceae bacterium | reverse complement strand
GTTTCAAATTTGGCACAAGGCTTGATATGAAGTCTGTGTGAACAACAACCCTCCAGCGAGGATCGCCCTCCTGGAGCATCCAACACCTTTCGCACCTGACCGGTGCAACCCGATTCTGGAGTTTCCCATGCGCATTTCCCGCACCCTCTTCCCCGCCCTGCTCGTCGTCGCCGGCCTCCCCGCCTTCTCCCAGGCCGTTGTGGGCGCCCCCACTGCCAGCGCCACCGCCCTGGCTTCCGCCAAGATCTACCAGCCCATCTCCATCAAGAAGGCTGCGGACCTGAACTTCGGCGCGATGATCGCCACCCCCACGGCCGGCGTCGTGAAGCTCGACGTTGCCGGTGTCCGCACCGCTTCCGGTGGCGCGGTCCTCGCGTCCGCCGCTGGTGTCTCCGCCGCCGCCTTCGACGTGGCCGGTGAGCCCAACACCTCCTTCAGCGTGGCCCTGCCCACCAGCATCCAGATTGCCTCGGGTGCGAACAGCATGACCGTTGACACCTTCGTGACCGACGCCGCCGCCTACCTGCTGGACGGCACTGGTGCGCACGCCCTGAGCGTGGGTGCGAACCTGAGCGTGGGCGCCAACCAGGCTGCCGGCCTCTACAGCGGCAGCTTCTCCGTGACCGTCGCCTACAACTAAATCAATCCAACGCATTCCCAGACTCGGCTCTGATTCCTCCGGGGCTCAGGGCCGAGCCTGCGGAAGGGCCCCGACGCGGGCCAGCCCTCAGGCTCCCGCGCCAGTGCCCGGGCCTCTGCTGTAAGCAACCGAACCCTCCCGCGAGGATTGCCCTCCTGGAGCACCCAACACCCCATCGCACCTGACCGGTGCCATCTGATTCTGGAGTTTCCCATGCGCGTTTCCCGCACCCTCTTCCCCGCCCTGCTTATCGTCGCCGGCCTCCCCGCCTTCTCCCAGGCCGTCGTGGGCGCCCCCACCGCCAGCGCCAGCGCCACCGCTTCCGCCAAGATCTACCAGCCCATCTCCATCGCGAAGGCTTCGGACCTGAACTTCGGCGCGATGATCGCCACCCCCACGGCCGGCACCGTCAGGCTCGATCCCGCCGGCGTGCGCACCGCTTCCGGTGGCGCGGTGCTCGCCAGCGCCGCGGGTGTCTCCGCCGCCTCCTTCGATGTGGCCGGGGAGCCGAACACCTCCTTCGCCGTTGGCCTGCCTGGCAGCATCCAGATCACCTCGGGCGCGAACAGCATGACCGTCGACAGCTTCACGACGGGTGCAAGCGCCTACCTGCTGGACAGCGCCGGTGCCTCCGGCCTGAGTGTCGGTGCCAACCTGAGCGTGGCCGCCAACCAGCCCGCTGGCCTCTACAGCGGCAGTTTCTCGGTGACCGTCGCCTACAACTAAACCAACCCAGCGCACGCCCAGACTCGGCTCTGATTCCTCCGGGATCAGAGCCGAGTCTGCGTAGGGGCCAAGCGCGGGCCAGACGCCGGCGCGCGGGTTGGGGTGAAGAGGAGAGGGCAAGGGGTGGTTCTTGCTCTGCTCCCCTCCGCTCCTCCGCTTTCCTCCGCGTTCAAGATTCATTTTTCTGAAAGAAATAGAAACGCTGGGGAGAGCCGAGGCGCTGAGGAAAGCCGAGAACAGCCACTGGCCGCAGCTTCGCGACACTTCGGTTGGCCCTTTTCAGGGGAGACAGACCCAGCCCTCGAACATCCAGAATCCAGAAAATTTGATCCCACTTCCAGATTCTAGATATTGCCCTTTCGAACTCAAATTTATAAATGAATAAATAAATGATTTTATAGATTTTTTAATTCTGGCACAGGACTTGATAAGTCTATCTCAGCACCGCAACCTCTCCCGTGAGGATGGCCCTCCTGGAGCAGCCCCACCCAGCCCGCTCACGCCTGTTCCGGATAGCTCCTGCGTGACTGCGGCCCAATCACTTCTTCCTTCCTCTTTCCTGCACGGCGATTCGGGCCACGGCCCCATGACGCAACACCCTCTACGCGGAGCGGGCAACCGCTCCGCGCCTTTGCCTGATCCCCCCCCCAACTGGATCCCACCATGAACCCGACGCGCGGCACGCTGAACCACCTGACCCGAACCCTGCTCCTGGCCCTTTCGCTGTGCCTGGGCACGGACCTGCTGGCCCAGGCGCCCCCCCTGCCCAAGGCCGTGGGCGGTGACCTGCTGGTGGCCCCCACCCGCCTGGTCTTCGATGCCAAGCTGCGCTCCGCCCAGTTGACCCTCCTCAACACCGGCAGCGCCCCGGCCACCTACCGCCTGACCTACATCCGCATGGAGATGAACGGGAAGGGTGAGTTGAAGGAAGTGCAGCCCGAAGGGCCCTCCGTAGCCGAAGAGATCATCCGCTACGCGCCCCAGCAGATCACCCTCGAACCCGGTGTGCAGCAGACCGTGCGCATCCTGGTGCGCCGTCCCGCCGACCTGGCCGAGGGCGAGTACCGGGCCCACCTGCTGATCCGCGCGGTGCCCAAAGAGGACGCCGCCCCGGCCGAGGTCGACCCCAAGGAGCCCAATGGCGTGGCCATCAAGCTCACCCCGGTCTATGGCGTCTCCATCCCCATCATCGTGCGCCAGGGGGACACCCCCACCACCCCCGGCTTCTCTCCGGTGGTGGTCGCCCGCGAAGCCGATGGCCGCACCCTGGTGAAGTTCGCCCTGCAGCGCCTCGGCGGCAAGGAGTCCGTCTTCGGCAATGTGCAGATCACCCAGCTGAACCCCGGCGCCAAGGACATCAAGGTGGCGGAGTGGCGCGGCATCGCGGTCTATCCGCCCCTGCCCGAGCGCAGCATGGAGATCCCCCTGGGCAGCCTGCAGGTGCAGCCCGGCGCCAAGCTCCGCCTCGCCTTGGTGCATCCGGAGCGCGGCAACGTGCTGGCGGAAACCCTGTTCGTCGCCCCGTAGCCCCTCCCTGCCACTGTGTTGGACCTGCGCAAGATCTTGCTCGGAGTCTGCCTGATGGCAGGGCTCTTGGGGCAGAGCAAGCCGGCCGAGCCCCGGAAGATCAGCATCCTGACGGTGCAGGTGGGCATCCAGGCCATGGGCGATCCGCTCCTGGTGCAGCAGCAGGGCGACACCACCTGGGTGCCGCTCGGCGAGCTGGCCCGCCAGCTCTACCTGGCCATCACCGTGGACCCCCTCGCGGGCGTCGCGGAAGGCTTCGTCATCGATGAGAAGAACCGCTTCAAGCTGGATCTGAAGCAGCGCACGGTGCAGGCCGAGGGGAAGTCCTTCACCTTCGAGAAAGACACCGTGTACTTCGAAAGCGAAGAGTGCTTCGTGGAGCTGCGCGCCCTGACGGCCTGGCTGCCCCTCCTGTCCAAGCTGAACGCGGACTCCGCCACCCTCGAGATCCGCCCCCTGCGCCAGCTGCCCGTGCAGGCCCGCTGGAAGCGCGAGAAGGACGCGATGCTCTCGTCGGGCCACGGACCGGTCCGAGTCGCCTACGACCCCCAGGCCCACCCCTACGCGCCCATCGCCGCCCCCTTCGTGGACCAGAGCCTGAGCTGGGCCGCGAACCGGCAGGACGGCAAGGCCCACGGCGCGGGCAGCGCCACCACGTTCATGTCTGCGGACCTGCTGTGGTCCCAGGCCACGGCCTTCTTGAGCACGGACTTCACGGGCCAGGGCACCCTGTTCCGCGGCAGCCTGGGCCGCCGGGATCCCGAGGGCCACCTGCTCGGCCCCCTGGGCGCGCGGGAAGTGCTCGCCGGTCGGCTGGACGTGCAGGGCATCGAATACGTCAGCAAGAGCACCACCGGCAACGGCTTGCTGCTGAGCAACTTCGCCCTGAACCAGGACCAGTACTTCGACCGCAAGAGCTTCCAGGGCGAGCTGCCCCTGGACTGGGACGTGCAGCTGTTCCACAACGGCATCCTGAAGGGCTACCAGATCAG
>JAAXXS010000228.1 GCA_013334395.1 Holophagaceae bacterium | reverse complement strand
ATGTGGTCGGGGGAAGGGCAGCGGGTCTCCGACATCATCAAGAAGCACCTGGAGGACCACGAAGTGCTCTGCCGCCTGGGCGACGGTCTCTTTGTGGCCATCCTGCCGGGCGCGGACCTGAGTGAGCTGACCCAGCGCGTCGCGGCCCTGCGGTCCAAGCTGCCCGCCGGCCACTATGCCACGGCGTCGGGCAAGGGCAAGATCGCCACGTCACTGCTGAAGAACATCTGGGAGCAGCTCCGCCAGGAGGCGGAGACCCGGCCGCGCTGAGGCTCGGCCGCGGCAGCATCAATCCAGGGCGGGCAGGGACGGAACAGTGTCCCGCCCGCCCTGCCTCTGTCTGCCCGTAGGCCCTTCACCCCCGACCGACCGCCCGGCGCGTGGGCGGAGCCCTTGTCGGCCCAGACATGACCCCCACGTCACTTTCGCTTTTATTCCCCCTTGTTGGCAGCAGTTATGTTTCTAGACTTTGAAGTGGTTCTCAGTGGAACAAAGTGGATTGAAGTGGGAATTAGTGGTCCTGCATCGGTCTTCAGGCTCCTTCTGGGTTGCTGCTTGAAAGGTCACACCGGTGCTGCGACTTCGCGGGAACACACCGGCCACGGTGGATGAAAAGGGACGCCTCAAGCTCCCCTCCTCCTTCAAGGCCGAGCTCGAGACCTACGCCCAGGGCGTGGGGGGCGGAGCCCTGCGGCACTACCTGACCTCGCTGGACGGGCGCTCGGCGCGGCTCTACCCCATGCCTGTCTGGGAGGCCATCGAGGCCCGCCTGGCGGCCCTGCCGTCCACCAGCCCCGCCAAGCGCAAGTTCCTGGAGACCACCGCCTACTTCGGGAGCGAAGTGGAGCCGGACGCCCAGGGGCGCTTCGTCATCCCGCCCACCCTGCGCGAGGCGGCCCAGCTCACCGGCGAGGTGGCCGTGCTGGGGCAGATGGATCACCTGGCCCTGTGGAACAAGGCCGGCTTCCAGCGGCGGCTCGCGGCCGAGCCCCTGGGCGCCGTGGACCTGGCCCAGCTCGCGGACCTGGGCATCTGATGACGGCCCTCGACACCCCCATCCATGTGCCGGTGCTGCTCCAGGAGGTCCTGGACCACCTGGTGCTGCCCCCCGCCGCGCGCGTCCTGGACCTCACCCTGGGCCTGGGCGGCCACGCCGAGGCCCTGCTGGCCAAGGCCGACGCCGAGACCCGCTACCTGGGCGTGGACCGCGATCCCGAGGCCCGCGCCCGGGCCCGGCAGCGCCTGGGCTCCGATGCCCGCCTGACCATCCTGGGCTGCGCCTACGAGGACCTCTGGGAGGAGCCCCACTTCCTGGCCTGGCAGGTGGCCCAGGCGCCGGGCGGCTTCGACGCCATCCTGGCCGATCTGGGCGTGTCCACCCTGCAGCTGCGCACCCCCGAGCGGGGCTTCAGCTTCCGCGACGAGGGCCCCCTCGACATGCGCATGGATCCCGAGCACGGGCTGCCTGCCCAGGCCTGGATCGCCGAGCAGACCGACGAGAGCCTGGCGAACGCCATCTACCAGTACGGCGAAGAGCGGGCCAGCCGCCCCATCGCCCGCGCGATCCTGCGGGCCCTCCATGAAGGCCGCCTGGAGACCACCCGCGACCTGGCCCGGGCCGTCTACACCGTGATTCCCCGCGAACCTGCCAAGCGCAAAGGCCACAGCGATCCCGCCACCCGCACCTTCCAGGCCATCCGCATCGCCGTGAACGGCGAGCTGGACCGCCTCGCCGCCTCCCTGGAGGCCGCCGTGGCCCGCCTGCGGCCCGGGGGTCGGCTCGCGGTCATCAGCTTCCACAGCCTCGAGGACCGCATCGTCAAGCAGACCCTGCGCCGCCTGGCTGGCGTCTATGACGGCCCCGGCCGCACCTCCCCCGTCGTCCTGCCCAAGCTCGTGAAACTCGTCCATCCCGGTGGGATCGCGCCCAGCGAGGCCGAGGCCGCCGTCAATCCCCCCTCCCGTTCCGCCCGCCTCCGCGTGGCGGAGCGCCTGCTCTGATCGAGGTCCCCATGGTCACTGGAACGCTGCCCGGCTCTTCCGCTCCGACCCGCACGGTGGAGAGCGAGGGCATCCTGCGCATGCTGCTGCTGGTGCTTGCCATGGCCATGCCCCTGGCCACCCTGGCCTACCTGAAGATCCAGAGCACCCGCCTGAGCTACGCCATGGGCGAGATCAAGGACCGCATCCACAAGGAAGAGGAGCTGCACCGCAAGCTCATGCTCGAGCGCAGCCGCTACCAGCGCGACGAAGAGATCCAGGTCTACGCCGACAAGGCGGGCCTCGCGCCCCGGAAGCAGGGCCACCTGATCCAGAGGGCCTTCACGCCCGAGGACCAGCGCATCGCCAAGCTGCGCCCCGTATCGTCCGAGGGGCTGTAGCCCTGGTCCGGGGGCGGTAGGCTGTAGGAGTCGCCCTTCGTTCCCGCCCCCACCAGCCCTGGCCCAACCGTGTTCCTTCGCTTCGCCACAGAACCTCGATCCTCCCGGCGCCTGCTGGGCCGGCAGGAGCCCCAGGACCTGCTGGGCAGCCGCATGCCCTGGATCCTGGGGGCCATGGCCTTCTGGGCGCTGCTGATCCTGCTGCGGCTCATCTGGCTGCAGGGCGTGGAGCACCGGAAGTTCCGCGCCAAGGCCGAGCAGCAGCACACCACCGTGGTGCCCATTCCGCCCATCCGGGGCGAGCTCCGCGACCGCCGCGGCGAGCCGCTGGCCATCTCGATCAAGGTGGAGAGTCTGTTCGTGGATCCCCGCGCTTTCTACCCGGACTACAAGCCGGGCCGGGGCGAGGAGCGCCAGTGGGGGACGCCCAACCGGAAGGCCGCCACGGCGATGGCGGAGAAGCTGGCCCCGATCCTCGAGCAGACCAAGGGCCAGCTGCTCGACAAGCTGCTGCGCAAGAAGACCTTCGTCTACCTGGAGCGGCACCTGCCGCCCACCAAGGTGGCCGCCATCCGCGCCCTGGACCTGGACGGCATCGAGTTCCAGCCCGAGAGCCGCCGCTTCTACCCCCGGGGCAGCCTGGCCGCGCAGATCCTGGGCTTCACCAACATCGATGGCCTGGGCCAGCTGGGCATCGAGCAGACCTACGACAAGCAGCTGGCGGGGATGAAGGGTGAGCTCATCGCCCCCCGGGACGCCCACGGCAAGCTGCTCATCCTCCAGGAGAACTACAGCCAGGTGCCCGTCAACGGCGCGTCGCTGCAGCTCGCCCTGGACGCCTCCATCCAGCACATCGTAGAGGACGCGCTGGAAGAGGGCATGCGCCTCTCGAAACCCAAGACCGCCTACGCGGTGGTGGTGGATCCCCAGACCGGCGAGATCCTCGCCATGGCGGGCACCCCCACCTTCGATCCCAACCACATCCTGCCGAAGAAGTTCCGCAACCGCGGCGAGGGCGAGCTCAGCGCGGGCGAGCGTGAGGAGCTGCACCGGGAGCAGGAGCGCCAGAAGGCGGCCCGCAAGGTCCACCCCCTGGAGGACGTCTACGAGCCCGGCTCCACCATGAAGATCTTCACCGCCGCCATCGCCCTGGAGGAGCGCAAGGTCCGCCTGGGTGAGCGCATCGACTGTCTGGCAGGGCGCTGGCTCTACAGCCCCAAGGTGCCGCCCATCACTGACACCCACCGCCACGGCGTCCTCACCTTCGAGGAAGTGCTCTGGCAGAGCTCCAACATCGGCGCGGCCAAGCTGGGCATCCGCCTGGACCCGGCGGTGCACTACCAGTACCTGCGGAAGTTCGGCTTCGGCGAGGCCACGGGCCTGAACTTCCCCGGCGAGAGCCCCGGTCGCATGATCGCGCCGGACCGCTGGAGCACGCCCACCCAGTACACCTTCTCCTACGGCTACGGGCTCAGCACCACGCCGCTGCAGATCCTCATGGCGGGCTG
>JAAXXS010000047.1 GCA_013334395.1 Holophagaceae bacterium | reverse complement strand
GCTTGCCGCCAGGTGGGAGTGCGCTACGGCCGCACCCAGGCCGTGGAGGAGGCCACCTTCCAGGTGGAGCAGGGGCAGGTCTATGCCCTGCTGGGGCGCAATGGGTCGGGCAAGACGTCCCTGGTGCGCTGCCTGCTGGGCCACCAGAAGCCTACCCTTGGCCAGGTGGAGCTCTATGGCCAGGAGGTGTGGACTTGCCGCCAGGCCCTCATGCACCGGGTGGGCGTGGTGGCCGAGGAACCTGACGCACCGCCCCTCATGACCACCCGGCAGCTGGTTCACTTCTGCGGAGGCCTCTATCCGACCTGGGACCAAGCGAGCGTGGACAAGCGGCTTGGCCGCTTCCGGGTGCCCCTGGACCTGCCGTTCGGCCGTCTGTCGCGGGGCCAGAAGGGCCAGGTCTCCCTGGCCCTGGCCTTGGGCCCAATGCCGGACCTGCTGGTGCTGGACGACCCGACCCTGGGCCTAGACGCCGTGGCTCGGCGCGAGGTCTATGACGAGCTGCTGGGAGAGCTGGCGGAGCGGGGCACCACGGTGTTCATCACCACCCACGACCTGGCGGGCATCGAGGGCCTGGCGGATCGCATCGGCATCCTCCACCAGGGCCGGCTACTGGTGGACGCCAGCCTGGAGGACCTCAAGGCCAGGCATCAGAAGGTGAGCTGGGCGCCCACCCTGGCGGTGAATGCCGGGGACCTTGCCCCCTTCGCGCCCCTCTGGAGTCGCGCGGGCAGCCTGGGCGGGGAGGCCATTCTCACCCAGGGTGATCCGAGTCAGCACCCGGGTCTGCAGGTTCATGCCCTCTCCCTGGAAGAACTGTTCGTCGCCCTGGTGGGCGCCGAAGCGGAGGTGGCCTCATGAGCATCCTTGCCGTCACCCGCCGGGAGTGGACCGGCCGCCGCAATGTTCTTCTGCTGGCCCTTGGCGTCGGCATCATCCAGCTCATGGGGCTGTACTTCGAGTCGGATCCCAGGACCACCCATGAGAAGGCCTCCTTCATGGGCGTTTTTTCGGGGACCATGCTCGCCTGGGTGATCGCCCTCCTGTTCGGGGCCACCATGGTGAGCCGGGACCTTGAGGAGCGGCGATTTGGCTTCCTTCTGAACCAGCCCCTGCATCCAGCCCAGATCTTCCTGGGGAAGGTACTGGCGGGCCTGGGCCTGGCCTCGGTCGCAGGCCTCCTCGCCAGCCTGCCAGCGGTGCTGCTGAGCGGCTTATGGCGGCAGGTCGCGCTCCGGGACGTGGCGTCCATCCTTGGGGTTGGTCTGGCTGGGAGCCTTAGCCTGCTGCTGCTCTTCCATGCGGTGTCGATCCAGGTGCGCTCGCGGTCCCTGTGGCTGCTGCTGGACCTGGCGGCCTGGGTGGTCTTCTTCGGCGTGGTGCGAGGGCTGAGCCTGCGGCTCATCGGGGCCGAGGCCTTTCCGGAGATGTTCCGCCTGTGGCTGGTCCTGTTGGTGGGTGTGACCCTGGGGCTCGGGCTCGCGGGCTACCTACAGGTGGCTCAGGGCCGAGCGGACCTCCAGCGCGGCCACCGCTGGGTGTCCGTCACCCTGGCCAGCACCCTGGGGGTGATGCTGCTGGTTGGTGCGGTGGACGTGGCCTGGGTGCTCAAGCACCGCCCCCCGGCGGCCAAGGCTAAGCCCCGGGGCAGCCGTATCCGCTAGAGGTAGGGCAACCAGTCCCCGGTCGTCAGCTCCACAGCCTCCCGTAGCAGGCGGGGCAAACGTTCCACGTGGAACATATAGACCCAGGCCCGGTAGTGCTGGCCTCCTTCGAGGATCACCGGCAGGATCTCGCGGCTGAAGAGGCCCTCTTCGACGCCCTCCAGGGCGTCCAGGTCCGCCAGCGCGGATTCGAGGTCCGCCTCGTCCTCGTAGCCCACGAAGTCGCCGATGACCCAGCCGAGGCAGGGTGGCGGGCCCTCGGGTTGGGGGCCGGGGACCAGGGCGGGGTAGCCCGCGGGCAGCTGGAACAGCCGTCCCGCGACCCGGGCCCGGGTTAGCCCCTCGGGCTGGGTCCGCAGCAGCCAGGCATGGTTGGATCCCCCCTCCCGCAGCGTCCCGTAAACGAACAGCCCATCCGCCGCCATGATCCCCCTCAAAAACAACCCGCCAAAACGCAGAGCGTTTTGGCGGTGGCCTGACCCAGCTGCGGGACTACTCCGGAATCGGGAACTGGTCGGTCAGGTGGAACACTTCCTGGCGGACCCGGGCGAAGGTGCTCTCGTCGGCCCGGTGCCGCAGGGTCAGGTCGAAGAAGCGGGCGATGTGATCCATCTCCTCCTCCTTCATGCCCCGGGTGGTGAGGGCGGGGCTGCCGAGGCGCACGCCGGAGGGCTTGAGGGGCGGGTTCGGATCGAAGGGGATGCCGTTCTTGTTGGTGGTCATGCCGGCCCGGTGGAGGCACTCCTCGGCTTCATGGCCCAGCATCCCATGGTCCCGCAAGTCCACCAGGAAAAGGTGGTTGTCTGTTCCGCCGCTGACGATGCGCCAGCCGCGCTCCTGCAGGCCCTTGGCGAGGGCGTGGGCGTTTCGGATGACCTGGCCGCTGTAGGCCTTGAACTCCGGCTGCATGATCTCGTGCAGGGCCACGGCCTTGGCGGCGATGACGTGCATGAGGGGGCCACCCTGGACGCCAGGGAAGACAGCTCTATCTATATCCTTGGCATAATGCGACTTGCATAGAATCAGGCCGCCCCGGGGGCCGCGCATGGTCTTGTGGGTGGTCGTGGTTACATAATCCGCATGCGGCACAGGGCTCGGGTGGTGCCCGGTGGCGACCAGGCCCGCGATGTGGGCCATGTCCACCATCAGCAGGGCGCCTACTTCATCGCAGATCTCCCGGAAGAGGGGGAAGTTCCAAGTGCGGCTGTAGGCGGAGGCGCCGACAACGATCATCTTGGGCCGGTGCTCGCGGGCCAGGGTGCGGACCTCGTCCATGTCCACACGCTCGTCCTCCTTGCGCACGTGGTAGGGCACGAACTTGTAGAGGATGCCCGAGCTGTTCAGGGGGTGGCCGTGGGTGAGGTGGCCGCCGTGGGCCAGATCCAACCCCATGACGGTGTCGCCGGGCTTCAGCGCCGCGAGGTAGACGGCCATGTTGGCCTGGGCGCCGCTGTGGGGCTGGACGTTGGCGTGCTCGGCCCCGAAGATGTGCCGGGCCCGATCCCGCGCGAGGTTCTCGATGATGTCGACCTGGCTGCAGCCGCCGTAGTAGCGCTTGCCCGGGTAGCCCTCGGCGTACTTGTTCGTGAAGTGCGAGCCCATGGTCTGCATAACGGCCCGGGAGGCGTAGTTCTCCGACGCGATGAGCTCCAGGTGGTGCCGCTGGCGCTGGACCTCCAGTTCCAGGGCCTGGAACACGGCGGGGTCAACGGTTCGGATCACTTCATACATGGGGGGGGCTCCGTGGTGATGCCCCTATCCTAGCCGTGCTGGGGCGACCCAATCGGGCCCTCTTCGTGAGCGGGATCACAGTCTCGCGGCCATGCGACACTGGAAGCCGGAGTTCCCATGTCCTTCCTTCCCCCCCACGAGGGCCCTGAGCTGGAGCGCTTCGAGCATCCTCTGGCCAGCCGCTACGCCAGCAAGGCCATGGTGCGCCTGCTCTCGCCGCTCTACCGCCAGCGCGTGTGGCGGCGCCTCTGGATCGCCCTGGCCGAGGCCGAGGCCGAGCTGGGACTGCCGGTCACCGAGGCCCAGCTCACGGAGTTGCGCGCCACCCAGGACGACGTGGACCTCGACGTCATCGCCGGGCACGAAGCCGCGCTGCGCCACGACGTCATGGCCGCCATCCACGCCTGGGGCGAGCAGGCGCCCGGCGCACGGCCCATCATCCACCTGGGCGCCACCAGCTGCTTCGTGACCGACAACGGCGACCTGCTCATCGTGCACGAGGCCTTGGCCCTGCTCCGGAGGCGCCTGCAGGATGTCCTAGCGGCGCTGACGGTCTTCGCCGCCCAGTGGCAGGACCAGCCCACCCTTGGCTTCACCCACTTCCAGCCCGCCCAGCCCACTACCGTGGGCAAGCGCGCCACCCTCTGGATCCAGGACCTGCTGCTGGACCTGGAGGACCTGGATCACCTCATGCGCACCACCCCGGTGCGCGGCGTGAAGGGCACCACGGGCACCCAGGCCAGCTTCCTGGAGCTGTTCGACGGCGACGGCGCGAAGGTGGAGGCGCTGGAGGCCCGGTTCTGCGCGAAGGTGGGCTTCCCGGCCATTCCTGTCTCGGGTCAGACCGCCACCCGCAAGCTGGAGGACCGCATCGGCCAGGTGCTCTGCGGGATCGCGGCCTCGGCCTCCAAGTTCGCCAGCGACCTGCGCCTGCTCCAGCACCTCAAGGAGGTCGAGGAGCCCTTCGAGACCAAGCAGATCGGGTCCAGCGCCATGCCCTACAAGCGCAACCCCATGCGGTCCGAGCGCATCAACAGCCTCGCCCGCTTCGTGCTGGGCCTGATGCCCTCCAGCTACCAGACCAGCGCCAGCCAGTGGATGGAGCGCACCCTCGACGACAGCGCCCACCGCCGCCTCACTATCAGCCAGGGCCTCCTGGCGGCGGACGCGATCCTGGTGCTGCTGCGCAACGTGGCTTCCGGCCTGGTCGTGTATCCGAAGATGATCGAAGCCCGCCTCGCCCAGGAGCTGCCCTTCATGGCTGCCGAGGTGCTGCTCATGGAGGCCGTGAAGCGCGGCGGGGACCGTCAGGACCTGCACGAGCGGTTCCGCCTCTCAGCCCTGGAGGCCGGCCGCCGCATCAAGGCCGAGGGCCGCCCCAACGAGCTGCTGCAGCTTCTGGCGGCGGACCCCGCCTGGGCCATGACGGAGGCCGAGCTGGCCGCCCTGCTGGATGCCCGGCGCTTCACCGGCCGCGCCGGGGACCAGGTGCGCCAGTTCCTGGCGGGGCCCGTGGCCCTGGCCCTAAAAGACCATGTGCCCGCAGACTCGGCCGCCGTGCGGGTCTGATCCCTGCCCGGGGGAGCCCCCCCGATCTTTGAATGCACCACCCGAGAGGAATCCGCATGCTGAAACTTGCCGTCATTGGTGCCCAGACCCTGGTGGGCCGCGAGCTGGTGAGCGCCCTGGAGGCCTGCGAGGCTTCCGTGGTGCCGCTCTCCATCGGGGCCCTCACGGTGGACGAGGAGGTGGGTGATCTGGTGGTCTTTGCTCCCAGCCAGCTGCTGCTGGAGGGGCTGGATGCCGTGATTCTCGTGGGCACGCCGGATCTGGCCCTCCTGGAAGGGTTTCCGGGCCGCATCCTGGATCTGCGGGCCGAGCCCGAGGCCCGGATCGACCCCATGCCCCTGGCCGGGGTCTGGCCCCAGGGCACCAAGAGCCTCCGGGGGCGCCCTGCCCTCGAGCAGGTCCTCGCCCTCATCCCTTCGCTGCTGGAGGGTGTCGGCGAAGTCGGCGGCACCCACCTGCGCTCCGTGGCCTGGCTGGGGGACCGGGGCCTCGACGGCCTCGTGGAGCAGACCCTGGCAGTGCTCAATGGTGAGGATCCCGATCCCGCCAAGCTGGGGTATCGCCAGGCCTTCGAGCTGGTCCCCGTCGCGCCCGTGGCGGGCAAGGGACGCCTCATGGAGATCCGGGTGCCCTCCTTCCATGGCGACCTACTCGTCCTACAGGTGCGCGCCCAGGAGGGCCACACCCTGGTGAAGAAGGAGGCCCCGGCCGGCGTGCAGTGGGTGGACGCCGCCCCCCCCAGCTCCCGGGACGTGGCCGTCAGCGCCGACCTCCTGGCCCACTTCGACCTCGCCTCCGACGGCAAGGCCGCCGTGCTGACCCTGGGCTTTGACCCCGTGCTCTGGGGCGTGCTGAGGCCCACCCTGCGGCTGTTGGGACTGATGTAGGAATCCATGGCCAAGAAGCTCGACGAACCCCAGGAGCGGGGGGACTTCTTCAAGTCCCTGGGGACGCTCTTCGCCGGGTTCGTGGCGAACCGCATCGAGGACACGGTGACGGGTCTGGGGCCCACACTGCTGAGGCCTCCCGGAGCGCTGGATGAGTTCGAGTTCCTCACCAAGTGCACCCGCTGTGACAAGTGCGTGCGGGCCTGCCCCGAGAACGCCGTGATCAAGGCCCCGCCCACCATGGGCCTCGCCCTGAAGACGCCCTACATCGATCCCCGCAGCATCCCCTGCTTCCTCTGCACCACCCTGCCCTGTGTGGCGGAGTGTGAGGACGAGGCCCTGGTCTGGCCCCGCCTCACCCGCGCGGACGGCACGGTGCTGGAGGGCGCCAAGGCCGTGCGCATGGGCACCGCCCGGGTGAAGCCCGGGCTCTGTGTCACCTGGGGCACCCTGGAGCGCGAACCCCGGGCCTGCCGCATCTGCGTGGACCGGTGTCCCTATCCCGAAGAGGCCATCTGGATCTCGGCCCCGGCCGAGGGCGCGTCCATCGGCCACCCGGTAGTGTCGGCGGACGTCTGCACAGGCTGCGGCCTCTGTGTCTTTTCCTGCCCCTCCGAGCCCACCGCGATCATCGTGGAGCCCCGCCGGGACTGAGCCTGTCTCGCATTCAGGGCACTCCAACCAAGAAGAGATTTTTTTCACCACAAAGAACACAAAGGGCACAAAAAGGGGATCTGTCCTTCTTTGTGTTCTTTGTGTTCTTTGTGTTCTTTGTGGTTAATTTTTTTTGATTTTTCTGTGTTTCCCTGGGGTGGTCGGTTTCTGGCCCCGGACGCTAGAGCATACTGATGCCGCTGGTCTCCGCGACCTCGTGGGCGTTGAAGCTGGAGCGCACGAGGGGGCCCGCATAGACGGTCTTGAAGCCGAAAGTCTTGGCCAGCTCGCCCAGGGCGGTGAACTCCTCGGGTGGGACGTAGCGCTTCACGGGCAGCTGGTGGCGCGTGGGGCGCAGATACTGGCCCAGGGTGAGGATGTCCACGCCGGCGCCCGCCAGGGCCGCGAAGGTGGTGCGGAGCTCCGCCTCAGTCTCGCCGAGGCCCAGCATGAGCCCGCTCTTGGTGCGGAAGTCGGGGCCGTAGAGGGCCGAGCCCAGGGCCTTGGCGTGGACGAGGACGTCCAGGGTCCGGTCGAAGCGACCCGCGGGCCGAACCACGGTATAGAGGCTGGGCACCGTCTCGGCGTTGTGGTTGAACACCGCCGGCCCCGCGGCCACCACCCGGGCCACGGCCTCGCGATCCCCCAGGAAGTCCGGCACCAGCACCTCCACGCCCACGCCGGGGTTGCGGTGCCGGATGGCCAGGATGGTCTCCGCGAAGTGCCCTGCCCCGCCGTCCGGCAGGTCATCGCGGTTGACGCTGGTGAGCACCGCGAAGCGCAGGGCCATGGCGGCCACGCGCTCAGCGGTCTCCCGGGGCTCCCGGGGGTCCAGCGCCAGGGGCTTGCCGCTCTGGATGCTGCAGAACCCGCAGGCCCGGGTGCAGATCCCGCCCATGAGCAGGAAGGTGGCGGTGCCCTGGGTGAAGCAGTGGCTGCGGTTGGGGCAGCGGGCCTCCTCGCAGACTGTGTGCAGGTGGGAGTCACGCAGGTCCTTCTTCATGCCGTGGAGGTCGCGCAGCTTCACCCGCTCCTTGGTGATCCACTCGGGCAGCCGGGGATGCCCCTCGAGGACTTCCCGGCCAGCGCGTTTCGAGAATCGGGGCATACGGACTCCAGATCCTCCAGTCTCTCGCAGGCGGCCCCTCAGGGACAGGGCCGCTAAGATGGCGGGATGTCCACGCCCCTCGCCCGGCTGCTGCGCCAGGAGCAGTTCGCCTTCCTCACCCGGGACCACTCGGCCTGGGGCGATCACCTGGACCGGGTCCGGGCGTTCCTGGGCGAAGGCCTCCAGGCGGCGGACCCCGCCCGCCCCGCGCTGGTGCTCGGGGCGGGCTCGGGGCTTGAGGTGCCCTGGGCGCTGGCCCCCCTGGACACCACCGGCTGGGACGCGGATCCCTGGAGCCGCTGCTGGACGACGCTGCGGCACCGGCGCTGGGCGCCCTGGGTGTTCGAGGACCTCACGGGGGGGCTGTCGGAGCTGGAGGCCGCCGTGCGCCGCAGCGTGGCCGAGCCCTGGTCAGGACAGCGCCGCAGTCGGGAGCAGGCCATCCTCCGGCTCGTGGGGCTGCTGCCTTCGCTGCACCCGGATGCCGCTGCTCTGCGGGCCTGGATTGCGGCCCGGCGCCCGGGGACCATCCTATCGGCCAACGTGATGGGCCAGTTCGGGGTCGTCGCCGAGCGCCTGGTGGAGGCGCTCTTCGGAGATTCGCCCTGGACCCGGGATCCCGAGGTGGCGGACTCTCTGGCAGAGGCCCTGGACACCTGGACGCGCCGGGCCGCGGTGGCCTTCCTGGCCGTGCTCCAGGAAAGTGGGGCCGACCTGTGGCTGGTCCACGACCGGGCCGTGGTGTTCACCGAGGGAGCCCTGGCCCTGGGTTCCTGGGAGGACCGCTGGACCCTGCAGCTCCAGGGCACAGAGGGGCTCGAGGTCAGCGACCCGCTCCCGGGCCTGGATGTCATGACCCTGCTGGGCGGGACCGAGAGAATTCCGTTCCGGGCCCAGCGCTGGCTCTGGCCCGTGGCGCCCGGCCAGCAGCACCTGGTGGAGGCTGTGGCGTTCCGGGCCCGTGTGGCGATGGTCACCCCATGCTCCCCAATGCCGCGGCGACCGCTATGATGAAGGCTTGCTGTTAGGCTTCCATGGGGCCGGAGATCGTCCAGCCCTTTCCCTCCACCCGCACGCCACCCAAGCCCCAGGGGCTGATGGGAGCGGCCGCAGACTGTCGCGGGTCCTCCCCGGCTGACCCAGGAATCCTCGACCATGCCCAATTTCCGGCGCGTTCTCCTCGGTCGTCGGCTCTCCACGATCGAGGGCGACGAGGCGCGCATCAGCAACCCCATCGCCCTGGCGGTCTTCAGCTCGGACGCGCTGTCCTCCGTGGCCTACGCGACCGGCGAGATCATGGCGGCCCTTGCCCCTTACATGGCAATGGCGGCTTTCGGGCCCGCCGTCATCGGCCAGTCCTGGCCGGTGGCCCTGGGCATCGTCACACTCCTGGTGATGCTCACCGTGAGCTACCGCCAGACCATCTTCGCCTACCCAAATGGGGGCGGCGCCTACATCGTGGCGAAGGAGAACCTGGGGGAGCTGCCCGCCCAGGTGGCCGGGGCCTCCCTCCTGGTGGACTACGTGCTCACCGTGGCGGTGAGCGTGTCTGCCGGCATCACGGCCATCACCAGCGCGTTCCCGTCCATGGAGCCCCACCGCGTCTTTCTCGCGGTGATCGTGACGGGCTTTGTGGCCCTCATGAACCTGCGCGGCGTCAAGGAAAGCGGCGCCCTGTTCGCCATCCCCACCTATGGCTTTGTGGTTGCGATGTTCGGAATCATCGGGCTCGGCTTCTTCCGCTACTTCACTGGGGGCATCGTGGCGGCGGAACACCACGAGATCATTCCCCCCCCGTTCCCGGGTTGGATCGGCATCTGGGTCTTCATGAAGGCCTATGCCGCTGGATGCACGGCCCTCACCGGGGTGGAGGCCATCTCCAACGGCGTGTCAGCCTTCCGGGAACCCACGTCTCGCAATGCCGCCCGGGTCATGACCCTCATGGTCCTGATGCTGGCCCTCATGTTCCTGGGCATCACCTGGCTGGCCAACCACCTGGGCCTGACCTATGCCGGTGGCGCCGAGTCCCTGCTGTCCATGCTCAGTCGCAAGATCCTCGGCAGTGACTCTGGGTTGGCCCATGTGACCTATCTGGCGATCCAGGCGGTCACCATGCTCATCCTCCTGCTGGCGGCCAACACGGCCTATGCCGGATTCCCCCGCCTGGCGGCCATGATGGCCCGGGACGGGTTCCTGCCCCGCCAGTTCGGCAGCCAGGGTGACCGCCTGGTCTTCTCCAACGGCATCATCATCCTGTCCCTGCTCTCCATGGTGCTGCTCTGGATCTTCAATGCCAAGGAGCACCACCTCCTGCCCCTCTACGCCCTGGGGGTCTTTCTGGGGTTCACCCTCTCGCAGATGGGCATGGTGCTGCACTGGCGCAAGCGGGGGGGCGACCACTGGAAGCTGAAGGCCCTGGTGAATGGCACGGGTGCGGTGACGGCCCTGGTCGTGATGCTGGTCATCACGGTCACGAAGTTCAGTCACGGGGCCTGGGTGGTGCTGCTGGTGCTGCCCATCATGGTGTTCGGCTTCTACAGCATCCACAGGCACTACATCCGCGTGAAGGCGATCCTGGCCGGCAGCCGCACCGAGTTCCTGCCCCATCGGCGGAACCGCGTGGTGGTGCTGGTCTCGGGCATCCACTCGGGCGTGGTGCAGTCGCTCAACTACGCGAAGGTCATCGCCGCCCACGGCGAGGTGGAGGCCCTCACCGTGGACTTCCCGGATGAGAACGGCCGGGAGAGCGCCGCCCTGGAGAAGCTCCGCTCCGACTGGCCCCACTACTGCGAGGGCATCCCCCTGCGGTCCATCGAGAGCCCCTACCGCAAGATCGTAGAACCCATCGTCGAGGAGCTCGACCGCATGCGCCGGGCCGAGCCGGAGTACACCATCACGGTGATCCTGCCCGAGTTCGTGACCGGCCACTGGTGGGCGAACGTGCTGCACAACCAGACGGCCTGGCGCATCAAGGGCACCCTGCTGCTGAAGCCCAAGACGGTGGTCATTTCGATTCCCTACCACCTGGAGCCTTTGGTGGAGTAGCCTCCCTCCTGGGGTGGCTGAATGCAGAGCCTGAGACGGATCCTCCTGGGCAGGCGGCTATCAAGCCAGGAGACCCCTCACACCAAGATCAGCAATCCCATCGGACTGGCGGTGTTCAGCTCGGATGCCCTCTCCTCGGTGGCCTACGCCACCCAGGAGATCATGGCCTCGCTGTCGGGGGCCCTGCTCCCCGCCGCAGGCGCGGGGGTGCTGGCGGGCGTGGCCGGCCACGCGATCTTTGGCTGGTCCATTCCTGTGGCCCTGGGCATCGTGGCCCTGCTGGTGATCCTCGCGATCAGCTACCGGCAGACGATCCTGGCTTACCCGGGCGGGGGCGGCGCCTACATCGTGGCCAAGGAAAACCTGGGGGACCTGCCGGCCCTGACGGCGGGGGCTTCGCTGCTCATCGACTACCTGCTGACGGTGGCGGTGTCCGTCTCCTCGGGGGTGGCGGCCATCACCGCCGCGGTGCCAACCCTGGCCGGCCACAACGTCTTCCTGACCATCCTGGCCATCGGGTTCATCGCCCTCATGAACCTCCGGGGCATCCGCGAGAGCGGGACCGTCTTCGCCATCCCCACCTATGGGTTCGTCGTCAGCATCCTCCTGGTGCTGGGCTATGGCCTGGTGCAGATCCTCCTGGGACGGGGTCCAGCCCTGCCGGAGGCCCAGCAGGCTGCACAGCAGGGTGTCCACCTGGCGGGTCTGTCCATGGTGTGGATCTTCATGCGGGCCTACAGCGCCGGCTGCACCGCCCTGACGGGGGTCGAGGCCATCAGCAACGGCGCCACGGCCTTCCGCGACCCCGCTGGGCCGAACGCCGCCAAGACCATGGTCTGGATGGTGGTGCTGCTCGGCACCATGTTCCTGGGCATCACCTTCCTCGCCCATCGCTTCGGCGTCACCTACCAGCACAGCGCGGACCCCAGTGTGGTGGCGGAGACCCTGTTGTCCAAGCTGAACAAGGCCATCCTCGGGGACGTCAGCCAGGGGCTGCCCAAGCTGGGCTACTACGTGGTCCAGGGCTTCACCTTCGCCATCCTGGTGGTGGCCGCGAACACGGCCTTCGCCGATTTTCCCCGGCTGGCGGCGCTGCAGGCCCGGGACGGCTTCCTGCCCCGGCAGTTCGCCAGCCAAGGCGACCGTCTGGTGTTCTCCAACGGCATCCTGCTGCTGTTCTTCTTCTCGGCCCTGCTGGTCTGGCTCTTCCACGCGAACACGGACGTGCTGTTGCCCCTCTACGCCGCGGGGGTCTTCATCGGCTTCACCCTCAGCCAGGCGGGGATGGTGGTCCACTGGCGGAAGGTGCGGGGTCGCCACTGGCAGGTGAAGGCCTTTGTGAATGGCCTGGGCGCCCTCACGGCCCTGATCGTGCTGCTGGACATCGCCATCACCAAGTTCATCCATGGGGCTTGGATCGTCCTCCTGCTGGTGCCGCTGCTGGTGGCGCTGCACTTCAGCATCCGGCGCCACTACATCGGGGTCCGCTCCCGGCTGGCCGCCAGCCGCACGGATGCGGTGCTGCCCCCCAAGCACCACGCGCTGGTGCTGGTGAACAGCATCCATGGGGGCGTGGTGCAGTCGCTCCTCTATGCGCGGCTCATCGCCGGGGATCGGGTGGAGGCCATCACGGTGGACCTGGGCGCGGACGGCGGTCGGGACAGCAGTGCCATCGAGAAGCTCCGGGAGGACTGGATCAGCTATGGCATGGGCATCCCGCTGCGGGTGCTGCCCAGCCCCTACCGCCGCATGGTGGAGCCGATCCTCGAAGAGGTGGAGCGCATCCTGTTCGCGGAGCCCGAGCTGGCCCTCACGGTCATCCTGCCGGAGTTCATCACGTCCCACTGGTGGCAGCAGTTCCTGCACAACCAGAGCGCCCTGCGCATCAAGGCGGCGCTGCTGCTCCGGACTGGGGTCATCGTGACTTCGGTGCCGGTGCACCTGCCCTAGACCCGGCTGGTTAGCGCAGCCTGGGCATGGGCCGGGCCAGCAGCTCCTGGCCGCTGAGCAGCTCGGCCAGGGTCTGGTGCCGGGGGCTCAGCACCATGCAGAGGAAGCTGAGGGGGAAGCAGGCCACCGAGACCAGGTGCACCAGCGAGAAGGCGATGCGGCGCTCGGGGGTGTTCTCGGGCAGGGTGACCCCGAAGGTGCCCATCATCGGCGACTGCCCGGTCAGGCCCAGGGGCGCCAGGAAGAGCACCCAGGACAGGGCGAACAGGTAGGGCACGACGAAGAACCAGGCCCCCACGAGGAGCCGAGTGGGGGAGACCCCCAGCACCCATGCCGGCAGCACCAGGGCCACCCCCTGCAGGGCCGCCAGGAGGAGGGCCTCCGAGGCCTCCACCTTCACCAGGGGCCAGAAGCTGGTCGTGGACTCGGCGCCAAGGGTGGGCTGGGAGGGAAGGTCCTGGGCGGGCGCGGGCGCGCTGGGGTTCGCGGGGTCCAGGAAGGGCGCCTGCAGGAGCTCCTCGGGACTCACCTCGACCGCGATGGGCGCCACCCGGCCCAGGGCGGGGGCCGTGAGCGTCCGGGCCGGCGGGGTGAAGGCCACCTGGGCCAGGGCCGAGGCCTGGAATAGCAGGGGGCGGCTCTGCCGGGGCGGCGCCAAGCCCAGTCCACACTCGGGACACTCCGCGGCCAGAGGCGACAGGCGCGTCTGGCAGCTGGGGCAGGTCCTGCGGGCGGGGGCGGTCATGACCTCTCACTATCCGACAGGCGGGGCGGCGCTGCAAACGACAACAGCGCCCGGGGTGGCCCCGGGCGCTGCGATAAAGGCGAGGTTCTATTTGACGTTCACGGCAAGCCAGGCGCTGTTCACGGTGGTGTAGACCGCGCTGCCAGAGGGGTAGCCCAGGGCGGTGCAAGCGCTCAGGGTGGCGGTGCGGGCGCCGGCGTAGGTCGTGCTGCTGGTCATGTAGGCGGTCAGGGCCTTGTACCAGATGCGCCCGGCCAGGTCATTGCCGAGGCCTGTGATGCTGGTGACCCCGTTGGCCAGGGGGGACTGGATGCCGCCCGAGAAGGCGTCAATCTGGCTGCCGTGGGCCAACAGGAAGAAGAAGTGGTTGGCCGGGCCGGAGCTGTAGTGCACGTCGAGCCGCTTGAGGCTGGTGGACCAGGCGTCGGCGCTGGCCTTGTCAAGGCTTGGCTTGTACATGTAGCGGAGGGGTTTTGCGAAGGCGCTGGTCTCGAGCTGCTCGCCGATGAGGTAGTTGGCCGCCGGGACCGTGCCGCCAGGGGTGCTGAGGGTGCTGGTGATGGCGGTGTAGTTGGGGATGGTGCCGCTGCCGCCGCCCCGGGCCATGAACTCCACCAGGGTGCCGAAGATGTCCGAGTTGGCCTCGTTCAGGCCCCCAGACTCGGCCCGGTAGGCCAGGTTGGCGGTGCGGGCGCAGACGCCATGGCTCATCTCGTGGCCGGCTACGTCGAGGGCGGTCAGGGTTAGGAAGCTGGTGCCGTCGCCGTAGGTCATGCAGAAGCAGCTGTCCGACCAGAAGGCGTTGTCGTAGCCGCTGCCGATGTGGACCCGGCTGTAGGTGGCGGTGCCTGCGTTGTCGATCCCGTTGCGGGCAAAGACGTTCTTGTAGAAGTCCCAGGTCTGGGCCATGCCGTACATCGCGTCCACCGCGGCGGTCTGGCCATTGGCAGCGGTGGTGGAGCTGCCTTCGACATAGTTCGCGCCATCCCCCCAGGTGTTGCTGGCGCTGGCGTAGACCGTGCCGGCGGCGGTGGAGCTCGTGGCGGCGTGGTTGGCGTTGGTCACCACATTGTTGCCAAAGGTGCCGCGGGCGCCGCGCGTCATGTCCCGCAGCTCGAAGCCCGTGGCGGTGCTGTTGGCGGGGATGGACACGACGCCGGAATACTGGCTCTTGCCGGTGGCGGTGACGCCGGCGGTGTGGAGGGTGTTCCACTGCTCCAGGACGGCGCCGCTGTGCGCATCGACCAGGAAGTCCGTGTGGCGGATCCCATCCTGCGCATTCTCGAGCTCGGTGTGCACGTGGTAGACCAGGGTGGGGGTGGCCGACCGGCCCTTTCCGGAACCCTCGGTGGGGGTGGCGATGACCAGCTCGACGGTGGGCGCGTAGGCGTAGGCCCCCCGGGGCGCGAGAATGCCGTGGGCGGTGGCCAGGGCTTCGGGGGCACTGAGGGAGGGGGACACGCTCAGGGCGAGGCCGCGGACCAGGGCATCCGTGTGCTCGGTCACTGCGCCGCCCCGAAGGTGGACGATGGACTCGCCCTCGAAGACGCGCACGCCCTTGTAGAGCTGGTTCAGGCGCACGTGGGCCTCGCCCGTGGCCTCTTCGAACACGTTGCGGGTGGCGAAGCTGTGGTCGCGGCTCAGGCCCAGCTGGTGGACCCGGGCCTCCAGGTGCCGCTGGCCCTCGGCAGCGAGGGCCGCTTCACGCTCTCGCGCACCGAGAGCGGGCACCAGGAGCAGGCCAGCTGCGACCAGGCGAAGGGCAAGGCGAGTGGACATTGAAGTCTCCTTTGAGAACCCGGAGGTTCGCATAGACGGGAAAACAGGGAAGGAATAAACAGTGATTAAGTGTGAGTTGAAAATATTAACCCTCGACCCAAAAAGCAAGAAATAAAATTCTATGGCAGCCACTTCTCTCCAAGGCCTCAGCCCTCTTGCTGGCAGGATGGAGCGTTATCCGAATTTGGGAGCTCCATGTCGTCGTCCGCACCCGTCCAGGAACGCCCCGCGCCCCCCCCGGCCTACCGCTGGCTGGTGCTGGTGGTCATCAGCCTGGCCATGTTCGGCAACTACTACGTCTACGACGCGATCAGCCCCCTGGCGGATGTGCTCCAGAAGCAACTGGGCTTCTCGGACGCCAACATCGGCCTGCTGCAGGGCATCTACAGCGTGCCCAACGTGGTGATGGTGCT
The DNA here is from genome assembly GCA_013334395.1 of Holophagaceae bacterium. Taxonomy (GTDB): domain Bacteria; phylum Acidobacteriota; class Holophagae; order Holophagales; family Holophagaceae; genus Geothrix. Next base: position 833 of record JAAXXS010000047.1, on the reverse strand, counting down.
CATCGGCGGGATCCTCATCGACCGGATTGGGGTGAAGCGCGCCACCTTCATCTTCGCCCTGCTCTGCTTCCTGGGGGCGGCAGTGACGGCCCTGAGCCCCCGCCTCGCCATCATGGCGACGGGACGGCTGATCTTCGGCCTGGGCGCGGAGAGCCTCATCGTCGCGGTCACCGCCGCCGTGGCCCAGTGGTTCCGGGGGAAGGAGCTGAGCTTCGCCTTCGGCATCAACCTGCTCATCGCCCGGCTGGGCTCCTTCGCGGCCCTGAACAGCCCCACCTGGGCCCGGGGCGCCTTCGGCTCCTGGCGCACCCCCCTGCTCATCGCCGCGGTGTTCGGGTCGGTCTGTGTGATCGCGGCGGGGATCTACTGGCTGATGGAGAACCAGGCGGCCCAGCGCTACACCCTGCGCTCCCAGGGGGGCACGGACAAGGTGGTCTGGGGCGATCTGCTGAAGTTCAGCCCCACCTACTGGTACGTGGTGGCCCTCTGCATCACGTTCTACAGCGGCATCTTCCCCTTCCAGACCTTTGCCGTGAAGTTCTTCCAGGATGCCCATGGCGTGAGTCGGGAGGCTGGGGGCTTCCTCTCCTCGATGCTCACCCTCTTCGCCATGGTGGGGACGCCCCTCTTCGGCTTGATGGTGGACCGCGTCGGCAAGCGGGCCCTCTTTATGATGCTGGGGAGCCTGCTGCTGATCCCCGTCTACCTGCTCATGGCCTACACCCACGTGAGCCTCTACGTGCCCATGGCCCTCATGGGGGTGGCCTTCAGCCTTATTCCCGCGGTGATGTGGCCCTCGGTGGCCTACCTCGTCCCCGAGGAGAAGCTCGGCA
>JAAXXS010000046.1 GCA_013334395.1 Holophagaceae bacterium | reverse complement strand
CGCAGGGTGGTCCTACCCTTGGGCAACCCACTCACCCTGCGGAGCCCGAATCGGTCCCGCCCTGGCATGGAGGATTCATGGATTTCCTGCGCCCAGAAATTCAGGAGCGCCTGATGAAAGATCATTTCGAATTCCGCAAGCTCATGGAAGAACACAAGTCCGCCGACACGCGGCTCAGTGATCTCCAGAAGAAGCCCAGCCTCTCCGCCAAGGAGTCCCTGGAAGAGGTCGAGTTGAAGAAGATCAAGCTCCGGGCCAAGGAGCGCATCTACCACATCGTGCAGGAGGCCTCGAAGCGGCCCGAGCAGTAGGTCGCACCCGCGAAAGACAAAGCCCCGGAAAACCGGGGCTTTGTCTTTCGATGTAAAAGTTCATTTTCGTTCACTGCGCTCTTTGCTGTGAACGAAGTAGGCTTCAGCCTTGGAGATACCTCGGCCTAAAAGGCTCGCCGACCCAGTAGACGAGCTCGAGCAGGTCATCCACGTCCCAGAGCAGCACCTCGGCGCGGGCGCCGGGGTGGAGGTGGCCGAGGTCGGCGCGGCGCAGGCTGCGGGCGGCGTGGAGGGTCATGGCGGTGAAGGCCTCCTCGAAGGTCAGGCGCAGCTGCAGGCAACCCAGGCGGAGAATGGTGAGGGGATCCAGGCAGGGGCAGGAGCCGGGGTTGAAGTCCGTGGCGAGGGCCACCCGGCAGCCGGCTTCGATCATGCGGCGGGCCGGGGCCCACTCGCGCATGCCCAGGAACAGCGTGGTGCCCGGCAGCAGCACCGGCGTGACGTTGGCCGCGGCCATGGCTGCCATGCCCGCCTCGCTGCAGAACATCAGGTGGTCCGCGCTGGCGGCGCCCAGCTCCGCGGCCAGCTCCGCGCCGCTGGTCCAGGACAGCTCATCGGCGTGGACCCTGGGGATGAGGCCCAGGGCCTTGCCCGCCGTGAAGATGCGCCGGCCCTGGGCGGCGCTGAACACGCCGGTCTCCACGAACACGTCGCAGAAACTCGCCACGCCCGTGTTTTGGGCGACCAGCGCTGGCAGCCAAGCCTCGGCCACGGCGCGGGCATTGGCCTCAGCATCACCGGCGAACTCCGGAGCCAGGTCGTGGGCGGGCAGCAGGGTGACATCGAGGCTCCAGCCGCGGCGCCGCAGCTCGGCGTAGGCCGCCAGCAGCCGTGCTTCGGTCGCAAGCTCAAGGCCGTAGCCGGTCTTGGCCTCCAGGTGCACCACGCCGCGCTCCCGGAAGGCGCGCAGGCGGGCTTCCCCCGCCGCCACCAGCTCGGCCAGGGAAGCCTCACGGGTGGCCCGCACGGTCTCGCGGATGCCGCCGCCCTCGGCAGAAATCTGCTGGTAGCTGACGCCCTGCAGGCGCCGGTTGAACTCGCCCGTGCGGTTGCCGCCGAAGAGCAGGTGCGTGTGGGGATCCACGAAGCCGGGTGTGGCCCAGGCGCCGCCGCCATCCACCCGGGGCGCGTCCGCCCATTCGGCGGGGAGCTCCTGCGCGGGGCCCAGCCAGGCCACGCGACCATCCGTCAGGGCCAGGGCCGCGTCCGGTATGCGGTCCACCGCCCAGGCTCGGGCGGGATCGGGGGTCAGCAGGCCCCGGAGGTTCACGAGCACACGGCGATCCGACATGGCACCAGTCTGCCAGGGAGGACCGCTGGCGCCGCGGATTCTTGGTAGCATCGGCCCAGCGCGGAGATCCGATGGGGGGACGGTGGGTGGCATGAGCGGACCGGGTCCGAGGTTCTTCCGCCAAGTGCTGCTCTGCGCCTGCTGCGCCGCGCCGCCGCTGGCCGCGCAACCCGCCCGTGCCCAGCCCGAGGCTGGGATGCCCGCGCCGGTGTTGAAGCCAGGCGAGGGCCTTGCCCTGGCGCTCGAGGGCGGGGACATTCAGACCTTCGGCGAGGGCCGCGTAGTGTCGCCCATGGGCGGCCTCGCCAAGCTGGTGTGGCTGCGCGTCGAGGGCTCCAGCTGGTCTTCGGGGAACGTGAAGACCCGCTGCCCGGGCGCCGCTGGCTCCCTGACCTGCGGGACCCCGCCGGGGCACGGCACCGTCACCCTGGCGAAGGCCCTGCAGGAGGACTGCGACCAGGCCTTCCTGGCCTGGATCGCGGAGACGCGGGTCCGCTGGCTGAAGGACTACGGCCCCGAGGTGGCCTGGTATCGCGTGGCGGAAGTCTTCGAGCCCTTCCTGGGTCGCCGCCTCCCGGCCAACGCCAGCCTGCCCGAGTTCTCGACGCCCTGGGTGGGCGACGGGGACCTGCTGCGCACCAGCCCCGAGGCCTTTCTCCAGTGGCTGCAGCAGCCGGAGAACGCCGAGGTGGCCGCCTTCGGACGGCGCATGCTGGCGGGCTATTGGGCCGAAGTGAGCGCGCTGTTCGGCAAGGAGAACTGGTGGTTCAAGACCGCCACCGCCAGCGTGCCCGGAGTGCCTGGGGCCACCAGCGCCTGGGTGGCGGGCGGGCGGGGCTCCACCCTGGTGGTGCTCCACATCCCCCGGGGCAAGGGCAAGCCCGAGGCCCTGGCCCGCATGCGGGAGATCCTGGGGCTGAAGCGTTGACCCCGCGCGGCGTCTGGGCGGTGTATCTGCTGCGCTGCGGCGACGGCACCCTCTACTGCGGCATCGCCCTGGACGTGGAGGCCCGGCTGGCGCAGCACCAGGCTGGGAAGGGCGCCAAATACACCCGGGGCAGGGCCCCGCTGGAGCTGGTTTTCCAGGAGGTCTGTGCCAGCAAGGGCCAAGCCCTCCGCCGCGAGTGGCAGATCAAGCGCCTGCGCCGGGCCGAGAAGCTCAGGCTGTGCGGCCTGCCGCCATCGCGCTGATCAGGTCCGCGGCGGCCTGCTTGGGCTGCTCGGCCTTGAATACGGCGTTGCCCGCCACCAGGCAGTCGGCGCCCGCGCGGACCAGGTCCCCGGCGTTCTTCAGGCTCACGCCGCCGTCCACCTGGATGAAGAAGGGCACGCCACGCTCGCTGCGCAGGGCGTCCAGCCGCCGCACCTTGTCCAGCACCCGGGGGATGAAGCTCTGGCCGCCGAAGCCGGGGTTCACGCTCATGAGCAGCACGAAGTCGAAGTCGCCGACGAGGTCCACCAGGGCCTCCACGGGGGTGCCGGGGTTCAGCACCACGCCGGCCTTGCCGCCGGCCTGGCGGATGGAGGCCAGGGTGCGGTGCAGGTGGGGATCCGCCTCCTGGTGGATGCTCACCCAGTCCGCGCCGGCCTTCACGAAGTCCGCGGCGTAGCGCAGGGGCTCCACGATCATCAGGTGGCAGTCCAGGGGCAGGGTGGTGGCCTTGCGCAGGCTCTCCACCACGGGCAGGCCGATGGTGATGTTGGGGACGAAGCGGCCGTCCATGACGTCCACGTGCACCACCTGGGCGCCCGAAGCCTCGATGAAGCGCAGCTCCTCCCCCAGCCGCGTGAAGTCCGCCGACAGCAGGGACGGGGCCAGGAGGGGAGTGGCGGGGCGCAGGCTCATGAGCTCAGTATCCCAGAGGTGGGCGTACAGCCGCACCCAAAGCTTGCCTTCCTCTCGGTATCGGCTTGCCGATACCGAGATAGAACGGATCTCAGGCGGTGACCCGGTCCACCTTTTAGGGGGCTACTTCGCCAGGGGCACTTCGACCCCGTTCACCCACAGCCTGCCGGGGCGCAGCTTGCGGAGGGCTTCGGGGCTGAGGTCGGCGAGGGGGGCCTGCACCCAGAGCAGGTCGGCCACGGCGCCTTTCTGGAGGGTGCCCAGGTCCTTGGCGCGGCCCAGGGCCGCGGCGTTGCCCGCGGTGTAGGCGCGAATGGCCTCGAGGCGGGACAGCCGCTGGTCGGGCAGGAAACCACCGGGGGGATTGCCCGCAGGATCCTGGCGGGTCTCGGCGGCGGCGAGGCTCATGAAGGGGTTGGGATCCTCCACGGGGGCATCGCTGCCGAAGGCCAGCAGGGCCCCTCCGGCGGCGAAGCTGCGCCAGGGGAAGGCTTCATTCAGGCGCTCGGGGCCCAGGCGGGCCGGGGTCCAGCTGTGGTCCGAGGTGCAGTGGACCGGCTGCACGCTGGCCACCACGCCCTGCCTGCCGAAGCGGGCGGCGTCCTCGGCGGTGACGATCTGGGCGTGCTCGATGCGCGGAGGCGGGGCGCCCTTGGCCTTCTTCGCGGCCTTGGCCAAGAGGTCCAGGGCCGCCCGGTTGGCGGCGTCGCCGATGGCGTGGATGGCGGGCTGGTAGCCCGCGCGGAGGGTGATGGCCACATCGGAGGCGACTCTGCGGGGCTCCGTGACCCACAGGCCCCTGGTGCTGGGCTCGTCCGCGTAGGGCGCCAGCAGGCGGGCGCCGCGACTGCCCAGGGCGCCGTCCAGGTAGAACTTCACCCCCTGCACCTGGAAGAAGGACAGCTGCTTCGAGCGGGTGTGCTTGAGCTCCCGGAGCATGAGGTTGTGGTCGTGGCTCAGGTAGGCGAAGACCCGGATGGGCAGGGTGCCGGCTGCCGCGAGGCGCCGGTAGGCGGCCAGTTCCGGGCCGTCCACGCCCATGTCCGCCACAGCGGTGAAGCCCTCGGACCGCAGGGCGGTCAGGCCCGCCTTCAGCTGGGCCTCGTGTTCCGCCGCCGTGGGCTCGGGAATGTGCTTCCGCACCAGCTCCATGGCGGCGTCCAGGAGGATGCCGCTGGGCCGGCCGGTGGCGTCCTTGAGGATGCGGCCGCCCTCGGGATCCGGGGTGCCGGGGCCGATGCCCGCCACGGCCAGGGCCGCGGTGTTCACCCAGGCGGCATGGCCGTCCACCCGCTGGAGAAAGGCGGGCCGCGAGCCGGTGAGGGCATCCAGGTCCAGGGTCCGGGGGTAGGCCCCGGCGGGCCAGCGATTCTGGTCCCAGCCTCGCCCCTGGAGCCAGCCCTGAGCGTGCGCCGCAGTCCAGGACTCCATGCGGCGAAGGGTCTCCGGCAGGCTGGTCAGTCCTGAGAGATCCACCTGGCGGCTCAGCGCGCCCAGGCCGCCCACATGGGCATGGCCCTCGATGAATCCCGGCAGCAGGGTGCCGCCGGGAAATTCCACACGACGGGCCGTCGGGTGCTTCTTCGCCAGGGCATCGACGGCGCCCACCGCCAGGATGCGGCCCTTCTGGATCACCACACCCTGGCCCTTCAAGAGGCTCTGGCCGGTCCAGACATCGGCTCCCGAGAGCAGCTGGACCTGGGGGGGAGGCGCGGGCGGCAGAGGCATGGCGGGCTCCGGGGAAGCGGCCAGTGTAGCGTTGGGACCGTCCGGGGCGATAAGGTGGAAAGATTGGGAGGTTCCATGTACGAGAAGGATTTCCTCGAGCAGGTGCGGACGCAGCTCACGGTGAAGGAAGATCCCGCCAAGCTGCGCCAGCGATCCTTCGAAACCAGCTCAGGCATCCCGCTGAAGAACAGCTACACTCCGGCGGACCTCGCGGACCACGATCCCCTGCGCGACCTGGGGGCCCCCGGCAAGTTCCCCTACACCCGCCACGTCCAGCCCACGGGCTACCGAGGCCGCCTCTGGACCATGCGCCAGTACGCGGGCTTCGCCACGGCCGAAGAAAGCAACGCGCGCTACCGCTACCTGCTGGCCCAGGGCACCACGGGCCTGTCCGTGGCCTTCGACCTGCCCACGCAGATCGGGATGGACCCTGACCATGAGATGGCCCTGGGCGAAGTCGGCAAGGTGGGCGTGTCCATCAGCTCCATCCACGACATGCGCACGCTGTTCCGGGACATCCCCCTGGACAAGGTCACCACCAGCATGACCATCAATGCCCCTGCCGCCGTGCTGCTGGCCCTCTACCTGGCCGTGGCTGAGGAGCAGGGCGTCAGCTGGGCCCAGGTGGGCGGCACCATCCAGAACGACATCCTCAAGGAGTACATGGCCCGGGGCACCTACATCTTCCCGCCCCGCCCGAGCCTGCGCCTCATCACGGACATCTTCGCCTTCTGCGCGGACCAGGTCCCCGGCTGGAACACCATCTCCATCTCGGGCTACCACATCCGCGAGGCGGGCTGCACCGCGGCCCAGGAGATCGCGTTCACCCTGGGCGACGGCATCGCCTACGTGCAGGCGGCCCTGGACGCAGGTCTGAAGCTGGAGGCCTTCGCGCCCCGGCTCAGCTTCTTCTTCAACGCCCACAACCAGTTCTTCGAGGAAGTGGCGAAGTTCCGGGCCGCCCGGCGCATCTGGGCGCGGATCATGCGGGATCACTTCAAGACCGACGATGCAAAAAGCCAGATGTTGCGTTTTCACACCCAGACGGCGGGCAGCACCCTCACGGCCCAGCAGCCGGACAACAACATCGTGCGCACCACCGTGCAGGCCATGGCGGCGGTCTGCGGCGGCACCCAGAGCCTGCACACCAACAGCCGGGACGAGGCCCTGGCCCTGCCGACGGAAGTGAGCGCCCGCATCGCTCTGCGCACGCAGCAGATCCTGGCCTTCGAGTCCCGGGTGGCGGACGTGGTGGATCCCTTCGCCGGCAGCTACCTGATCGAGTCCCTCACGGACGAGCTGGAAGCCCGGGCCCTGGCCCTGCTGACCAAGGTTGACGAGCTGGGCGGAATGGTGAGCGCCATCGAGAAGGGCTTCCCCCAGCGCGAGATCCAGAACGCGGCCTATGCCTTCCAGAAGGGCGTCGAGCGGGGCGAGCAGGTCGTGGTGGGCGTGAACCGCTTCGAGATCACGGGCGAGGTCAAGCCGGACCTGCTGCGGGTGGACGAGGCCCTCGGTGCCGTGCGCCGCAGGGAAGTGGCCGCGGTCCGGGCCGGCCGGGATCAGGCCGCCGTGGACGCCAAGCTGGCCGCCCTGCGCAAGGCTGCGGCCGGCACAGACAACCTGATGCCCTTCATCCTGGCCGCGGTCAAGGCGGAGGCCACCGTGGGCGAGACCTGTGACGCCCTGCGCAGTGTCTTCGGGGAGTACCAGGAGACGCTTGTGCTCTGAGCTGGGCTATCTGGTGCGGAACGGGCTTCGTCTCCGGTATCATTGTTGCAGCCCCCATGTCCAACCACCCTTCCGCTTGGCGGGAGCTGTTCCAGGAGACACCATGCGTATTGCCACCCTCATCACTGCCGCCGCGCTGATCCTCGCCATCCCCGCCCAGGCGAAGATGCCCTTCGTGAAGAAGGCCCAGGAAGCCGGCTTCGCGGAAGTCAAGGACTGTAAGGCCTGCCACGCCGCCCTCCCCGTCAAGAAGGACGGCGAGATGACCGAGCGCGGCAAGTTCCTCAAGGCCACCAAGGCCGAGAAGAAGGCCGCCGAGGTCGACGTGGCCTGGCTGAAGGATTACAAGGGCAAGTGAGCCGCTGACGAGGTTTTAACGCAGGCGCCGGGTGGGTCACTCCCCCGGCGCCTTGCTGTACCTGGCTGGCTGCGGTGATCCAGATCACTGGCCTGTCACGGGTTTGTCCGAAAGCGGGTAGGGTATAGAGGACTTGTGAGGTAGTTATGCGCCTGCTTTTTGCTGGATTGCTCTCCGTCGTGCTCGCCGCGGCGCCGCCCAGCGCCAAGGACTGCGCCGGCTGCCACGATGTGAACATCACCCAGTTCGAGGCGTCGAAGCACGCCAGCATGGGCTGCGTGGGGTGCCACACCAGCATCACGCGGCTGCCCCACGCCGAGAAGCCGGCCAAGGTGAAGTGCGAGACCTGCCACGAACATCCGGTGGAGGCCTATAAGAAGAGCGTCCACGGCCTGGCCATGAAGAGCGGCATGTCCGACGCGGCCACCTGCTCCTCCTGCCACGGCACGCCCCACGCGATCATGGGCGGCCCGGGCTCCAAGGTGGCCAAGAAGAACCTCGCCGACACCTGCGGTTCCTGCCACTCGAACCCCGAGTTCCTCTCCCGGCACCACAACATCCCCTTCGCCAAGCCGGTAGAGGCCTACAAACTGAGCCTCCACGGCCGGGAAGTGGCCAAGGGCAATGACAGCGCGGCCTCCTGCTCAGACTGCCATGGCAGCCATGACATCCTGGCCTCCAAGGACCCCGGCGCCAAGGTGAACCGGGTCCGCGTGGCCGAGACCTGCGGCGTCTGCCACCCGGATGTGCAGGCCATCTACTCGGACAGCGTCCACGGCCTGGCGGTGAAGCGGGGGTCCAAGGACTCCCCCACCTGCACGGGCTGCCACGGCGAGCACAACATCCAGGCCCCCTCCGAGGCCGGTTCCCTCGTGAACCCCTCCCGTGTGTCCACAGTCACCTGCGGGCGCTGCCACGGGGACGAGCGGCTGGACTCCCGCTACAGCTTCGGCGACAAGGTGCCCGCCTACCAGGACAGCTTCCACGGCCTGGCTGTGCGGGGCGGCCAGAAGCGCGCCGCCAACTGCGCCTCCTGCCACGGCATCCACAACATCCTGCCTTCCGCCGACATCCGCTCGACCATCAATCCCGCCAACCTGCAGAAGACCTGCGGCGTCTGCCACCCCGGCGTGGGCGAGAAGATCGCCAAGGGGCAGGTGCACGTGCGCACCGCTGGCGGCATCGAGCACCCCAGCGTGCGCTGGATCCGCCTCGCCTACTACGCCCTGATTCCCATGACCATCGGCTTCATGCTGTTCCACAACGGCCTGGACTGGCTGGCCAAGCTCCGGCGCCACAAGCCCCACCACGGCACCGGTGAAGTCCTGCCCCGCATGAACCGGAAGTTCCGGATCACCCACGGCCTGGTCATGGTCAGCTTCATGGCCCTGGTCATCACGGGCTTCGCCCTCAAGTTCCCTGAGTCGGGCTGGCTGCAGGCCTTCGGTCTCGGCGGGGCCGGCCAGGTGCGCGGCATCATCCACCGCATCGCGGGCGCCGTGATCATGGGCGCCACTGTCCTCCACATCATTCACCTGGTGGTGGTCAAGCGGGATCGCGTCATGGTCTGGGAGCTGCTGCCCAACTGGCAGGACGCCAAGGACATCGGCAACATGCTGCGGTACAACCTGGGGCTGACGCCCAAGCGACCCACCTTCGGCATGTTCGGCTACGCCGAGAAGATGGAGTACTGGGCCTTCATGTGGGGCACCATCGTCATGGCCGTCACGGGCGTGCTGCTCTGGGCCAAGGACACCAGCATGCACTTCTTCCCGGTCTGGGTCATGGATGCGGCCACGGCGGCCCATTGGTACGAGGCCATCCTGGCCACCCTGTCCATCCTGGTCTGGCACTGGTACCTGGTGATCTTCGACCCCGATGTCTATCCCATGGACCTGGCTTGGCTCACGGGCAAGGCCTCTGCGGATCACATCCGCGAGACCCGCCCCGAGTACTACCGGGACCTCATGGAGCAGCAGGCGGCCAAGGACGCCAAGCAGACTTCGGACGACGGGAGCAGCCACTGACCGGGATTTTGTGATCTGGATCGGGGTCCATAAAACAACCTTTGAGTGAATAATAGGGACAGCCCCCTGGGTTGCCTGTCACCTGCTTCTTCACCAAAGGACCTCCCATGATCCTGGATACCCGTCCAATCCTCGACGCAGCGCCGTGCTCCACCCGCCGCCAGACCGGTGCCGGATGGCTGCTCACCCTCGCCCTCCTGGCGGGCCTGCTGCTGGGCGCCACCCCGGCCCAGGCCGCGGGTCCCAAGGCCGTCAAGGAAAACTGCTTCGACTGCCACAGCGACAAGGACATGACCAAGGACGGGCCCGGGGGCAAGCCCCTCTCCCTGTTCGTGGACGAGGAGAAGTTCGGCGGCTCGATGCACAAGGGCATGGGCTGCCGGAGCTGCCACTCGGACCTGAAGGACCATCCCAACGACGGCGCCACCCCCAAACCCGTGATGTGTGGCAGCTGCCACGCTGGGGAAGACAAGATCTACCAGACCAGCATCCACGGCATGAGCAAGTCCCTGGGCGCCTCGGGCGCCGCCAACTGCGTGGACTGCCACGGGAACCACTACATCCTGCCGGCCAAGGACGTGAAGTCGCCGGTCTACAAGATGAACCTGCCCAAGACCTGCGCCAAGTGCCACGCCAACAAGAACATTACCGACGAATACAAGATGCAGTATCCCTCCGTGGGCTCCCAGTATCAGGAGAGCATCCACGGCATGGCGCTGCTGCAGAAGGGCCTCATCGTGGCCCCCAGCTGCAACGACTGCCATGGCGTCCATGACATCAAGCGCAGCGTCGACCGCACCTCGCCCATCAACCACGCCAACGTGGCCAAGACATGCGGCAAGTGCCACGTCACCGTGGAGGAGATCTACAACAAGAGCATCCACGGGCAGCTGCTGGCCAAGGGCGATCCCCGCGGCCCCGTCTGCATCCAGTGCCACTCCGCCCACCAGATCGAGACGCCCGCCGGCAGCCACTTCAAGGCCGGCAGCGACATGGTCTGCGGCAAGTGCCACACGGACCGACTGGAGCACTACCGCGACACCTATCACGGCAAGGCCATGGCCCTGGGCAAGGCCAACACCGCCAGCAACGTCGCCGCCTGCTACGACTGCCACGGCCACCACGACGTGCTGCGGACCTCAGATCCCAACTCCCGCCTGTCCCCCGGCAACATCGTCAACACCTGCAAGCAGTGCCACCCCAAGGCGAACCCCAGCTTCGCCCGCTATGCGCCGCATGCGAACCCGATGGATCGCAAGAACTTCCCCCAGCTGCACTACGTGTTCATCGTCATGACCACGCTGCTGGTCTTCACCTTCACCCTGTTCGGCGGCCATACCCTCTTCTGGCTCTTCCGCTCCATCTGGCTCTACCGGCACGACTCCAAGCAGTTCCGGGAAGCCAAGCTCAAGATCCAGGAAGATGACGAGCAGTTCACCCGCTTCCAGCCCTTCGAGCGGTTCCTGCACATCCTGGTGGTCACGAGCTTCCTGCTGCTGACCATCACCGGCATGCCGCTGAAGTTCTATTACGCCGACTGGGCCAAGGCCATCTTCAGCATGTTCGGCGGCGCCGAAGTTGCGCGGACCCTCCACCACTTCGGGGCGGTCATCACCTTCGTCTACTTCGTCCTGCACGTCAGCGCGACCGTCAGCCACCTCTGGAAGCGCCGCCGCTTCCTCTGGAACCCGGAGACCAACGTCTTCGAACCCAAGCGCATCTTCCAGGCCATGGCCCACCCAGACTCCATGATCCCCACCAAGCAGGATCTGAAGGACTTTGTGGACCACAACCGCTGGTTCTTCGGCAAGGGCCCCCGGCCCGAGTTCGATCGCTGGACCTACTTCGAGAAGTTCGACTACCTCGCCGTGTTCTGGGGCGTCTTCGCCATCGGCGTCTCGGGCCTGATCATGTGGTTCCCGGTCTTCTTCAGCAAGTTCATGCCGGGTTGGATGATCAACGTGTCCCTCATCATCCACTCGGATGAGGCCCTGCTCGCCTCGGGCTTCATCTTCACGGTCCACTTCTTCAACACGCACTTCCGGTTGGAGAAGTTCCCCATGGACACCGTGATCTTCTCAGGCCGCATCTCCAAGGCCGAGATGCTCCACGAGCGCAAGCGCTGGTATGACCGCCTGGTCGCCGAAGGCCGCCTGGACGAGTATCGCGTGAAGGACGAGTGGGAAGCCTGGAAGGGCATCGCCCGCGCCGCCGGCTACATCTTCTTCGGCGTCGGCCTCATGCTCCTCGTCCTCATCATCTACGCCATGGTGTCTCGCCTCGGCCACTAGACCCGCAGGACCCCGGGCCGCCCGGTCACCCAGGAACCTCTGGGGACGGGCGGCCCGATTTATGCATGGGGATTCCTGACCGGTCGTTGAGAAGGGAATACCGGACCTCTGTGACTCGAATCACCGACAATTCGGGGAACTCCAAGAGACAATTCGATGACAAACTTTTCGGGTCCTGTCATCGTCCTTCAGATGAACTCTTCAGGTGCCGACGCCGCCCAGCTGGGGCAGGCATTCTTCAACCCCCTCCCTGCTTTCCAGGACGTTGCCTGGGAGCCCTCACCACAAGGACACATCATGCTCCGCATCACCCTCCTGACCGCCGCCCTCATGCTTCTCCTGGCCCCTGCCGCCATGGCCAAGGCCACCACCGTCAAGGGTGCCAAGTGCACCGTCTGCCATGACGGCGCCCCCAAGGACAAGAAGTTCAACGCCGCCACCAACAAGATGTTCCCCAAGTACAAGGAAGACAAGTGCAAGGACTGCCACGGCTGGGCCGATGGCAAGCTGACCACCACCAAGAAGTAGCTTCTTCCCCTCAGGGGATCGAAAAAGGGCGCCGGAGTGATCCGTCGCCCTTTTTCGATTTGTTGAGAGTTGGTTCACGGATTTTTCTTGCTCTGGTCCGGTGAGAGAATATATTGAGACCCAGAATCCTATGGATCGGAGGCGCCGATGCTGCACTGGCGCAAAGCTTTCCACTCCACGGTGCATGTGATCGACGCCGAGCACGCGCACCTGTTTGAGCTCTTCAACCGCCTGGACGCCCAGGGTGGGCTGCAGCGGGCAGGGGACCTGGACCAGGCCAACCGCGGCATCGATGAGCTGCTGGACTATGTCGTCGACCACTGCACCCGCGAGGAGCAGGTCATGCGGGAGGTCGGCTATCCCGAACTGGAGCAGCACGCGCTCCAGCACGCCCACCTCCGGGAGACGTTCATCGAGATCCTCCGGCCGCTGACCGCTGGGCAGATCTCACTCTCCACCTTCGTCAGGCTGATCCGGGGCCACTTCATCCAGCACTTCATGCGGGATGACTTCCGCTTCGTGAAGTGGGAGCGGATGCAGGACAAGCGCGACGCGAAGGCTTCCGAGATCGAGCGCAGACACTTCGGCGCGCTCCTCCTGCGGGCCCGCGCCTGCCAGCCCCGGACGGGGCCGGAGCAGTAGCCGTAGGTGCTGCAAGAGAACATGAAACCGCAGATGACGCCGATGCCGCAGAAGGAACCTGCGGACCCAGGCGCAGTCCTTCGGCGCCCATCCGCGTTCATCTGCGTCATCTGTGGTCAGTCGCTCTAGAGTCCCAGCAGGGCGCGGGCTTCGGCTTCCATCTGATCCAGCTGGGCCTTGCCGGTGCGGGACTGCAGGTAGACCTTGAGCTTGGGCTCGGTGCCGCTGGGCCGGAAGGCGGCGAACCCACCGCTTGGTAGGCGGAACTTCAGCGCGTTGCTGCGGGGGATGGGCAGGGCGGCGCCGCGGTTGTCGGGCCGGTCCAGGATGGGCTCCGTGCGTCCCTCGCCGTGCCACTGGCAGCCCTGGAAGTCCTCCCAGCTGGCGACGGGCTCACCACCCAGTGTGGCCAGGCCGGCGGTGCGGATGCGGCTCATGGCCTCGGCAAAGCGCTTGGCGCCGCCGGGCCGGGGATCCTCGAGGTTCACCAGCCGGTTGTGGAAGCTGCCGACCCGGCCCTGGAGGGCCTCGACGGCCTCGAAGAGGGTCATCCCCTTGGCCTTGAAGTGCCCGGCCATCTCACCCACGACCAGCGCGGCGGTGACGCCGTCCTTGTCGCGGAGGCTGGGGGGCAGCAGCATGCCATAGCTCTCCTCGGCGCCGAAGGCGTAGGCTTCACCCAGGGCTTCGAGGCGGTCCATGCACACGGCGATGTATTTGAAGCCCGTGAGGGTCCAGACGACCGGCAGGCCGTGGTGGCGGGCCACCGTGGCCATGAAGTCGGAGGTGACGACGGTGCTCACCACGGCGCCCAGGCGGCCCTTCTGGCCGCAGAGGTAGTCCAGGGTGAGGGCGGCGAGGTCGTTGCCGCTCATGAGCTCCCAGACCCCGTTGCGCTTCGCCACCACGCCGATGCGATCCGCATCAGGGTCGTTGGCGAGGACCACGTCCGCCCCCATGGCTTCGGCTTCCCTTAGGGGCGCGGCATAGGCGGCCAGCTCCTCGGGGTTGGGGCGGGGCGCCGTGGGGAAGGTGCCGTCCTGGATGCCCTGGCTGGGGCTCACCGTCAGGGGGAGGCCCGCCGCTTCGAACAGGGCGGGCACGAAGGCGACGCCGGTGCCGTGGAAAGGCGTGTAGAGGATGGACGCCGGAGTGAACGGCTGGGGGTGCTGCAGCAGCTCTAGGCCCATGGCCACGTAGGCCGCCTCCACCTCAGCGGGGATGGGCAGGATGCTGCCGGGGGGCGCCACCGGCGGCAGCGGCACCAGGGGAAGGGTGGCCATGTGGGCCTCGATCTCCGCGTCCCAGGGCTCCACCACCTGGCCGCCCAGGTCGTTGTAGGCCTTGTAGCCGTTGTATTCCTTCGGATTATGACTGGCGGTCACGATGGCCCCGCAGCCGGAGCCCAGGGCCTTCATGGCGAAGCACAGGAAGGGCGTGGGCAGGGGCCGGGCGCCCAAGTACACCGTGTAGCCCGCCGCCGCCAGCACCGCTGCCGTCTCGGCGCTGAAGACATCGGAATTCAGCCGCGTGTCGGAGCCCACCACGGCGATCTTCTTGTCCGGTGCGTGACGCTGGGCCACCGCCGCCAGGGCCAGGGTCACCCGGCGCACGTTGGGCTGGTTCATGCGGCGCAGGCCCGCAGCCATGAAGCCGCGCAGGCCGCCCGTGCCGAAAGCCAGGGGCTCGAAGAAGCGGTCCTCCAACTCAGCGAGTGCACCGGCGTCGCCGGCTTCCGCCGCGGCCACCAGGGGCTCCAGCTCCGCCCGCAGCTCAGCTTCGAGGTGGGGGAAGGACAGATACTGTTTCGCGGCGCTCGTGGACATGGGAACCTCGGTGGTTCCATCCTACGCGAAGAGGCAGAGCCTAGGCACCGCCCAGAGAGATGTCCTCCAGCAGGAGGCTCAGCCCGGCGCTGCTGCCATACCAGCGGAGGTCGCTGCCCAGGGCCACGATGCGGGTGAGGAAGTCGCGCAGGTTGCCGGCGAAGGTGAGCTTGTCCACGGGCTCGGCCAGCTCGCCGTTGCGGATGCGGATGCCGCTGGCGCCCACGCTGAGGTCGCCGCTGACTGGATCCACCGTGTGCAGGCCCATGATCTCGGTGATGAGCACGCCGTTGCCCGCCATGCGGTAGAGGGCCTCGGTGGAGTCCTTCCCGGCCAGGGGGAAGAGGTTGAAGGTGGTGGCCCCGGGCTGGCTGCCGAAGCCCCGGCCCGCGCTGGCCGTGGGGGCCATGCCCATCTCGGCAGCGGTCTTGAGGGTGTGGAGGTAGGTCTGCAGCATGCCGTCCTGCAGCAGCACGTTCCGGCGGGTGGGCAGGCCTTCCGCGTCCCAGGGCTCCGTGCCCAGGGCAGGGCAGCCCGGGGCCTCGGCGAGGCGGCCGTCATCGATGAGGGTCAGCAGGGGCGAGGCGATGACCTGGCCCAGCTTGCCCGCGAAAAGGCTGCGCTGCTTCAGCACCGACTCGGCATCCAGCATGCCCGCCACGATGCCCAACAGATCCACGGCCACTTCCGGATGCAGGACCACGGGGTACTTCCCGGCGGGGAGTCGCTGGGGGTTCAGCTTGCGCTCGCCCTTGAGGGCCGCCTCGGCGCCGATGGCCGCGAGGTCCAGGTCGGGGCGCCGCGAGACGCCCCAGTGCCAGGAGGCCTGGCGGTCTTCGCCCTCGGCCACGGCCAGCTCGATGCTGGCGGAGCAGCTGGAGCCCGTGTCCGGGGTGCGCACGCCCTTCTGGGTGAGCAGCAGGCTGGCGCCGGTGCCATCGCCCCAGGCGGACTCGCGCACGGCGGCGACCTTCGCCGAGGCGCGCCGGGCCTGGGCTTCCAGGTCCAGGGCCCAGGCGATGCGCTGCTCAGGGGTGATGGCCTCCACGGCGGAGTCGAAGCGGCTGGGCAGGTCGTCGGTGCCGGAGGGGTCCGCCTGGCGCAGCCAGGGGTCCTCGTCGCCCAGGGCGCTCAGCTCCCAGGCCTGGGCGAAGAGACCACGGAAGTCAGCCGCCGCCAGGTCCGTGGTGGTGGCCAGCCCCGCGCGCAGGCCCTTGGCGCCGCCCCGCAGCACCCGCACGCCGAGGCCCCCGCGCTTGCTCACGGTGAGGTCCTGCAGTGCGCCGTTCTGCACCTTGGCCTTGCGGCTGTGGGACACAGAGATGAACGCCTCCGCACCCTCCGCCCCCAGACCCATCGCGTGCGCCATGCCGTCCTGGAGACGGGCCTCTAGGGCCTCAGAAATGAAAGATGCGAACTGATCGGACATGGGTTTGGATCCTGGAAAAGAGAACTGATTCACCACGTAGACTGGAAGACCACGAAGAAAGACCGGCTGTGCTTCGTGGTCTTTACATCTTCGTGGCTAAGGCATTTTCAAGGGTTCATAGGACGCTGGGCAGGGCCTCGGCGGTGCCGCCGACGACGAGGGCGGGGCAGAGGATGGTGGGGAGGGCGTCGCTGACGGGGACGCCCTGGCCGTCCTTGCCGCAGGTGCCGATGTCGAAGTGGTGGAGGTCGCTGCCGATGCGGGTGAGCTGCTTCAGCACCTCGGGGCCGCAGCCGCTGAGGGTGGCGTTCTTCACGGGGTAGCGGGCCACGCCGTTCTCCACCCAGTAGCC
>JAAXXS010000227.1 GCA_013334395.1 Holophagaceae bacterium | reverse complement strand
CGGACCACCTCGTTCAGATCCTGCGGCTGCACCAGGAAGTGCCCGCGCCCGGAGTAGGCCAGCATCTGCTTGGTCAGCTCCGTGGCCCGCAGCACCGTGGCCTCCATCCGGTCCAGGTAGGGCTGGGCCGGGGAGGGTTCCGGGAGGTGCATCTGGGCCAGATTCAGGTTGCCCAGCACCACCGTGAGGAGGTTGTTGAAGTCGTGGGCGATGCCCCCGGCCAGGATGCCCAGGCTCTCCAGCTTCTGGGACTGCCGGAGCACATCCTCGGCCTGGCGGCGCTCCGTGATGTCCAGCATGTAGCCCAGGTAGTAGGGCGTCTCCGCCTCCGGGTTGGAGACCGCGGTGAAGTCATGGAACCAGCGGTAGTCTCCGGCGGCGTTCCGGAGCCGGTACTGCTGCTCATAGTGGGTGCTGCCCTTGCTCCGCAGCTGCTCCGACTCGACGTGGACGCGGGGTTTATCCTCAGGATGCACCAGCGAATCAAAGCTGATCTGGCCGGAGGTCAGCTCCTCGGGGCGGTAGCCCAGCAGCGCCAGGACGTTGGGGCTGACGTAGTCCACTTGCCAGGGATAGGTGGACCGCCAGCGGATGATCATGACTGGTCCACCCACGAAGAGGCCCCGCTCGGCGCGGAGGGCCTCCTCGATCTGTTGGCGCTCGGTGACGTCCGTGGCGATGCCGATGACGCTCTCCAGGCGGCCCTGCTCATCGAATACGGGCGTGAGGGAGTTGTCGAAGGTGCGGCCAGCGGCGTGGGTGATCTGCCGCGAGGCCTCACCGGCCAGGGCCCGCTGGATCTGGGCGATGGTCTCGGGATCCTCCCGATAGAGGTCCATGGCACTCATGCCAAGCACGGCGCCGGGAAAGAGGCCCAGGTTGGCGAGCCCCAGCCCTTCGGAGAGCAGGAAGCGGCCTGTGGGATCCAGCTGGTAGATGATGGCCTGGGAGTTGGCCAGCACCGTGCGCAGGCGCTGTTCGGCCGTGCGCAGGGCCGCTTCGGCAGCCTTGCGGTCCGAGATGTCGCGGGTGACGGTCAGCAGGCCGGGGATGCCGCCCACCTGCATGAGCTTGGCCGACATGAGGCCCACCAGTGTCGAGCCGTCCTTCCGGCGGAAGGAGATCTCCTCGCCGACGAACTCACCCTGGTCCTTGATGAGCTTGAGCATCCGGTAGCGGTCCGCGGGGTCCACCCAGATGTTCATCTCGAGAGAGCTGCGTCCGAGGGCCTCCGCCCGGGTCCAGCCCGTGAGCTTCTCGAACCCTTCGCTGACCTCCAGGTAGGTGCCGTCGTCCAGCCGGGTCAAGTTGATGGCGTCAGGGCTGGCGTGGAAGACCCGCGAGAAGCGGTCCTCACTGTGGCGCAAGGCGGCCTCCGCCGCCTTGCGCTCGGTGATGTCCTGGGCCTGGGTGAAGACCACCTCCCGGCCTTCGAAGGCGATGTAGCCGCTGCTGGTCTCCACCGGGAAGGTGCTGCCGTCCCGGCGGCGGTGGCGGGCTTCGGTGCGGCTGCTCCCGATCTCCCGGAGCTGGGTCCAGCGGTCCGGCCACTGGTCCGGGCTGGCCCCCTGCTCGACGTCCCAGAGCGATAGCCCCAGCAGTTCCTGGCGGGAGTAGCCCAGGGCCGCCTCGGCGGCCTGGTTCACGAAGACCAGCCGGCCCATGGCGTTGATGCCGTAGACGGGATCCACGGCTTTGTCGATGGCGGCGTTCAGGATGCGCTGCTCGCGCTGGGCCTCAGTGCGCTCGAAGGCCAGGGCCACCTGGCCCGAGACGAAGGAGAGCAGGTCCCGCTCCAGGTCCGTGTAGCGGTGACCGCCTTCGTAGCTCTGCACCACCAGGGCCCCGAAGACGCCGGACTTGCGGCGCAGCGGCACCCCCAGCCAGTCCAGGGAGAGAGCGCCGAAGGGCTCCACTTCGCCCACCGCCTCCAACTGCAGCAGGGCCGCCTCATCCAGCAGGACGGGCTGCCCGGTGCGGAGGAGGTATTCCGTGAGGCCGCGTCCAAGGGGCTTGGGGGCCGGCCGGGGGTCCACCTCGTCGGCCCAGTAGGGGAAGGAGACGGTGTCGTTATCGTGGTTCCAGAGGGCCACGTAGAAGTTCTCGGCAGGCATGAGGTCCCGCACGATGCCGTGGACCATGGCAAAGAGCTCCTGGGCGGTCCTGGCCTCGACGGCGGCCTCGGCGACGCGGTAGGTGGCCTGCTGGGTCAGCTCCGCCTGCCGGCGGGCGGAGATGTCCTGGGCCACGGCCACGACCACGCGCTGGCCCAGGTGCATCCCGGGATAGAACCGCAACTCCTTCGGGAAGACCTCACCGTTCTTGCGCAGGCCCCAGAACTCGAGGGCCTGGGGCTCCCCGGCCAGGGCCTTCGCGAAGGCCTCGCCGAGTTTCGCCAGGTCATTCCGGCCCGGCGCGGAGAGGACCCCGGGCAGCTGGCCGATGAAGAAGTCCTTCGGGTGGCCGTACATGCGGGCGGCGCCTTCGTTCACCTCCAGGAAGTGCCCCTGTGCGTCCTGGATGTAGATAGCTTCCGAGATCGAGTCGATCATGCCCCGGGTGGACTCGAGGCGGGTACGCAGCTCCTCCTCCCGGCGCCCCGAAGCGTCCAGGGCAGCCTGCAGGTCATCCGGGGTGGGGCGTTCAGTCATGCGGGCGGCATCGCAGGGAAGTCATCCCTTGCATAATACAGAGCAAAATAATTGTCTGTATTGAGAAAACCTATCACGCCCAGCGGAAGCGCTTTACGGCCAGGAGGAAGGCCGCCAAGCCCCAGGCCGCGACGATGCCCAGGCCGAGTCCGTGTCCCGCCAGACCCGCACCGTCGTTGAAGACCGCACGCAGGGCCTTGAGGAACGGGGCCAGGGGCATGCCTGCCACCACGTGCTGCAGCCAGGGCGGGGCCGAGTCCAGCGTGAAGTAGACTCCGCTCAACATCATCAGGGGGAAGAACACCAGGTTCGAGATGGCGGCGTAGCCTTCCGACGTCTCCGCGAAGCCGCTCAACGCGAAGCCGAAGGCCATGAAGCAGCCGGTCCCCAGGGCCATGATGAGGGCGAGGTTCAGGAAGGACCCCTGGTTCGCGATGCCGAAGACCAGGTAGCCCACCAGCAGCAGGATGGCCGCCTGCACCACCGTGACCGTGAGCCGGTGGAGCACCTGGCCCAGGAGGAAGATCCACTTGGGCAGCGGGGTCACCGCCAGGCGCCGGAACTTCCCCTTCTCGCGGTAGGACACGTTCACCATGCCCACGCTGAAGAGGCCCATGCTCACCAGGTTGAGGCCCAGCAGGCCCGGGAGCAGAAAGGATGCGTAGTTGGCGGATCTCTTGCGGCCCGGGCTCTCCACCTGGACCGGGATGCGGCGGGGCTCCGGAGCCCCGCTGAGGCGGGCCTGGGCCACCAGCCAGGCCTGGTTCACCAGTCCCGCCGTGGCGCCCGCCTGGGCCATGAGGTAGCTGTTCAGGCGCAGGCGGTAGCCCTCGCCTTCAGGTTCAAGCTGCGCTGCGGTCTCGCCCCGGGCCCAGCGGGCCTCGGCCTCGGCCGGGGAGAGAGCCACCACCTTGAGCTGCAGGTCCACCAGGGCCTGGTCCAGGGCCGCGTCCCGCGGACCCGGCGCCAGGGCGGCCACCCGCACCACCGCGAGCTTCGGCCCGCCGCTGTCGCGGAAGATGGTGCCGAAGCCCAGCAGCAGGATCACGGGGAACGCCATGGTCCAGAACATGGCCACCCGGTCGCGGCTGTAGAGCCGCCACTCCATCGCGAACTGCCGCCAGAGCATCATGGCTACTCCCTCAGGCTCCGGCCAGTCCGATGGAGGAAGACATCCTCCAGGGTGGCGCGGCGGATGTGGACCTGCTGGAAGGGCACGGCCCGGGCCTCGGCGGCCTCCAGCAGGCGGGGCAGCAGGGCCTTGGGATCCGGGGTGGGGATCTCCCAGA
>JAAXXS010000045.1 GCA_013334395.1 Holophagaceae bacterium | reverse complement strand
GGGGCCGCCGGTATACAGCGCGGCCCCCGCGACCACGGCGAAGCTCACCCGACGGATCCAGCGCCGGCCCCAGAGCCGCTTGACCGCGTCCTTGGTGGGATGCCAGACCATCAGTTCTTTTCACCGCAGTTTGGGCAGACCAGGGTCATGCGGGGCATCTGCCGGTAGCAGAACCGGCAGAGCCTGGCCTGGGTGGAGGCCCGCAGGGAGGGATGCGGGCCCGAGGAGGAGGATGAGAGCACGGCCGTGCCAAGGGGGCGGGTCTCCCGGGCGACGTTCTCCTTCAGGCGGCGCAGCGCCTCGAGGAAGGCCTGGGCCGAGAGGAAGCGCTCGCCCAGGTTCACCGCCAGGGCCTTCATCACCACCTCGGAGAAGGCCTTGGGCACGATGGGATTGCGCAGGTGGGGCGCGGTGATCTGCTGGCTGGTGAGGGCCTGCGCGATCTTCAGCGGGTCCGCGTCGTAGAAGGGCACGGTGCCCGTCAGCATCTCGTAGAGCGTGATGCCCAGGGACCAGAGGTCCGACTGGAAGACGGCCCGGCCGCGGAAGTGCTCCGGCGCCATGTAGGGTGGTGAGCCGATGCGGGTGGGCGCGTAGGGGACGTGCTGCATCTCCAGCACCCGGGAGGTGCCGAAGTCCGTGACCTTGGCCACCCCGGCCTGATTGACCAGGATGTTCGCGGGCCGCAGGTCCCGGTGGAGGATCTGGTGGCCGTGGGCGAAGGCGATGGCGCTGCAGACATCCAGGCCGATCTCCAGGGCCCGGGTGGGCGCCAGGGTGCGCTCTCGGCGGATGAGCCGGTCCAGGCCCTCGCCCTCGACGTATTCCAGGACCATGAAGAAGATGCCGTTCTTCCGCTCCACGGTGATGAGTTCCACGATGTTCGGGTGCTTCAGGCCCGCCATGATGCGCGGCTCCTTCAGCATGTCCACGATCTCGTCCTGCTGCTGGTGGGGCACCTTCAGGGCCACCTTGCGGTTCACCCAGGTGTCGAGGGCGAGGTACACCGCGCCGAAGCCCCCGGACCCGAGGCGATCCAGGATCTGGTATTTGCCCAGGGTCTGGTCCTTGGAAAGCACGTTCTGTGACTCCGCTGCAATGGTCCAAGAATGACCTAAAAAGCCCCGCGGGGGCGGGGCTTTTTAGGTCCTGGAAAAGCGCAATCAGCCTAGGAAGGCCTTGAGGGTCTTGGAATAACGCGGGTGGCGAATTTTCCTCAGGGCCTTGGACTCGATCTGGCGGATGCGCTCGCGGGTGACGGCGAACTCGCTGCCGACCTCCTCCAGGGTGTGCTCGGAGCCGTCGTCGCCCACGCCGAAGCGCATGCGGAGAACGCGCTCTTCGCGCTCGCTGAGGGTATTGAGGACGTTGCGGACCGTCTCCTTGAGGCGCTGCTGGACGACCTGCTCCACCGGGGAGACCACGGTCTTGTCCTCGATGAAGTCCCCCAGGTGGGAGTCCTCCTCCTCGCCGATGGGCGTCTCCAGGGAGATGGGCTCCTGGGCGATCTTCATCACCTTCCGGACCTTGCCCACGGGCATGTCCATGGCGTGCGCGATCTCCTCGCTGGAGGGTTCCCGGCCCAGCTTCTGCACCAGCTCGCGCTGGGTGCGGATGAGCTTGTTGATGGTCTCGATCATGTGCACGGGGATGCGGATGGTGCGGGCCTGGTCCGCGATGGCGCGGGTGATGGCCTGCCGGATCCACCAGGTGGCGTAGGTCGAGAACTTGAAGCCGCGGCTGTATTCGAACTTGTCCACGGCCTTCATGAGCCCGATGTTGCCCTCCTGGATGAGGTCAAGGAACTGCAGGCCACGGTTGGTGTAGCGCTTGGCGATGCTGACCACCAGGCGGAGGTTGGCCTCGATGAGCTCGGCCTTGGCGCCGCGGCTGACGCTCTCGGCGGCCTTCAGCCCGTTGAAGTCCTTGTGGAAGACTTCGCTGGTGGTCTCGTACTTGATGAAGAACTCGGCCAGGGTCTTCTCGATGTGGGCCAGCTCTTCCTTGTATTTGTCCTTCATCTTGGCGAAGGCGGGATTCTTGATCCGGTCCCGCAGCTCGCGGCACTTGCGCTCGCCGGTGAGCACCTGGCTGTGCTGGTGGGTGATGCGGTCGATGAGCCGGGTCACCGCGAGGCTGTTCAGGCCCAGCTTGCGGATCTGGCGGCTGAGGCGGCCCCGGGCCTGGAGGATCTCCCGGTCCAGCTTGCGGCGCTTGGGCAGGGTCTTGGTGCCGGCGTCCACCTGGACCTTCAGCTCCAGCAGGTCCTGCAGGGCCTGGTCGAAGACCAGCAGCTTCTCGAACTGGTGGTGCACGTGCTGGGTGGCGGAGGTGCTCTCGGCATCCTCGTCGTCATCCACCTCGTCGGACAGGCCCACGACCTCGCGGATCTTGCCGGGGTTCTCCTTCAGCATCTTGCCGATGTCGATTAGCAGGCTGGCGGCGAGGCGGGAGCGCGAGATGGCGCGCATGACGCTGCGGACGCCGACCTCGATGCGCTTGGCGATCTCGACTTCGTCCTCGCGCTTGAGGAGGGGGACCGTGCCCATCTCCTTGAGGTACATGCGGACCGGGTCGTTGAACTTGTCGCTGTCGGGGCTGTCGATCTCGACTTCGGAATCCTTGTCGCCCTTGGGCACGCCTTCGGTCAGCACGAACTCGGGCTCGATGGCTTCGCGGGCGGCCTGGGCCTCCTCCTCGGTGGCGCCAACGCCCACGCCAAGCCGCGCGAACAGGCTCAGGAGGAGCTCGAGATCCGCAGGACTGGAGGCGGTGCTGGGAAGGAAGTCATTGAGCTGGTCAACCAGCAGGAATCCGTTTTTCCTTCCGATGGAAATCAGAGCTTTGGTGAGGGGGTAGTAGGTGTCGCGGGGCGGCGTCGGAACCATTCGTACCTCAAAGAGCGTTTCGGGCATCGATCCAGCAAGAAAATGGGACTCGGCGGTGGAGGGAAATGCAGAATCCGACCGCTGTTACTGGCCGAAAGCGGACCTTTCAGTATAAGAGATCTTCCGGATCCGGCAAGTGTTCTGCTGAGAAGGGCTCAGCGGGGGCCTCGGCGCCGCTTGGAGAGCTGCTTCTGGCGCGTGAGCAGGTCGTTCTGCCGGGCCATGACCCGGGTGGTGAGCGCACCATCCACCAGGGTGCGGGGATCCTGCAGGAGGCGGCTGTTGGCCTGGAGCTCGCGGTCGATGTAGCTGCCCTCCAGGCGGGCGATGAGGCCTTCGGCGTCGCGGCCGGCCTCGTCGGTGCTGCTGGCCTTGGCCTCCAGGCGGCGCAGGGCCGCGGTGGCGCCCTCGGGCAGCTGGGTGGGGTCCCCCTCGGCGTCCAGCAGGGCCTGGAGCAGGGGCGCACCCGTGAGCGTCTCCCACCAGGCCGCGGGCAGCTCCTGGACCCGGCGCCAGTGGCCCGCGGTGCTCAGCAGCAGGAGGCCCCGGATGTGGTCGTCCAGGTCGAGGGTTGCCTGGGGCGCGAGGTCCGGCTCTTCGGTGGTCCGCGCGGCCTGACGGCTCTTCACGGCGCGGTCCAGTTCCTGCAGCGGCACCTGCAGCTGGTGGGCCAGGCTGGTGAACAGCTCGCGGCTCTCGGGCGTGCGCGGCAGGTAGGGCAGGAAGTCCAGCAGGTCCTTGAAGGCCCCCATGCGGTCGGTGATGCGGCGCAGGTCCTTGCCTTCCATGGACCGGTCCACCATGAACGCGGTCCAGTCCGGGGCCGTGTGGAGCAGCTCGCGGAAGGCTTCGCCGCCCAGCTTCAGACACCAGGTGTCGGGATCCTCGCCCTGGGGCAGCTCCAGCAGCCGCACCTCGAAGCCCAGGGGCAGGGCCAGCCGCAGGCTCTTCTCCATGGCCCGGCGGCCCGCGGCGTCGCCATCGAAGCAGAGGATCACCCGGCGGGTGAAGCGCAGCAGGGCCTTGAGGTGCTCGTCGGTGAGGGCGGTGCCCAGGGGCGCCACGGCCTGGTGGATGCCGTTCTGGTGCAGCTGCAGCACGTCGAAGTAGCCTTCCACCACCAGGGCGCCGTCCCGCATGGCCCCCTTGGCCCGGTGGAAGCCGAACAGCGTGCCGCCCTTGTGGAAGAGGGGCGTGTCGCGGGTGTTGAGATACTTGGGCTGGCCTTCGCCCATCACGCGGCCGCCGAAGGCCACCACCCGGCCCCGGGCGTCGTGGATGGGGATGGTCAGACGGTTGCGCAGGAAGTCGATGAGGGTGCCGCGCTCGCTGCGGCTGACCAGCCCCGCCTGTTCCAGCAGCTCCGCCGAGAAGTTCAGGCCCCGCAGGTGGTTCACCAGGGCATCCCAGCCATCGGGCGCCATGCCGAAGCCGGCCTCGGCCAGGAAGGGGCCGGTGTAGCCCCGGTCCCGCAGGTAGGCGCGGGCCCCCTCATGCCGCTGCAGCTGCGTCTCGAAGAAGGCCTGGGCGGCCTCCAGGGCGGAGCGCATGCGGGTCTCCAGGTCCACCTCGGCGGAGGGCCGCTCCCGCCGCTGGGGCAGGTCGATGCCTGCGGCCCGGGCCAGCTGCTCCAGGGCCTCGGGGAAGGTCATGCCCTCGCGCTCCATGAGCCACGTGAAGGCGTCGCCGTTCTTGCCGCAGCCGAAGCAGTGATAGAAGTTCCGGGCCGGGATCACCTGGAAGCTGGGGCTGCGCTCGGCGTGGAAGGGGCAGAGGCCCACATGGGCCGAGCCCGCCTTCCGCAGCTTCACGGCCTGGCCCACCAGGGCCAGCAGGTCCGTGGCCTCCCGCACGCGCTCGACGATCTCCCGGTCCGAGCTCATCTAATTCCCCAGCCAGAGCAGGTGGCGCAGCCCCGGCAGCCACAGGTTCGAGTGCAGGGCGAAGGAGAAGACCAGGCCCAGCAGCAGGGCGCCCGCCAGGCGGCCGGTGGCGAAGGGGCGGGGGGCCCGGTCCCAGGCCAGAGAGACCAGGATCCCGAGCAGGGCGCCCCAGGGCAGCAGCAGGCCCGGCGCGTAGGCGATGGCCAGGAGCCCGAGGCCGAGGGGCAGGGCCCAATCGGGCAGCCGGGCCAGATGGCGATGGAGGGGGCCCAGCTGGGCCAGGGCGGCGCCGAGACCCAGGGCGGCGCCCGCGAACGCCCAGTCGGGCCGGGGGCCGAAGTCCCAGCCCGCCTTGGAGGAGGTCAGGCCCACCAGGAAGAATGTCAGCGTGATCGGGCGCATGGCCGGGCGTTCGCCGCCCGGCACGGGCTGGCGCGGCAGCAGCCCCCAGGCGGTGAGGCAGCCCGCGAGGCCCGCGCCCACCAGCGGCAGCGCCGGGTCCAGGAACCCCGTCAGCAGCCAGAAGGCGATCCACAGCCAGTGGCCCACAGTGGGAGAAGCCTCTTCGGCCGAACCCAGCACCACCCAGAGGGACCCGAAGCCCCCCGTGGCGGCCAGGAGATCCGGCCAGGCTTCCCGCACATCCCAGCCCGCCAGGTTCAGATGGCGGGCCAGGAGCAGGAGCGCGGCGAAGCCCAGGGTCCCGGCGACGCGGAGCACAGCGGCACTGAACAGTGCCGGGAGCTGTCGCCGGACCTGCGCGCCGCTCAGGAGCAGCAGGATCGGGAGCAGGATCAGCCAGGCCGCGGGGCGCTGGAGGTCGAACCCGTTCATGGCCAGCAGGCGGCCGAGGCCCAGGAGGTAGAGGAAGCTCCAGATGGCGATCATCGGCCGGCCCCGTTGGCCTTGGCCGGGACACCCAGGGGCGTGCTGGCGATGGGGCTTCGCCGGCCGCTGCCGGGCTCGTCCACGGTGTAGCGGACCAGGCTGCCCCGGTCGAACTCGAGGATCCGGTAGCCGTGGTAGCTCTGGGGCCAGCGGGTCACCTGCCGCAGCTCGTTGCCCAGGGCCGTGTTGACGATGAACTTGGTGCCAGGGAAGTCCACGGTGTCGTCCCGCAGCTGCCCCGCACTGTCGAAGACCGCATCCGAGTGCCAGTGGCCGCTAAGTACGGCGGGGACCGCGTGGTCCCGGCAGAGGCGCACGAAGGCCTGCTGGAAGCCCATGAGAGAGCCGCCGCTGCCCCCCGCCTCCCCCTTGATGGCGCTGCCGGCGGGAAAGACCGGATGGTGGAGCTGGATGATCGGCGTGCGGCCGCCCAGGGTGTTGAGGTTGGCCTCCAGCCAGGCGAACTGCGAGGGCGTGAGCTGGTCGCGGCCGTGGGCGGAGTCCAGGGTGAGAACGGCCAGGGGGCCGATGTCAACCCGGAAGGTGGGGCTGTGGCCGAAGTGGCGCAGGAACAGCGGCCAGCCCTTCCGCTCGTGGTTGCCCGCCGCCACGATGACTGGAATGCCCAGCCGCTCCAGCCGCAGGAACTGGGCCTCCACGGCCCCGTACCAGGCCTCGGTCTCGGCGTAGGTGAGGTCGCCGCCCACCAGGATCACATCCGGCCGGAGCGCCGCCATCTCGACCACGAACTGCTCCAGGAGGTCCGCCTGATCGGGCGGGGCCAGGTCGGCCACGAAGACCAGGCGGAAGGTGGGGGCCAGGGGTGTCGCCGGCACCGCGGGCAGCTGCAGGGTCGCGCGGTTGAAGCGCCAGGTGATCGTTGCGCCGGGGGTGGCCTGCCAGGCCCGCCGGGTGGCGGGGGGCAGCAGCCAGGGCAGGCTGGTGGTCACCTCCCACGTGGGGCGGGACCCCGGGGCCGTGGACAGTGGATGTCCGGTCCGGGGCCGGTCCTCCCGCAGGCGGAGGGGCAGGCCCACGGCCAGCAGACAGAGGGCGGCCAGGAGATAGGCCCGAAGCCAGGGGATCAAGGCTGCTCCTGGATGGGGGGATTGTGGGACAGCAGGTAGTGGCTCCAGACCAGGTAGGCCCGGGCGAGGGCGGTCATGTGCTGGGCCCGCGCCTGCTCCTGGGCGGACAGGTCCAAGGGGGTCTTGGCCTTGACGTCGAAGAGCTTGGCCCGGCCATCGGTCTCGACGTTCAGGTAGCGGTCACCCTGCAGGAGGCCCGTGCGGGGCGGGCGCCGGAAGGTGGTGAAGGTGAAGGCGGCGCTATCGGCGGCGAAGCGGGGATCCAGCAGGTCGTGGCCCAGGGTCTGGGTCCAGAAGGACTGGCCCATGAGGCTCAGCACCGTCGGCAGGATGTCCGTCTGGGAGCCCACGGTGCTCACCCGCCGGGGCGGCAGCAGGGACGGGGCGTAGAGGATGAAGGGGATGTGGTGGATGGCCAGGGTCAGGTCGCCAAACCGGGGATCGGTGCTCCCGCGGGGGATGCCGTGGTCGGCCCAGAGCACGAAGATCGTGTTGGCGAAGTAGGGGGATTTCCGGGCCTGCTCGAAGTAGCGCTCCAGGGCATGGTCCATGAGGCGCACGGCGTTGAACTCCTCCAGGCCCTCGAAGCCGTTGGCCTTGAGCTTCGCCGTATCCAGGGTGGCGGGCTTGAAGTCCGTGTGGTGCTTGGGAATGGTGAAGGGCGGGTGGTTGCCGCTGGTCTGCACGTAGGCCAGGAAGGGCGTCTTCCGGGTCGCCAGGACCTCATGGGCCTCCTGCAGCAGGTCCACGTCCGAGATGCCCCACACGTCCACCACGGGGCTCTTGAACTCGCCCTCCTCGTGCAGGTGGAGGTCCTTCAGGTTGTTCTTGAGGGCGGCCCGGATCTGGGCCCAGTTCGCGCTGCCGCCCAGGAAGTAGTCCTTCTGGTAGTCGGCCAGTGCCGCCAGCGGCGTGTGCTGGTTGACCATCAGCGGGTTGCGGGTGGCGTTCTGGGTGCTGCTGACATCGGGGGTGCCGAACAGGGTCGCGAACATGGAGCGGCTGGTGTTCTCCATCACCACGTTGAAGTTCTCGAAGTACATCCCGCCCTTGGCCAGGCTGCCCAGGAAGGGCGTGGGATCCAGGGCATTCCCGCCGGGCGAGGTCTTGAAGGCCGCGAGGCTCTCCAGCTGGATGAACACGAGGTTCGGGCGCCCGCTCACCAGCGGCCGGGCCTGGATGTGCCGCTTCAGGGTGGGGTTGCCCTGGGCGTCGAAGGCAGGGGCGATGCCGAAGTGCTCGGCCAGCACCGCGTGGCTGGCCTTCACAGCGGCGAGGTCGAAGCCCTCGTCCATCTCCTCCATGTTCTCCAGGAAGAAGAGCACAGGATTCAGGGCAAGCTGGGCGTGGAAGCCGTTCCGGGCCTCGAAGGCCTCGCCCCAGCGCAGGGGGTAGCGGCTCCACTTGCCCCACATGCAGGCAAGCAGGAAGACGCTGACCAGGGCCCGCGCCAGCACGCGGCGCGAGCGGAGGCCGGGAGCCGGGGCCAGCCCGCCCCGGAACAGCGCCGCCAGGCCAGCGAGGGCCAGGGCCAGCAGCACCAGCAGCAGCAGGGTCAGCCAGAGCACCGGGTAGCTCTGCCAGATCATCTGCAGGCTGAGGCTCGCGTTCTGCAGGAACATCAGCATGGTGCCGTTCAGGCGCGTGTGGATGTAGGCGAAGGTGCCGAAGTCGAAGAAGTAGACCAGCACCGTGGCGGCGAAGGTCAGCAGGGCGAAGGTGAGCCAGGTCCGCAGCGCGCCGCGGCTGGTCTGGAGGCCATGGGCCTTGAACAGGCCCCGGTAGCAACCGGTGAGGATCAGGAAGACCACCAGCCAGGGCCGCGCCTTGATGTCGTTCACCATGGCGATGACGACCATGACCGCATAGACCGCCAGGGTGAGGGCCAGCCAGGGGGTGGCGAGGCGGTCCCGCCAGCCGGAGGCGCTGCCGCCGCTGCCGTTCTTCAGCAGCAGCCAGCCCGGCACCAGCAGGATGGCGACCCAGCGGAGGTCGAACTTCAGGCCCAGGTACAGCGCGTGGCGCACCTCGGCCGTGAAACCCTCGCCGGGGCTGTGGAAGTGCTGCAGAAAGGCCAGCCGGAACAGGGTCAGCAGGACCAGGAGCGCCAGCCCGAGAGCGAGGAGGGCCGTGCTTTTGGCGGCGGTCGGTCGGGTCATCTGATCAGTCTATCGGGTTATGTGGTAAGTTCGGTTTCCCATGGACAAGTTTATTCCTACCCTTCTCCTCTTTTCGCTGCCCGCTTCGGGCAAGTCGGAGGTGCGCCGTTACCTGGCCAGCCTCACGGAAGTCCAGTGTCGAGATGACTTCCATATCGGGCCCACGCTCCAGCTGGACGACTACCCCTACGTCCACCTCATGCACCGCATCGACGATGAGCTGCAGGCGGCGGGACTCGGCTACGCCTACTACCACGGCCCCAATCGCCCCTTCCGGGACGAGTGGACCTGGGCGGTGCTGATCGAGCTGCTGAATGACGACTACGCGGACCTCATGGCCAGCCGCCAGGTGGAAGTCGCCAGCGCGGCGGAGCACCTCTTCGACCGCCTGGACGCGGCCCACGCCCGGGTGGGACTGAGCCAGCCCCTGGGGGAGCTGCCGCACCGGCTCCGCAAGCGCCTGGCCGCCGTGATGGAGGCCGAGTGCCGGGCCGAGCTGGATGTCCTCAACCGCCAGAACGCCCAGGACAAGGCGGGCCGGACCCTGGTGATCGAGGCGGCCCGCGGCGGCCCCAATGGCTCGGCCTTCCCCCTGAAGCCGCCCCACGGCTACGAGACCGCCTTCCAGACCCTGGCTCCCGCCATCCTGGAGCAGGCGTCGGTGCTCTACGTCTGGGTGGATCCCGCCGAGAGCCGCCGCAAGAACATCGAGCGCGGCAGGCCCGACGGCCAGGGCAGCATCCTCCACCACAGCGTGCCCATGGAGGTCATGCTGGGCCAGTACGGCTGCGATGACATGGCCTGGCTGCTCGCGCAGAGCGACCGGCCCGGCACCATCCGCGTGGACCGGATCATCCCCGCCGCCGACCGCTACGAGGCCCGCACCTACCATCTGCCCGTGGCCCGCTTCGACAACCGGCAGGACCTCACCACCTTCGTTCGCGAGGACCGGAAGCTCTGGAAGCCCGCCGACGTGGACGCCATCCATGGCGGGCTGAAGGCCGCCTTCGATCAGCTGTAGGTTTTCAACAAGTGATTGAAAACTGATCGCCACCAAGGCACCAAGACACCAAGAAAACAGAGACCACAAGTTTTTATCTTTCTTGGTGCCCTGGTGTCTTGGTGGTTTGTCTTTGTTTGTTTTCAGGAAGCAATCAGTGCGCGCCTGACCCGGCCTTGGCGCCCCAGATGCGGGTCATGATGAAGGCGCCGGCGAGGCTGAAGGGGATGATGGCGCCAACCCAGACCCAGGCGTGGGTGGGCTGGTGGCCGTGGGTGGCGATGCCGTCCCAGCCGTAGTTCTTGAGAATGGAGCCGAGGCCGAAGCCCGTCAGGCCTGAGCCGATGTACTGGATGCCGTCCAGGGCGCCGGTGACCGTGGCGGCGGCCTTCCGACCGCCGAAGTCCATGCTGGCCGTGCCGCTGAGCATGCCGTGCACGCCGAAGATGAACATGGCCGTGAGGCCCAGCAGGACTACGGCCCAGATCTGGCCGCCGCGCGTGCCCTGGCCCAACGTCAGGCCCAGCAGGCCCAGCATGACCACCTGCACCAGATAGAACACGAAGGCCACCGGGGGACGCCGGGACTGGAACAGCCGGTCGCTCATCCAGCCGCAGAGCAGGCCGCCCAGGATGCCGCCGCCCATGAAGGCGACGCCCGTCCACCAGAACAGGTGCTCCTTCTTGCCCAGGTGGTAGATCTCCTGCAGGTACTCCGTGAAGTAAAGCATCACGCCCTGGCGCACGAAGCCCGTGCAGAACTCCGCGAAGATGAGGGCCACGATGATGGGGTTGTGGAACACCCGACGGAACAGATCGCCCAGGGGCATGGGAGCGTCTTCCGCCAGATGGGCGTTGGATCCATCTCCGGTGTCGAAGTCCGCCTGGCCCGCGTGGCTGGGCCGGTTGCGCACCAGGAGCCAGTCCACGCCGAACATGAAGAGCATGGCCGCGGCGGGCACGAACCAGATGACGGTCCAGCTGCGGAAGCTGGCCAGCAGCCAGGCGCCGATGGTGGTCGCCAGGAAGTAGCCGGAGCTGATCATCATCCCGAAGATGCCGCCGAAGACGCCCCGCTCCTTCACATGGAACCAGGTGCTGTTGACCTTCACCACGGACAGGGCCCCGAAGCTCTGGAAGTACATGTTAGCGCTCCAGAGCAGGCTCATGCTCACGAGCACCCGGGAGGCGTCCCCCTTGAGGAACATGAAGCCGATGGCCAGGTTCACCAGGGCCGCACCCAGGGAGCCCACCAGGATGGCCTTGCGCCCGCCGATGCGGTCGGCGATGGGGCCATTGAGGGCCACAGCCAGGCCGTAGGTCCAGAAACCAGCCGAAGCGATGAAGCCCATGTCCCCCTTGTCCAGGTGGTACCAGGCGCCAATGTCGTTCTTCACAATGTTGAAGTTGTAGCGCCCCATGTACATGGCCGCGTAGGTCAGGCCCAGCGGGAACCAGTTCATGAAGCGGCGCAGGCGGAAGGCGGGACTGTGATTCAAGGAACCCTCGATGTGTTCAGGGGCTGGGCGGACGCGGTTGCGTCCCTCCACCGCCATGGCTGCGAACGCGTCACTCGGCCTTGCGAAGGGTCTCGTCCGAGCCAGTCAGCTCCCAGGAGCCGCTGCGCCGCTCGAAGGTGGCGTGGCGGACCTTGATGTCGCCCACCTTCACGTCCGGGCGGGTGGCCTGATACAGAGGGAACTGGGCTGTGGGCTTCTCGAGCCGGATCTCGTAGCTCACCCGGGCGCCTTCCCGGGTCTTCTCTAGGGCCCGAGTCCGCACAAAGGTGCCCTCGGCCACGGGGATCTGGAAGCCCTTGGGCGCAGCCTTCACGAACTTGGGGGCGCTGGGCCGCAGGCGGAAGGTGACGGTTTCGCGGCCCCCGTCCTTCCGGAGGGTGACGTCGAACCAGCCCGTGGGCTCCAGGTTCTCCTTGAGGTCGATCATCCGCTTGTGGTCGGGGGTGCCGCGCTCGGCGGACAGCTCCTGCGGCACGGTGTAGGGGATCATCACGGGGTAGTTCTTCCGGATCAGATTCTCGGCCTTGCCACGGTCGAGCTTGGAGCTGCAGGCCAGGGTGAGGAGGAGGACGGGCAGGAGGTAGGCAGGGCGCACGGTCGAATCCTTTTCGCTTCGAAAAGGATGGTGACACAACTGGGGGCCGGCCTGGAAACCCCGGAGTATCCTATGGCCCGACCCTGCTGGAGTTTTCCCATGAATCCTGGCTATCTGACCCACCTCAACCGCGAACTCGAGCTGCTGAAGGAGGCGGGCCTCTACAAGACCGAGCGGGTCATCACCAGTCCCCAGCAGCCCCGGATGACCGCCAACGGCCGGCAGGTGGTCTGCCTCTGCGCCAACAACTACCTGGGCCTGGCCAACCACCCGGCGGTGATCGCGGCGGCCAAGGCCGTCATGGACGACCACGGCTTCGGCATGGCCTCGGTGCGCTTCATCTGTGGCACCCAGGACATCCACCGGGAGCTGGAGCTGAAGCTGGCGGCCTTCCTGGGCTTCGAGGACACCCAGCTGTATTCCTCCTGCTTCGACGCGAACGGGGCCATCTTCGAGGGCCTGCTGGGCGAGGAGGACGCGGTCATCAGCGACGCCCTGAACCACGCCTCCATCATCGACGGCATCCGCCTCTGCAAGGCCCAGCGGTTCCGCTACGCCAACTCCGACATGGCCGACCTGGAGGCCCAACTCCAGGCCGCGGACGCCACTGGGGCGCGGTTCAAGCTGGTGGTCACGGACGGGGTCTTCAGCATGGACGGGTATATCGCCAAGCTGGGCGCCATCTGCGACCTGGCCGAGCGCTACGGCGCCATGGTGATGGTGGACGACAGCCATGCCGTGGGCTTCATGGGCGAGCACGGGCGCGGCACCCATGAGCACTGCGGGGTCATGGGGCGGGTGGACTTCATGACGGGCACCTTCGGCAAGGCCCTGGGGGGCGCCTCCGGCGGCTACATTGCCGGGAAGCGCGAGGCCATCGAGTGGCTGCGCCAGAAGGCCCGGCCCTACCTGTTCTCGAACTCCGTGGCGCCCTCCATCGTGGCGGCGACCCTCCAGGTGCTGGACCTGCTGGCGGACAGCGGGGACCTCCTCCAGAAGGTCCACGCCAACGCCCGCCGCTTCCGCGCCGGGATGGAAGCCGCGGGCTTCAAGCTGCTGCCGGGCGAGCACCCCATCGTGCCCGTCATGCTCTACGAGGCGCCCCTGGCCCAGGAGTTCGCCCGCCGCCTGCTGGACGAGGGCGTCTACGTCATCGGGTTCTTCTTCCCGGTGGTGCCCAAGGGGCTGGCCCGCATCCGCACCCAGCTGTCCGCCGCCCACACCAGCGCCGACATCGACCATGCCATTGCCGCCTTCACCAAGGTTGGTCGCGAACTGGGCGTTATTACGGCCTGATCTCGATAGTCAGGCTTCCTGGATAGCGGCCAGGCTCCGCTGAAAACGCACTCCAGAACAGAACTGATCACCGCCAAGGCGCCAAGACGCCAAGAAATGCATGGCCCCGCGAGCGTGACCCTCAGGCCCGCAACATCAAGGGGCGGCCATCTCCTGTGCACGGGTTGGATCTCGGGGGCGCTGGGGCTGCGCTTTTGGGGACGCCACCCAGGCGCCCCCGGGATCACTTCCGGCCATGCCGGAAGCCGCCTCCGGCGGACCCGTGCGGGGTGTGTCAGCGCTGCTTGGCGTCCTTGGCGTCCTTGGCGTCTTGGCGGTGGGCTTTTCCTGTCAACCCGCGTGCCGGCAGTCCGCCATGGGATCTTCTCGGTATCGGCTGTGGCGATACGCGAGCCGAAATGAAATATCGTGGTGACCATTGAAGAGCCAATTGGGCGGAGCCAGGCCTATTTCCAGGTCAGGGCTTTCTCGGCGCGGTCGCCGCCAGCACCTGGGCGACCAGGAGCAGCAGGCCCAGGTCCCGCAGGAGCACCCAGCGCATGTCGGCCAGCCGCTCGGCGTCGGTCCGGGGCCCTGCGGCCCCGAAGCAGCCGCAGTCAATGGGGCGCTGCTGGGCGAGGTTGAACGCCAGGGCCAGGCTGAAGGCGAGCAGCAGGGCTCCCACCCACAGGGCCGCAGCCCGGACCCACGTGCCCGCCACCAGCGCCAACCCGCAGAGCAGCTCCAGCCAGGGCAGCACCAGTGCCATGGGATTCAGGGCGAAGGCCGGCACCAGCTGGTAGGCCCAGATGGTCTTGGCCAGAGCCGGCGGATCCCCGATCTTGGGCAGGGCCGCCAGGATGAAGGTCACACCGAGCGTGAGTCGGACGAGCAGGGTCAGGCGGGGGTGCAGCAGCCAGCGCCTCATCACCCACCCCTCTCGACGGGGCGGCTCCGGGCCACCCAGTCCGGGTAGCCCTCGCGGTAGATGAGGAGGTGGAAGTAGCCCTGGGCCAGGAGCTTCTCCGCGAGGAGCTGGGAGTCCTGGCAGTCTCCGCCGCTGCAGTAGATGACGATGGCATCGCCGGCACCGGGGCGGCGCTGGGCCTTGAAGTCCAGCAGCCGGTCGTCCAGATCCGCTTCCCAGACCGGAGTGTTCCAGGCTCCCGGAAGGTGCCCTTCGGTGAACTCCCCGCTGCGGCGGGCGTCCAGGAAGGGCAGCCCGGCCTGGAACGCCTGCCAGGCTTCCTGGCTGCTGATCTCGGTGATGGGCGCCGGGGCCGTGGGGGCCTGCTCAGGCACGGGAGGCGCCGCGGGCTTGGTTGCTGGCGCCGCAGCTGCGGGCCGGGCGCCCTGGGGGTGAGGCTCCGGTGCGGAAGGGGGGACCTTCGGGAGGGTCGGGGCTCGGCGCTCCAGCTCCCCAGGGGGCTTCGCAAGCGCGGGACTCAGCGGCAAGGCGGTCCGCCAGGCCAGACGCCGGGCCGGAGCGGCGAGCCGGTTGGCGATGAGGGCTGCCAGGAGCGCCGTCCCCCCGAGGGTCAGGATGCGGAGGGTGGTCGAGTGCCAGGGCGGTCGCATGGTCCGGGGCTGCTCAGAGGACGATATACCGGTATGTTCCCGGGTTCTGCTCCTTCAACAGGAGCTGAAGGGTCCAGCGGCCGTCCGGGAAGCGCTCGTACATCTCCGCCGTGAGGACCGACTCGCGCAGCCAGGGCCGGATGTCCTCATAGCACGCAAAGACCGGCGGCTCCCAGGGCTCCGGCACCCGTACCTGCCGCCCCGAGCCAGGCTTGATCCGGTCCATCAGCAGCGCGAGTCCGGCTTCCGGATCAGGCATTGTTGGCCTTGTAACCCTCATCGTGGATGTCCATGACGGCGCGGCCCGAGGGGTCGGCCATGTTCGCGAAGGCGGCGTCCCAGCGCAGGGCGGTCTCGGTGCTGCAGGCGACGCTGCGCTCGAAGGGGACGCAGTGGACGGCGGTGGCGCTGGGGAAGTGGTGCTCGAAGAGCTGGCGGTAGAGGTAGGCCTCCTTGGTCTCGGGGGTCTTCACCGGGAAGCGTTCTGCGGCGCCGGCCAGCATGCGATCGCTGACCTCCTTCTCCGCGTGGGCCTTCAGGGAGTCGATCCAGGAGTAGCCGACGCCGTCCGAGAACTGCTCCTTCTGGCGCCACAGCACCTCGTCAGGGATGGCCCCGACGAAGGCCTGGCGCAGGGGCCACTTCTCCATGGGCTTGGGCCGGGGGGCGTTCCGGGGCAGCTTCACGTCGGGATTCATCCGCATGGCCACGTCCAGGAACTCCCGGTCCAGGAAGGGCACGCGGGCCTCCACGCCCCAGGCGGCGCTGGACTTGTTGGCCCGGGCGCAGTCGTAGAGGTGCAGCTTCTGGAGTTTGCGGACCAGCTCTTCGTGCAGCTCCTGGCCGTTGGGGGCCTTGTGGAAGTAGAGGTAGCCGCCGAAGATCTCGTCGGCGCCCTCGCCGGAGAGCACCATCTTGATGCCCATGGCCCGGATCTTCCGCATGAGGAGATACATGGGGGTTGACGCGCGGATGGTGGTGACGTCAAAGGTCTCGATGTGGTGGATCACGTCGGAGAGGGCGTCCAGGCCCTCCTGCACCGTGAAGTGGATCTCGTGGTGGATGGCGCCGATGTAGTCCGCGACCTTGCGGGCCGGGGCCAGGTCCGGGGCGCCCACCAGGCCCACGGCGAAGCTGTGGATCCGGGGCCACCAGGCAGGGCCCGCGTCCCCCTCCTCCACGCGGTTGTCCCGGAACTTGGCCGCGACGGACGAGATGATGGAGGAATCCACGCCGCCGGAGATGAGCACACCGTAGGGCACATCGCACATGAGCTGGCGGTGCACGGCGGCCTCCAGGGACTCGCGCAGGGCGACGGGGTCGTAGGCCTCCGTGGGCACGTAGCCCGGCTCGGCCCAGTCCGGCTGGTAGTAGCGCTGGAAGCCCTTGTCCGCCTCGTGGCCCAGGAAATAGGTGCCGGGCGGCACTTCGCGGATGCGGTCGCAGTGCCCCACCAGGGCCTTCATCTCCGAGGCGACGATGAGGTTCTCGTGCTTGTCCCAGCCCACGTAGAGGGGGATGACGCCGATGGGATCCCGGGCGATGAGGTAGGTCTCCCGCTTGGGGTCGTAGAGCACGAAGGCGAAGATGCCGTTCATGCGGTTCAGGAAGTCCCGGGGCTCCAGCTCGTCGTAGAGGTAGAGGATGACCTCGCAGTCCGACAAAGTCTGGAAGTCGTGGGCCTCGGTCAGCCCCTTGCGGAGCTCCTTGTGGTTGTAGATCTCGCCGTTGACCGCCAGCACCGTGCCCTTGAGGGTGTCCAGCAGGGGCTGGGCGC
>JAAXXS010000226.1 GCA_013334395.1 Holophagaceae bacterium | reverse complement strand
CCTGCCACGCCTCCGCGATGCGCGTGAGCAGCGGCAGAAAGCCGGGCATGCCCCCCCTCGACTGGGGCGGAAAGTAGGTGCCCGCATGGAAGGGCTCCAGGTCCGGGGTCAGCCAGACGCTCATGGGCCAGCCGCCCCGGCCCGTGAGGGCCTGCACCGCGTCCATGTAGAGGTCGTCCAGGTCCGGCCGCTCCTCGCGGTCCACCTTGATGCTCACGAAGTGCGCGTTGAGCTCATCAGCCACGGCCTGGTTCTCGAAGCTCT
This sequence comes from Holophagaceae bacterium, assembly GCA_013334395.1. Taxonomy (GTDB): domain Bacteria; phylum Acidobacteriota; class Holophagae; order Holophagales; family Holophagaceae; genus Geothrix. Next base: position 3,709 of record JAAXXS010000226.1, on the reverse strand, counting down.
CCCGCTCCATGACGTGGCACCAGTGGCAGGCGCTGTAGCCGATGCTCAGGAAGATGGGCTTCTGCTCCGCCCGTGCCCGCGCCAGGGCCGCTTCCCCCCAGGGCTGCCAGTCCACGGGGTTATGGGCGTGCTGCAGGAGGTAGGGACTGAGGCTGTCGGCCAGACCGTTGGGCATGAACTTGACTCCGTTGGTCAAGATTATGCGCCAAGTTTTGTGTTGCGACAGGGTCTCTTGCCCGAAAAGACCGAATTCGGGCCGTTTCACAACGGCCCGAATTCGGTCTAGAGACTGCCAGGGGAGCCGGGAGCGGCGGGATTCCCCTGGAGCTCGTTAAGATGGGAGGTTGCACTCCGCCGAGGTCCCATGTTCGACAGCCTTACCCAGAAGCTCAGCCAGGCGATGAAGGCCCTCCGGGGCCAGTCGAAGCTGACGGAATCAAACCTGGAAGGCGTGCTCCGGGAAGTGCGGATGGCCCTGCTGGAGGCGGACGTCCACGTGAGCGTGGCCCGCACCTTCCTGCTGCGGGTGAAGGAGAAGGCGCTGGGCGCCGAGGTGCTGCAGGGCCTCAACCCCACCCAGGCCTTCATCGACATCGTCCACCGGGAGCTGGTGGAGATCATGGGCGGCCAGGCCCCCGAGCACCCCATCACCTTCGCCACCCACCCGCCGACTGTGGTGATGATGGTGGGCCTGCAGGGCGCGGGCAAGACCACCACCTGCGGCAAGCTGGCGCTGTTCCTCAAGAAGCTGGGCCGCTCGCCCCTGCTGGTGCCCGCGGACGTCTACCGCCCTGCGGCCATCGAGCAGCTCCACGTGGTGGCCAGGGATGCCGGCGTGCCCTCCTTCCGCACCACGGAGACCGATCCCGTGGCCATCTGCGTCGCGGCGGTGGCCGAGGCGCGGCTCAAGGGCTGGGACGTGGTGGTCCTCGACACGGCGGGCCGCCTCCACCTGGACGAAGGGCTCATGGAGGAGCTGGCCCGCATCAAGGCCGCCACTTCGCCCGACGAGATCCTCTTCGTGGCTGACGCCATGACCGGCCAGGACGCGGTGCGCAGCGCCACGGCCTTCCACGAGAAGCTGGGCATCACCGGTGTGGTGCTCACCAAGACTGACGGCGACACCCGCGGCGGCGCGGCCTTCAGCATCAAGCAGGCCACGGGTCGGCCACTGAAGTTCGTGGGTGAGGGCGAGAAGCTGGAGGACTTCCAGCGCTTCCACCCGGACCGCATGGCCCAGCGCATCCTCGGCATGGGCGACGTGCTGAGCCTCATCGAGCACGCCAAGGACCGCATCGACGAGAAGGAAGCGGAGGTCATGGCCAAGCGCATGGCCAAGAACCAGTTCACCCTCGAGGACATGCGCAAGCAGTTCCAGCAGGTCCAGAAGCTGGGCTCCATGAACAAGATCCTCGGCATGTTGCCAGGACTCGGACAGATGAAGGACCAGATCGCCCAGGTGGCGACGGACAAGCGCATCAAGCACCTGGAAGCCATCATCAACTCCATGACCCCCGCCGAGCGGGCCAACCACAACCTGCTGGACGGCAAGCGCAAGCGCCGCATCGCCGCAGGCTGCGGCCGCCCCGTGAGCGAGATCAACCAGCTGCTCAAGCAGTTCGTGGAGACCAAGAAGCTCATGGGCCAGATGAACGATCCGAAGTTCATGGCCCGCATGCAGCGCATGGGCAAGCTGGGCGGCGCCCCCAACCTGCCCTTCTGACGCCCCGGCCATGAAGGCGCCCCGCCCCACCCTGATCCGCGCCGGGCTTCTGGGCCTCCTGACCTTGCTGCTGCTGGGCCTTGGCAGCTTGGGCTTCGCCCTGCTGCGGCCCCCCGCCGCCGAGCGGGTGCTGATCCTGCGGTCCTCTCTGGACAGCCAGGGGCAGGAAGTCGGCCCCGGCCTGGAGACCCTGCTCTCGGACTACATGGAGATCCTCGCCGGAGCCACGGTCACCCACGGGAAGGACCTTCCATCGATCGCCGAGCTTCAGCGGCTGCCCCCCGGCCTGAGGCTGCTGCGGTTCCAGGGCCGCCGCGACAAGGACCTCCTCGCCCTGAGCCTGGAATGGAACACCGTGGCCCGGCTGCTGACAGCCCAGCCCTGGGTTTCGGATGTGGCCCCCGCCCGGGAACCCGCCAAGACCATGGACCACGTGGTCCAGCACTGGCCCCTCATGACCCAGGTCCGGCGGACGAACGAGCTGCTGCCACGCGCCCCAGGGAACTTCTGGCTGCTGCTGGAAGGGCTTGCCATCCGGGATGATCACGCGGCGACGAGCCACCTGCCGAAGTCCTGGAACCTGGTCCAGGAGGAGCCGAACTGCGCCACGGCCTGGGCGGCCCTGGGCGATCACCTCTACCGCAGCCTCTGGGTGAACCCGGAGGCGGCGGGCGTCGGGCTGAACTCCCGGACGCACCATGCCTTCCGGAAGGCCGTGGACCTTGTGCCTGGCTACCCCCGGGCCACCTTCCTCTGGTCCCTGATGCTGACGGACACCGGCAACCAGAGCCCGGCCCTCCGCCTGCTCAAGGAGGCGCTGCGCGTGCGGCCGGGCGGCGCGGACCTCTACCTTGGGCTGGCGTACGCCAGCCGGACCTCGGGCCTGCTGGAGAACGCCCGCCGCGCCCTGTCCCGGCGCAATGACCTGCTGGGCCACCTGGCCTCGCCTTCGGCCTGGTTCGCCGAGACGACCTATCTGTACCTCGGGGACCACGCGGCCTTCGGCCAGGAGCTCCTCCGGATCCGCAGCCTCCGCCAGGACGCGAGCACCTGCTTCTACCAGGGCTACTTCGCGCTGCTCCAGGGGCAACATCGCCAGGCCCTGAGCTTCATGACGGCGGGCAGCGCTCCGGCCATGGAGCCCATCCCCTTCCGCGACCTCTGCCGCGTCTACCGGGCCTACCTGGAGGGTCGGGCCCGCGAAGGCCTCCTGATGCTGCACGAGGTGGACGAGGTCCGCGGCAAGCTGCGGATCCCCGATGGTGAGTGGACCTTCAAGGAAGCCGAGGCCTACTCCCTCCTGGGCGACGCGGACCGCGGCATCGACTGCGCCACCCGGGCCTTCGTGCAGGGCTTCAGCTGCGCCGACTGGTACGAGGCCTCGCCATTCCTGGCGCGGGTCCGGGCGCACCCCCGCTGGCCCACGCTCCGGCGGAACATCCGGGAGCGCCAGGCCGAGCTGGCGGGCAGCTTCCCCCCGGCCGCCTTCGATCCCTGAGAACCCCTTGGGCGGCTTCCGCTTTCCGTGGGAACCCCAATTAGGGCTTGGGACTTGAGCCCTTCCGCGCTACACTTTCCTGCTCAGGGAGTACCCATGCTTTCGATCCGACTTGCTCGCAATGGTGCCAAGAAGCGCCCGTTCTACCACATCGTCGTCTCCGAGAACGACCGCATCCCGACGGGCCAGGCCCTCGAGGTGCTGGGCTTCGTGAACCCCATCGCCGGCACCGGCGAGGCGGTCCGGATCGACGTGGAGAAGGCCAAGTCCTGGCTCCAGAAGGGCGCCCAGCCCTCCAAGACCGTGCTCGACCTGTTCAAGAAGAACCAGGTCCTTTAGCCCGATTCCGCATCGCGAAAGCCGGGCGCAGGTCCGGCTTTCTTTGTTCTTCGCGCCTCCCCCGGAGCGACCATGGACTTCGAAGCCTTCCTGCGTGACGTGCTGACTCCCCTGCTGGACCACCCGGACGCCTTCCGCGTCGAAGTGGC
>JAAXXS010000225.1 GCA_013334395.1 Holophagaceae bacterium | reverse complement strand
CCCTGGCCTCCAGCGAGCGCATCTTCAAGCTGCTGGACAACCAGGAGGCGATCCCCGAGGACCCGGCGGCCGAGTCCGCGGCCTTCACCCGCGAGATCCGCTTCGAGGACGTCACCTTCGCCTACGAAGAGGGCGGCCGGCAGGTGGTCCGCGGCCTCAGCGGCGCCATCCCCCGGGGCCGACGCGTGGCGGTGGTGGGCCACACCGGCGCGGGCAAGAGCACCCTCATCAACCTGCTCATGCGCTTCTACGACGTGCACGCGGGACGCATCACCGTGGATGGCACGGACGTGCGTCGGCTGAAGGTCCGCGAGCTGCGGGCCCTCTTCGGCCTGGTGCTGCAGGACGTCTTCGTCTTCTCGGGCACCCTCCGCGACAACATCGTGCTGGACCGGCCCCTGGATCTGGCTCGCCTGGACTCCGTGCTGGAGCAGAGCCAGCTCAAGGACCTGGTCGAGCGCCTGCCCCTGGGCCTGGACACCCAGGTGGGCGAGCGCGGCCAGAAGCTCAGCGCCGGCGAGCGCCAGCTGCTGGCCTTCGCCCGGATGCTCTATCTGGAACCGGCGGTGCTGCTGCTCGACGAGGCCACCGCCAACATCGACTCTGAGACCGAGGCCAAGATCCAGAAGGTCATCGAGCGCGTGAGCCACCGCCTCACCACCTTCACCATCGCCCACCGCCTCTCCACCATCCGCGACGCCGACGAGATCTGGGTGCTGGACCAGGGCGCCCTGGTTGAGCGCGGCTCCCACGACAGCCTCATCGCCCAGGACGGCGTGTACGCCAAGCTCGTCCGCCTCCAGTTCGCCGAGGGCGAGGCCGCGTAGGGCCGGGCGAAGAACGACTCTCCACAAATGAATCGGGCTATCTCGCCTATCGGCGCAGACGAGGCAGGGCTGACTGCAGAGAAAAGCGGGTTAACCACAAAGAACACAAAGAACACAAAAAACCTAGATCCTTTTCCTTTGTGCCCTTTGTGTTCTTTGTGGTTAAAAATTCATTTTCGAGGAGCCCTTCCCTTCTCTTTCGGTCGTGTCTTCGCCGCGGATCTGTGGTTTTTCTCTTCCGTGTTCTGTTCTGGGGCTGGGAGTCTGGGCTGTAAGCTGGTGGGATGTTGCAGCTGCCGCCGCTCTACCCCATCACGGACGCCACCCGGGCGGAGTCGCTCTCGGCGCAGGTGCGGCACTTCGGCGAGGCGGGGTTTCCGCTGGTGCAGTTCCGGGGCAAGCCGCTGGACGCCCGGGCCCAGTGGGTGGAGCTGCGGGCGGCGCTGGCGGAGGCCTCGGCCAACGGCGGCTGGCCTCAGCTCTGCGTCAATGACCGGGCGGACCTGGCGATGCTGGCGGCCCGGGAGGGCCTGGCGCCCTGGGGCCTGCACCTGGGCCAGGGCGACCTGCCCGCCGCCGAGGCGACACGGCTGCCGGGCCTGGGCCGCTGCCACTTTGGCGCCTCGACCCACGCTCCCGCCGAGTGGGAGGCACCCGAGGCGGGCTGCGATCACGCCGGGGTCGGTCCCTTCCGGGGCACGGCCACCAAGGCCGACCACGCAGAGCCCATCGGCCTGGAGGGCCTGAGGGCGGGCTGCGCAGCGCTCCGATCCCGGGACGTTGCCCCCATCGCCATCGGCGGCCTGACCGCCGCCGACGCACCGGACTGCTTCGCGGCCGGCGCCGAGTCCCTGGCCATGGTGGGCGAGCTGCACCGGGCCGGGGATCCCGCGGCGCTGGGCTGGGAGGCCCAGCGGCAGCGCTGGCAGGTGCGCCTCCCGTTCCGGGCCGGCCAGGGCGTCGTCATCCTCGGGGGCAGCGGCGCCGGCAAGTCCACCCTGGCCAAGGAGCTGGCCCAGCGCCTGGACCTGCCCTGCCACGACCTGGACGCGATCATCGAGCAGCGGCAGGGACAGCCCATCAGCGCCATCTTCGCGGCGGCCGGGGAGCCGGCCTTCCGGGCCCTCGAGGCCGAGCACCTGGCCTCCCTGCTGGCGACCCCGGCCATTGTGGCCCTGGGCGGCGGCGCCTGGGAGGCTCCGGCCAATCGGGCCACCGTGGCGGCCAGCGGCTTCGCGGCCCTGTGGCTGGCCGAGTCGCCCCTGCGCGCCTGGGCGCGGGTCGGCCAGGATCCGGACCGGCCCCTCGCCCAGGACCGGGCGGCCTTCATGGCCCGCTGGGCTTCAAGGGTGCCCGCCTGGTCCCTGGCCCCCATGGCCATCCCATTTGGTCACAGTTCTCGGGAGTTGGCCTCGGCCTTGCTAAACTGTTAGCCAACCCCCAGGCACCCAGTGGACCTGATCCTTTCCGATCTGCATTCGAACCTGCACGCCCTTCGCGCAGTGCTCCGGTTCACCCGCAGGCGGGCGATCCACCGCTTCGTGATCCTGGGCGACCTGGTGGGCTACGGCGCCCACCCCAACCAGCTGCTGGACAAGGTCCGCGAGCTGCGCCCCCGGTTCCTGGTGCGGGGCAACCACGACAAGGTCTGTGCGGGCCTGGAGCCGGACAACACCTTCAGCCTCCCGGCCCGGCAGGCTGCGGACTGGACCCGGGAGCGGCTGCGCCAGGACAACTGGCGGCTGCTGGCCGAAGCACCCACCGGGCCCATCTGGGTGGGGGACGACTACCTCATCGCCCACGGGGCGCCCATGGACGAGGACGCCTACCTGCTCCACATCCGCGAGGTCAGCCAGGCCTTCGACGCCTTCCACGGTCAGCTCTGCTTCTTCGGCCACACCCACGTGCCCGGCTGCTTCGAGCTGGACGAGGGCCGGAGCCAGCTGAACTGGATCTCCCTGGAGCCCGGCGAGTGGTTTCAGCTGCAGCCCCACTGCCGCTACCTGGTGAACCCGGGCTCCGTGGGCCAGCCCCGGGACCGCGATCCCCGCGCCTCCTTCATGACCTACGACCCCAAGCACCACCGGTTGAGGCTCCATCGCCTCGACTACGACGTGAAGGGCGCAGCCAAAGCCATCCTGGCCGCTGGGCTGCATCCCAACCTGGCCCACCGGCTGAGCCAGGGCATCTGAAAGGCAACCATTCCATGGTCAACGTCTCCTTCCTCTCCGCCCACGTACTCGAGCAGTTCCTGATCCAAGCCCGGCTGACCCGGGCGGTGGCCAGCCTCCGCCTGCAGAAGGCCAACTCCCGCCTGCTGGGTGACCTGCGGATCCACAGCTTCCGCGCCGGCTCGACCCTCGAGCTGTCCGGCCTCCACGCCCGGGACCTGGTACCCGTGGAAGGCACCCCGGTGACCCTCACCGTCCTCCTGGGCGACGAGGTGCTGAGCCTGGAGTCTGAGCTGCTGGCACCCATCCAGGATGAGGAGGGACACACCCTGCTCCACCTCCGCTGGCCCCACGAGCCGGCCCACCTGCACCGCCGCCGCGACATGCGGGTGGCCGGCCCCGACCAGTCGCCCCTGAAGGTCCGCGTGACCCTGGGGGACCGGAAGCTGGACGCGCTCCTGGTGAACCTCACGGAGACCGGCGTGGGCCTCGCCTTCGAGGAGACCCTCATGGTGGACCTCCACGCTGCGGTGGAGATCAACGCGGAGCTGCCGGACGGCGCCATCCTGAACTGCCCCGGCGAGGTGCGGCACCTGAACTTCCTCGAGGGCCAGGAGTACCCGACCCGTCTGGGCATCGTGCTCCATCCGCTGGCGGGCACCGATCTCGAGCCCATCCACCGCTTCATCCAGGCCCGCCGCACGGACCGCTCCCACTCGACGGCGCGCTAAGGCGCGACCAGCTTCGCCCTACCCGCCCCCCCGCTGGAAGCCCCGGTGGAAGCGGGCCATGAAGGCGGCCACCTGCGCGTCCGTGTGCCCCTCGAAGGTCAGTTCAACCCGGTGCCTGACCAGGGACAGGCGTCCGAGTCGCAGGAGCTCCAGGGGCTGGAGTTCCAGAGACCAGCAGCGGGTGCCCTCCGCGTGCCGGAAGACCCCATCCGCCCCGGCCTGCGGCGTGAGCCCCACGGCCTCGGGCAGCAGGCGCAGGAAGTCCTCCCGGCTGATGGTCATCTCCAGGCTCAGCCGCTGGTCCCGGGGCGCT
>JAAXXS010000224.1 GCA_013334395.1 Holophagaceae bacterium | reverse complement strand
TGCCGATGTCGAAGTGGTGGAGGTCGCTGCCGATGCGGGTGAGCTGCTTCAGCACCTCGGGGCCGCAGCCGCTGAGGGTGGCGTTCTTCACGGGGTAGCGGGCCACGCCGTTCTCCACCCAGTAGCCTTCGGTGACCTGGAAGACGAAGTTGCCCGTGACGGTATCCACCTGGCCGCCGCCCATGTGCTTCACGAGCAGGCCGCGGTCGAGGTCGCGCAGGATGGCCTCGGGGGCCTCGCTGCCCGCGGCCAGGAAGGTGTTCCGCATGCGGGGGATGGGCAGGTGCCGGTAGCTCTCGCGGCGGCCGTTGCCTGTGGGTTCCGTGGCCATCTGCCGCGAGGTCTTGCGGGACTGGAGGAAGGCCTTGAGGATGCCGTTCTCGATGAGCACCACCCGGCTCACCGGGTTGCCCTCGTCGTCGATGGCCTGGCTGCCGCGCTTGTGGGGCAGGGTGCCGTCGTCGATGATCGTCACGCCCTCGGCGGCCACCTGCTGGCCCAGCTTGCCCGCGAAGGAGCTCATGCCGGCCAGGGCCAGGTCAGCCTCCAGGCCGTGGCCGCAGGCCTCGTGGATCATGGTGCCCCCGGCGCTGCTGCTGAGCACGACGGGGAAGGTGCCGGCGGGCGCGGGCTGGGCTTCCAAGGCCTGCAGGGCCAGGCGCACCGCCTCGTGCACCATGCGCTGGACGGCCTCGTCCGTGAACAGCTCGAAGCCCCGGGTCTCGCCCAGGGCCTGGTAGCCGGTCTGGAGCTGCACGCCATCGCCAGCGGTGGCGTTGAGGCGCAGCACCACCTGGGTGCGGTGGTCCTCCGTGAGCCTCGCGCTCCAGGCGCCCTCGGCCAGCTCTGCTGCGGCGATCCAGACCCGCTGGGTGCTGTCGCCGTAGCCCACGGAGACCTGCTTGAGGGCGCCGGGGCGCAGGGGCTCGGCGTGCTCCCGGGCCAGGGCCTCGGCGCGGCGCACCAGAGCCACCTTGTCGGCCAGGGGCACGGCGCCCGGATCCTGGGTCACGGGGCTGGGGGTGGGGAAGGTGCGGACCACGAGAACCGGGACCAGCGCAGCCGAGCCCTGCCCGGGAGCGGCCAGGGTCTGGGCCGAGGCCAGCAGCTCCTCGTGGGAAGGGGAGATCAGGTCGGCGAAGCGGGTGGTCTCGCCGTCCACCAGGCGGAGGCTGACGCCGAAGGTCTCTGAGGCCAGCACGTCCTCCATGCGGCCGTCATCCATGCCCAGGGCGTGGGCCCGGCGGCGCTCCACGAACACCTCGCCGTAGTCGCCGCCGCGCCAGAGCAGGGCGGACAGGACATCACGGAGCTGGTCGGCGGTGAAGGGTGCGGGCATCGGGGCTCTCCAGGTCCGCGCGCGGCGGACCTTCCAGTCTGCCAGAAGGGCCGCTTCGGCCTCGGTGAGAAGCTCCGCCAGGACCCTGCCGTCGTTGTTGATGACGAGGTCCGCATGGAGGGCCCGCTCGGGCGCCGTGGCCTGGGCGCGCAGCCGGGTCTGGGCGGCCTCGATGCTCAGGCCATCCCGGGCCATGAGGCGCTCCACCCGCAGGCTCACCGGGGCGTCCACAGTCCAGAAGGCATCGAAGTGGTGGGCCCGGGCCCGCTCGACCCAGAGCGCCGCGTCCAGCACCGCGCCGCGGGTGTCCGCGGGCAGGGCGCGCAGCCGGGCGTCCCGCAGGGCCTCGATGCGGGGGTGGAGGATCCCGTTCAGCAAGGTCCGGGCGGCGGGGTTGGCGAAGATGTGGCTCCCGACCCAGGCCCGGTCCAGGGTGCCGTCCGCCTGGAGGGCCTCCGGCCCGAAGGCCAGGGCCACTTCATGGAGCCCCTCGCTGCCCGGGGCCACGGCCTCCCGGGCCAGGGCGTCGGCGTCGATGACCACCCAGCCCCGTTCCGCCAGACACCGGGCGACGAAGCTCTTGCCGGCGGCGATGCCGCCGCTGAGACCGAGGAGGGGGAAGGGAAGGGCATGCACGGGCGGGACCTCTCTGGGAAATTGTGCCAACAGCGCTCGCCCCATGGGGTGATTGTTGCGGCCGGGGCGGGTTCGGGAGGGGGACTACCCCGGGTCAGGGGTCCCTGGTCATTCGTTCCCCGGCCTCCTACACTGAACCTTCGAACATACCGCCTCGAGGTTCCATGAAAGACACATCCCCCGAACAGGTCATGGATTTCTCGCAGCTGGAAAAGCCGGTGCTTGAGATGGAGGCCCAGATCCGGGCCATGGAGATGGACCCCTCCCAGAACAAGGAGCGGGAGAAGCTGATCAAGAAGCTCGACAAGCTGAAGGCCGACCTGTTCTCGAACCTCACGGACTGGCAGCGGGCCCAGCTGGCGCGGCATCCCAAGCGGCCCTACACCCTGGACTACCTGGAGCGCGTCTGTGAGCGCTTCGACGAGCTGCACGGGGACCGCCGCTTCGGCGACGACGCCGCCATCGTGGCCGGCATGGGCTGGATCGAGGGCAATCCCGTCATGGTCATCGGCCAGCAGAAGGGCCGCGACACGAAGATGAAGATCCTGCGGAACTTCGGCATGCCCAAGCCCGAGGGCTACCGGAAGGCCCTGCGCCTCATGAAGCTGGCCGAGAAGTTCCAGCGGCCCATCCTGTGCCTCATCGACACCCCCGGCGCCTACCCCGGCGTGGACGCGGAAGAGCGCGGCCAGGCCGAGGCCATCGCCCGGAACCTGCTGGAGATGGCCAAGCTCCAGGTGCCCGTGGTGGCGGTGGTGCTGGGCGAAGGCGGCAGCGGTGGGGCCCTGGCCCTGGGCGTGGCCGACCGCGTGCTCATGATGGAGAACGCCATCTACTCCGTGATCTCGCCCGAGGGCTGCGCCTCCATCCTGTGGAAGGACGCCTCCCAGGCGCCCAAGGCCGCGGCGGCCCTGAAGCTGACAGCCCCGCACCTGCTGGAGCTGGGCATCATCGACGCCATCATCAAGGAGCCCCTCGGCGGCGCCCACTCGGACTACGACGCCGCGGCCAGCGCGCTGAAGGAGGCCGTCATCGAAGCCTTCTCCGAGCTGTCCGAGCTGACGGCGGAGCAGCTGGTGGAGGAGCGCTACCAGAAGTTCGCCCGCATGGGCAGCGTGGGCTGAGATGGGCGCGAAGCTCTGGCGCCTCCGCCGGGAGCTTCCGGCGGGACTGGCGCCCTGGCGAACCCTGGGCGAGGCCTGCGGCCTGGATCCCCGGCTGGCGCGGCTGGCCTGGCTGCGCGGCGTCGATCGGCCCGAGACTCTGGCCTGGCGGCTGGATCCGGCCTGGAGCCGAAGCACTGATCCCCACCTGCTGCCGGGCGTGGACGCGGCCGTGGCGCGCATCCGCCAGGCCATCGCGGCCCGCGAGCGCATCGTGGTCTACGGGGACTACGACGTGGACGGCGTCACCGCCACGGCCCTGCTGGTGCGCACCCTGGAGAAGCTGGGGGCGGAGGCCTCGTTCTTCATCCCCAACCGCTTCTCGGACGGCTACGGCCTGCACCTGGACTGCATCCAGGAGCTGAAGGCCAGCCGCGACCCCGGCCTGCTCATCTCCGTGGACTGCGGCGTGCGCAGCGTGGGGGAGGTCCGGGCCAGCGCGGAGCTGGGTCTGGCCTGGGTGATCACCGACCACCACGCCCTGGGCGCGGAGCTGCCTCCCGCCTGCGCCGTGGTGCATCCCCACCTGGATGGCTACGCGAACCCCTACCTCGCGGGGGTGGGCGTGGCCTTCAAGCTGGCCCAGGCCCTGCTCGGGGCGGTGCCCCAGCCGGACGCCGCCGACGCGGCCTTCCTGGACGGCCTGCTCAAGCTGGTGGCCATCGGCACGGTGTCCGACATGATGCCGCTGGTGGATGAGAACGCCCTGCTGGTGCGCCGGGGCCTGGAGGCTCTGGCCCAGCGGAACGGGCCGGGCCTCGCGGCGCTGCTGCGGGCCGCGAAGAAGGAGGGCGCCATCGGCGCCCAGGACATCGCCTTTGGCGTGGGGCCGCGGCTCAATGCCGTGGGCCGCATGGGCGGGGCCGAGGATGCGGTGCGCCTGCTGCTGACCCGGGATGCCGACGAAGCCGCGAGCCTGATGGTGCGGGTGGA
>JAAXXS010000223.1 GCA_013334395.1 Holophagaceae bacterium | reverse complement strand
TTTATCGGTGTTTATCGGTGTTAAATCTTTTGTTCTGTTTCTGAATCCATAGCTCAGCCCTCAGCCCCCTGCGGCGGCCTTGAGGAAGCTCACGCGGTCGCCGTCGTGCAGGGGAGTGTCCAGGCCGAGGCTGCGGCTGGCGATGACGCCGTTCACCACCAGGGCCGTCACCCGGGTCAGCTTATCGAAGGTCGCCCCCTCGGCCCCGAAGCGGTCCCGAGTCAGGGCCAGGACCTGCCGGAGGGTGGGCGTGCCTTCGAGTTCGAGGCGGCGGATGCCCAGGGCCTTGGCCAGGTCATAGGTCAGCTCGACGGTGATGCTCATGTCCGCACCTTCAGGCGGTCGAGGGTGCGCTGCAGGGGTATTCCACGCTCGTCCCAGCCCCGGATTCGGTAGTAGGTCGGCAGCAGCTGGTCGAGCGGATGACCCGAGTCCAGGTGGGCAAAGGTGGACTCGTGCAGCATCCGGTGGGGCAGGGTGTCGTCGGCGCCGGTCAGGCCCTCGCGCAGGTTGTACATGCGCTCGAGGTTGAAGATGCGCTCGCCGATCTCCTGCAGGTGCCCCGAGGTGAAGGTCTGGCCGGTGACGTAGGTGAGCCACTGCTCGAACCAGGTCAGGGGCCGCAGCTTGAGCCTGGTGATGAGGCGATACATGGGGCCGCTGCGCTCGAAGAAGTAGGTGATCGTGCGGTACAGGCGGCTCTTGGGGTCCAGCTCGTGGACCTGCCTGGGGATCATGCCGTAGGTGGTGAAGATGCACAGCACCATGGAGTTGATGGCGCAGGCCAGGTTCTGCTGCACCACCGGGATCTCGGCTTTGAGGCGCAGGCTCTGGGGGTCGATGGTGAGGGGGCCTGTGGACTCGAAGTACATGCTCGCGCCCTGGACGTGGCATCCGCCGCGGCTGGTGGTGGCGTATTCGACGCCCTGGGCGAAGGAGCCCCGGGGGTCGTAGGCCGAGAGCTCCAGGCCCTTTACGTGCATGGCGAAGTCGGCGCCGCCGTGCCGCTCGCTCATGCGCTTGACGCCGTCGGCCAGGTCGGCGCCCAGGCCCCGGCGATGGGCGATGTCCTGGATCATGGCACTTATCCCCGTGGCATCCCCGAAGGACAGCCCGCTCTGGAGCAGGCCCTTCTCCTGCAGCTCCATGGCGAAGCCCAGCGTCACGCCGAGGCTGATGCTGTCCATGCCCAGGTCATCCGCCAGCTCGTTCCACTCGTTGACCCAGCGCAGGTCCGTGATCTCGAGGTTCGGCCCTAGCAACGCCGCGGTCTCGTATTCGGGGCCCTTGACCCGGCCCACGCCCTCCACGGTCACTTCCCGCCCGCAGGCCACGGGGCAGTGGATGCAGCTGGACTTGACGCCGACGAGGCCGTGGTCCTCGAGGTATTCGCCCGAGACGTCCATGGCGTCCGGATGGTGCCCGAGCTTGAAGTTGCGGGTGGGGAGGATGTTGCGGGCATTGGTGGTGTTGACGATGCCCATGGTGCCGTAGCGCCGCAGCTTCTCCCCCAGCACCGGGTGAGCCCGGAAGAGCTTTCGGAGCCACTTGGTGTAGTCGTTGAACTTCTCCTGGTCTTCCAGCTCCAGCTTGCGGGTGCCTGCCACCGAGACGGCCTTGAGGCGCTTGGAGCCCATCACAGCCCCCACGCCGGTGCGCCCGGCGATGCGCTCGTCGGAGACGATGCCTGCGTAGAGGACCAGGTTCTCCCCGGCCGGCCCGATGACCGCGTGGTTCCGCCCCTTGCCGAGCGCCGCCTGGGTGGCCCGGGCGCCCAGGCCCCAGAGCTCGCTGGCGTCGAGAAAGGCGACGCTGTCCCGGTCGCCGTCGACCTCCAGACGCACGGGCGTGGCGGACTGGTTCCGCACGATCAGGATGTCGATGCCCGCCTTCTTGAGGCCGAAGGCGAAGGAGCCGCCGCAGGCGCCGCTGCCAATGCCCCCGGTGAGGGGGCTCTTGCAGATCACCGCGAAGCGGTTGGACTGGGGCGCCAGGGAGCCGTTCAGGGGGCCCGTCGCGAAGATCAGCGGGTTCTCAGGCCCCAGGGGGTCGATGCCCGGCGGGGTCAGGTCATAGAGCAGCCGCGTGCCGTAGCCCTTCCCGCCCAGGTAGAGGCGGGCGGTCTCCTCGTCCAGCGGACGGAAGCTGAAGGAGCGGTTGCCCAGGTCCACGTCGAGGATGCGACCGGCATAACCCTTGATCACGACAGGCTCCGGGTTGCGATCCCCCAGCCTACCCCCAGCCATTCAAGATCAAAAGCGGAACCACAGGTGTCGTTACCAACCCAGTTAGACCCAGGCCATTTCTGCGGTGAAGTGCCGCAGGTACTTGCTCTGCTTGACAATCTTCACGCCGCGGATCTCCTTGGCCTTGCCCTTCACCTCGGCGATGACCTCGCCGGCGAAGTCGAAGTGGCTCTGGGTGTACATGCGGCGGGGGAAGGCCAGGCGGACCAGCTCCATGCTGTGGTGGGTCTCGGTGCCATCCTCGAGGCGCTTGCCGAACATGACCGAGCCGATCTCCACGCCGCGGATGCCGCCCTCCAGATACAGCGCGTTGCAGAGCGCCCAGGCCGGGTAGTGCGCCACCGGCATGTCCGGCAGCACCGTGCGGGCGTCGATGTAGACCGCGTGGCCGCCTGTGGGCTTCACGAAGCCGACGCCGGCGGCCTCCAGCTTCTCGCCCAGATACTCGGCGGTGCGCAGCCGGTAGCGCAGGTAGGACTCGTCCATGCCCTCTTCCAGGCCCACGGCCATGGCCTCCAGGTCCCGGCCAGCGAGGCCGCCGTAGGTGGGGAAGCCCTCGGTGAGGATCAGCATGTTGCGCACCGGGTCCAGCCACTCGTCGCTGCGCAGCATGATGAAGCCACCCATGTTGACGAGGGCGTCCTTCTTCGCGCTCATGGTGGCGCCGTCGGCGTAGCTGAACATCTCCTGGCAGATGGCCCGGACCGGCGTGTCCTGGTAGCCGTCCTCGCGGAGCTTGATGAACATGGCGTTCTCGGCGAAGCGGCAGACGTCCATGATCAGCGGCTTGCCGTAGCGCTTCAGCAGCGCCGAGTAGGCGCGCAGGTTGGCCATGGAGACCGGCTGGCCGCCCCCGGTGTTGTTGGTCACGGTGATCATGCCGAAGGGGATGCGGTGCCCCTCCGCCTTCAGGATCGCCTCCACCCGCGCCAGGTCGATGTTGCCCTTGAAGGGGTGGATCAGGCTGGGCTGCAGTCCCTCGGCGATGACCAGGTCGACGGCCTCGACGCCGTTGAACTCCAGGTTGGCCCGGGTGGTGTCGAAGTGGCTGTTGTTGGGCACCAGCTCGCCCTGCTTGCAGACGGCGCTGAACAGCACCTTCTCCGCCGCCCGGCCCTGATGGGTGGGGATCAGGTGGGGCATGCCCGTGAGGTCCTGGAGCACGGCCTCCAGGCGGAAGAAGCTCTTGGCGCCGGCGTAGCTCTCGTCACCCAGCATGATCGCCGCCCACTGGGCCGAGCTCATGGCGCCCGTGCCCGAGTCCGTGAGCCAGTCCAGCAGCACATCCTCGGCCCGCAGCTTGAAGACGTTGAGCTTCGCGGCCTCCAGCATCGCCAGCCGCTCCTTGGGCGTGGTCATGCGGATGGGCTCGATGGACTTGATGCGGAAGGGCTCGATCATGGTGCGGGGCATCGCTAGACTCCTGACGGACGTTCCAGGCTACCGGATGCGCCAACCTGAGAGATCACAAGGGGGGTGGCGGCGCAGACCACCCCCGGCGATCCTAGAGGTTCCGAGGATTTCCGGGAGCGTTCATGAGTCTTCTGCTGGCTGTCGATGTGGGCAACACCAATGTGGTCCTGGGGATCTTCGATCTCGCCCAGGGCCCGGACGCGCCCCTGGTGTGCTCCTGGCGCCTGGCCACGAGCCGGGAGCGGACCGTCGACGAATACGGCCTCTCGGCCCTGGCCCTCATGCGGCACCAGGGCATCGAGGCCAAGCAGATCAAGCACGTGGCCATCTCCTGCGTGGTGCCGCCCCTGCATCCCGTGCTCATGAGCTGGGCGCGGAACTACTTCGGCGTGGACGCCTTCTACGTCGAGCC
>JAAXXS010000044.1 GCA_013334395.1 Holophagaceae bacterium | reverse complement strand
CCGGCATCCTTCAGGGCGGGCAGGGCCGCCACGAAGAAGGCGTGGGCCTTCACCTCGGAGGCCAGGGCGGCTTTCATGGCCTGCCGCGGGGTCATGAAGGCGCGGGCCGCATCGAAGTCCGGGGCCTCGATGTCGTAGATCATCTCCCGGGTCACGGCCTTGGGCTCCGTGCCAAAGAGCGAGCTGCGCCGCGCGGCCAGTTCCTCGCCGTGCTTGGCTTCGTTCAGGGCCATGAGGCGGAAGAAGGTCGCCGCCTCGGGGGTCCGGTGCTGTTCCATCTGCGCCGCGAAGTCCTCGTAGCGCTCCTGGGCCTCTTCCTCGATGAGGACGGCCAGATCGAGGGCGTCCTTCAGGGAGAGGCTCGCATAGTCAATGCCGCGGGTGGTCATCGGATCCTCTCTTACTTCTTGATGAAGAGGTCGAGGATGTTCTCCGCCGGAGGGGCATCCTTGGACAGCAGGGCCTGCCGCTCACGTACGAGGCCATCGTAGGTGGGCGCCGGCTCGGGGTTGCGGTAGAACACACCCAGGTGCAGCTTCTCGCCATAGTGCTGGGCCAGATCCATGGCGGCGAGGCGGTCGGCGGGGTTGTGGCCCAGCGCCGTCAGGTTCTCGCTGATGGCCTTGAGGCCCTTGATCTGCTGGGCGTCTTCGCCGTAGGTGACGCAGGGGGACTGGATGTTCACGAAGGCGAACCCGGGGTAGCGGATGGCCTCCTCGATGGTGGCCGCCATGCCCGCGAGATCTGTGGGCGAGGCCTGGGCCACGAAGCCCGCGCCGTAGGCCAGCACGTAGAGGAGCGGGTTCACCGGCTCCTCGAGGCTGCCGTAGCGGGAGGTGCAGGTGGTGCGCCCCTTCTGGGAGGTGGGGGACAGCTGCCCCTTGGTGAGGCCGTAGATCTGGTTGTCCATCACGATGTAGGTGATGTCCATGTTGCGGCGGATCAGGTGGGCGATGTGGCCGCCGCCGATGGAGAAGCCGTCGCCATCGCCGCCGGCGGCCAGCACCAGCAGGTCGGGGTTGGCCAGCTTGATGCCCTGGGCGATGGGCAGCGAGCGGCCGTGGACGCTGTTGAAGCCATAGGCCGTGGTGTAGCCGGGGATGCGGCTGGAGCAGCCGATGCCCGACACGAAGGCGATCTCATGGGGCGGGCGGCCGATGGCGGCCAGGGCGCGGTAGATGCCCTGGACCACGGAGAAGTCACCGCAACCGGGGCACCAGATGGGCTTGAGGTCGCTCTTGTAGTCTTTTGCTTGGTATTCGCAGGTTGCGCTCATGGTGGACCTCACTCCTGGGGCTGAAGCTGGCCCTCGTGGCTGCGCTGCAGCTCCGAGAGGAGACGATGGAGAGCCTCGACGATGTCGGTGGGCAGGAAGGGGTTGGCACCGCTGCGGGCGAGGGACTGGACGCCCTTGGGCAGGTCAATGTGCATGCGGAGCAGCTTGAAGGTCTGGGCCAGGTGGGTCTGCTCGACGATCAGGCCCTTCTGCACCGACTGGAAGAACTCGTTGTAGATGCCCTCGGCCACGGGATACAGCAGGTAGGGAACCATGAGCTTGACGTTGATGCCCTCGGCCTGAGCCATCTCCAGGGCCTCGCGGCAGACGCCGGCGACGCTGCCCCAGGCCAGGATGGCGATGGGCGCATCGGGGTTGCCGGTCACCTCGAACAGGTCCTTGCGCTCCTTCAGCGGATCGAACTTCTTGGTGCGCTTGTCGTTCATGCGCTGGTGGACCGAGCCGCTGTTGGTCGGCGCGCCGGACTCCACGTGCTCGATGCCAGAGGCCAGGTAGGTGCCGCCGAGCATGCCCGGGTGGCTGATGGGGCTGATGTGGTTGTCCGTCTGCTTGAAGCGCTTGTAGTCCACCAGGTCAGTGCCCGTGGGCACCACCCGGTTGATGATCTTGAACTGGGTGGTGTCGATGGGATCCAGGGTCTCCTTCCGCGAGGCGATCTCCTGGTCGGAGAGCACGATCACCGGCGTCTGGTAGTACTCGGCGATGTTGAAGGCCTCGATGGTGATGCGGAAGGTGTCGGCCACAGAGGTGGGGGCCAGGACCGGCCGGATCACGTCACCGTGGGCGGAGAAGGCCGCCGCGAAGAGGTCGGACTGCTCGGTCTTGGTGGGCAGGCCGGTGGAGGGGCCGCCGCGCTGGACGTCCACGATCACCAGGGGCAGCTCGGCGATGCTGGCGAGGCCCATCATCTCGGACTTCAGGGAGAGGCCGGGGCCGCTGGTGGCGGTCATGGACTTGGTGCCCGCGAAGGAGGCGCCCACGGCCGCGCCGATGCCGGCGATCTCGTCCTCGGCCTGCAGCACCGCGCCGTTGTACTTCCACACGTGGTCTGTGAAGAACTGCATGACCTCGGTGGAGGGGGTGATGGGGTAGCCGCCGAAGAACCGGCAGCCTGCGAAGATCGCCGCCGCGGCGCACATGTCGTTGCCGTCGGTGATGAGCTTGACCTGGCCCTTGGTGGCCGAAGCCGCGACGTTCATGCTGACCTTGAGCGGGTGCTCCATGGCGAAGGCGCGGCCCGCGTCGAAGGCGCGCTGGTTGGCGTCCACCAGCTCCTCGCCCTTCTTGGCCAGCTTCTTCCGGATGCCCTTCATCACGGCCACGGCGCCGATGCCGAACCAGCCGGCGATGAGTCCGAGCACCACGGTGTTCTTGGCGCGCTCGGTGCCCGCGGTGGCCTTGGCCATCTCGGCGATGGGCACGGCAATCACCTGCAGCGGGGTCACTCCCACCAGGGGAATGTCCGCCTCGAGGATCTTGGTGGCGGCCTCGTAGATCACCACCGTGTTGCCGCTGACGGGCAGCTCCGCGCCGAACTTGAGGAAGTCATCCCAGTTCAGGGCCACGGCCACGTCGAGGTTGCCGCCGGGGTTGAGGATGGGGGTCGTGCTGATGCGCACACGGCAGGAGGACTCGCCACCGCGGATCTGCGAGCCGAAGCTCTTGGTCATGACCCCGTGGTATCCCTCGGCGGCCGCGGCCTGCAGCAATGAATCACCGGCGGAGACGATGCCATCTCCTCCCGAACCGGCCATTCCGAAGACTAGATCCTTGCGCATGAGCACCTCCAGGCGGGGAGTGGATGGGGGATGGCGAGACGGCTGCGCGCAGCCCAGCATCCCGCCCACGAATACCGTGATCGCGGCGTTTATTTACCCTAACGTTGAAGGCCTTTGCTTTCCATCACACCTTCCCCGAAAGCCAGCCTCCCAGGGGGGTGTCAGCCCAGCTGAGTGAGGTCCTCGGGGGCGCCCAGACTCAGGGCGGTCACCTCCAGGCCCCGCTCCTTGGCCTGGCGCTTGACCAGACCCGCCAGGACCTTGCCGGGACCCAGCTCCAGGAAGGTGGTCACGCCCTGGTCCAGGAGCAGGTCCAGGGTGGCCTGCCAGCGCACGGCGCCGGGAATCTGGCGCACCAGGCCGTCCCGCAGGGCCTCGGGCTCGGCCACGGCGGCGGCGTCCACGTTGTTCACCAGGGGGCAGCAGGGCGCCTGGAAGCGGAGTCCGCGCAGGACCGGCTCCATGTGGGCCTGGGCGGGCTCCATGAGGGGGGAGTGGAAGGGGGCGCTCACGGGCAGCTTCATGGCCTTCCGGCACCCCCGGGCCTTGACGGCCTCCAGGGCCGCGTCCACGGCCTCGGCGTGCCCGGCGATGACGATCTGGCCGGGGCCATTGAAGTTGGCGGGCACCACAATCTTGCCAGTGGCGGCCTGGGCCGCGGCGCAGCTGGCCTCCACATCCGCCTGGCTCATGCTCAGGATGGCCGCCATGGCGCCAACTCCTACGGGCACGGCCACCTGCATGGCCCGGCCCCGCTCACGCACGGTGCGGACCGCGTCCTGGAAGTCCAGGGCGCCCAGGGCCACCAAGGCGCTGTATTCGCCCAGGGAGTGGCCGGCGGCGAAGTCGGGGCGCGGCAGCCGGTCGCCCAGGGCCCGCACCACCATGATGCTGTGGGTCAGGATGGCCGGCTGGGTGTGCTCCGTGAGCTTGAGGGTCTCTTCCGGCCCTTCGGCCATCAGCTTCGACAGGGCAAACCCCAGGGCCGCATCGGCCTCCTGCAGCACGGCGCGGGCCGCCGGTTCCGCCTCGGCCAAGGTCATCCCCATGCCCACCGCCTGGGACCCCTGCCCCGGAAACAGCCAAGCCACCTTGCCCATGAAGTCCTCCGCTCGCTCAGTCCTGCGGCAGCAACAGGGCGACGCGCTCCTGGATGCGCTGGTGCAGGTTGTGCTCGGCGGCGCGGAGGGCGGCGCGGATGGCGTTGCGCACGGCCTTGGCGTCGCTGCGGCCATGGCCGATGATGCTCACGCCCTTGACGCCCAGCAGCGGAGCGCCGCCGTACTCCGAGTAGTCCAGCTTCTTCTTGAAGCTCTTCATGGCCGGCTTGGCCAGCAGGCCCGCGAACTTGGTCAGGGCGCTCTGCATGAAGCTCTCGCGCAGGCCGGAGATGATGCCCTCCGCCAGGGCCTCGCTGGACTTGAGCACGATGTTGCCCACGAAGCCGTCGCAGGCGATGACCTCGAAGCTGCCATTCCAGATGTCGCGTCCCTCGGCGTTGCCTTCGAAGTTGATGTCCATCTGCCGCAGCATGGCGGAGGCGTCCTTGGTCACGTCCGTGCCCTTGCCGTCCTCCTCGCCCACGCTGAGGATGCCCACCCGGGGCCGCTCCAGGCCCAGCACCTCTTCGGCGTAGACCGAGCCCATGACCGCGAACTGGGCGATGTGGACCGCGCGGCAGTCCACGTTGGCGCCCACATCCAGCAGCACGGTGGGGGTGCCCTTCATGTTGGGCAGGACGCTGGCCAGGGCCGGCCGGTCCACGCCATCAAGCTTGCCGATCACCAGGCTGGAAGCCACCATGGCGGCCCCGGTGTGGCCCATGGACACGACGCCGTGGGCCCGGCCCTCACGGACCAGCTGGGCCGCCACCCGGATCGAGCTGTCCTTCTTTTCTTTGAGGATGCAGGTGGCCTTGTCCTCCATCGCCACGGTGTGGAAGGCATGCACCAGCTCCACCCGCGCCATGAGGGCCGGGGTGAAGCCATGCTTCGCCAGCTCGGGGCGGATCACGCCCTCATTGCCCACCAGGAACAGCTGCAGCCCGGGCCAGGCCTCAAGAGCCTCCCGGGCGCCCTGCAGAGTGGCATGGGGGGCGAAATCCCCCCCCATGACATCCAGTGCAATGCGGTGGCTGTCCACCGAAGTGTTCTTAAGCCGTCGCGGCGACGCGGACGGCCAGCTTGCCGCGGTAGAAGCCGCAGCTGGGGCACACGCGGTGCGGCAGCTTGGGCGTCTGGCAGTTCGGGCAGGTGCTGGCGCTCATGACCTCGAGCGAGTCATGGGTGCGCCGGCGGTCGCGGCGGGCCTTGGAATGGCGGCGCTTGGGATTCGGCATGGCTTGCTCCTAGGGATAGAACACAAAGTTCCAGGTTAAGGGGTTCAGGATTGCGGGTCCAGCTTGATTCCCGCCAGGGCCTTGGCAAGGGCCTGATTGAGGGCGGAAGGCGTGGTGGAAGTCTCGGGCTGGCAGTGGCAGGGGCCCTTGTTCCAGTTCTTGCCGCAGGTGGGGCAGAGCCCCTGGCAGTTTTCGGTGCAGAGGGGATGCATGGGGGCCTGGAGCTCAAACTGCTCGCGCACCAGCTCCGCCTCGTCCAGGGTGTCCTCGGGCAGGAAGACCACGTCGAGATCCTGGGAGCCTAGCGTGTGGCAGCCCCGGGCCACCAGCTCCGCGTCCTTGCTGCCCAGGAACTGGCTCTCTACCGTCAGGGGCCGATCCAGGTGGGCGAGACAACGGCTGCAGGCGCCCTGCCAAACGGCCTGGCCCTTCACCTCGAGGAACACGTCGCCATCCGAGGCCAGGGCAAAGACGGACCAGGTGAGGTCCCGCAGGGACACATCCCCCTCCAGCGCCAGCTTTTCAGTGGTGCCATTCAGGCGGAGGCCCTCCTGGGGCAGCTTGTAGAGGTGGATCACTTCTTGGCTCCGCCATCGGCGGGAGCGCCACCGGCCTTCGGGCCGCTCACGGGCGAGGAGCTCGTCGCACCCTGGCCGGGCGTGCGGGTGATGGGACCGGCATCCTCGGGGTTGGCCGGGTCGCCAGCGCACTTCAGCTCGTAGTCGAGCCGGGTGGACTTGCCCTCGTAGGGCTGGCCGAAGGGATCCTGGGCGGACATGCCCGCCTTGATGAGGCTGCCCTTCACCAGGACCGAGTTGCCGTCCACCATCGCATCATAGCTGCCGAAGTCGGGGTAGTGGCCGCTCTTGAGGTAGTACTGGTCGAGGCCCTCGGCCACGATCTTCAGGTCGTCCTGGGCCTTGAGGTAGCGGGCCTGGGCCGAGTGCTTGCGGTACTGGGAGAAGCCCAGGGTCCCGAGCACGGCGATGATCATCATGGCCACCAGCAGTTCCAACAGCGAGAAGCCGCGGCTCTTCGAGCGGGTCTTGCGGCGGGCGGAGGCGGGGGTCATGGTCGGGATCCGGGAAAGGAGCTCGGCGGCGGTGCATCCGAGCGTTCCAGTGTGCCTGGAATGGCTGAAAAAGCAAGCATTCATGGGCATCATGCCTCCTTTGGGCTTTCGGTTCCCCCGGGCTCTTCGACGACCGGCGCGGGGAAGTCCCCGGGCCAGGGAAAGTCCGTGGGCAGGGCATCCAGCCCTCCCAGCTCGGCCAGCCAGTAGCGGTAGGCGCGGAAGCTCATGCCCAGGCGCTTGCCGGCCTTGGTCTTGACGCCGCCCACCTCGTCCAGGGCCTTCCGCAAGAAGTAGCCCTTCATGGCCTGGCCCCAGGCCTCCAGGTCGAAGCCCTCCGCGGGGATGGCCAGGGGCGCCAGCCGCTCACCGGTGGCCGCCCCCCCGGTCAGGCCGAAGCCCTCAGGCAGCAGGTCCCGGGTGATGGGGCCGCCGGGATTGAGCGCCACGCAGCGCTCCATGAGGTTCTCCAGCTCCCGCACATTGCCCGGGAACCGGTAGGCGAGCAGCAGGCCCATGACCTCGGGGTGCAGCTGCATGGGGGCCTTGCCCAGCTTGTGGCAGAAGCGGCGGATGAAGTGCTCGGCCAGGACCGGCAGGTCCTCCGGCCGGTCCCGCAGGGGCGGCATGGGGATCTGCAGGATGTTGACCCGGTAGAAGAGATCCTCACGGAAGGCCCCGGACTCGGCCCGGGCGCGGAGGTCCCGGTTGGTGGCGGCGATGACCCGCACATCCACGGACCGCTCCTCCGTGGCCCCGATGCGGCGGACCTTGCGCTCCTGGAGCACCCGGAGCAGCTTCACCTGGAGTGCTAGCGGCATCTCGCCGATCTCGTCCAGGAAGAGGATGCCGCCACCCGCCTCCTCGAAGAGGCCGCGCTTCAGGGCATTGGCCCCCGTGAAGGCACCCTTCTCGAAGCCGAAGAGCTCACTCTCCAGCAGGGCCTCGGGCAGCGCGCCGCAGTTGATGGGCACGAAGGGCCCCTTGGCGCGGTCGGAGTAGCGGTGGATGAGCCGGGCCACCACCTCCTTGCCCGTGCCGCTCTCGCCGGTGAGCAGCACCGTGGTGTCGGCCCGGGAGACCTTGCCGATGAGGGCGTTGATCTTGCGCATCATCGGGCCCACGCCGACCAGCTCGCCCAGGTCCTGGGGCGGCGGCGCCTCGGGCTCGGCCGCGGCCAGCAGACCCTTCAGGGTCGCGATGAGGTCCTCGTGCTTGAAGGGCTTGGTGATGAAGTCCACCGCCCCCTGGTTGAGGGCCTGCACCGTGGTCTCCGTGGTGGCGTAGGCGGTCATGATCACCACCGGCGTCTCCAGGGCCTGCTCCTTCATCCAGGTGAGCAGCTCGATGCCGGAGCCGTCCTTGAGCTTGAGGTCCGAGAGCACCCCGTCGAAGGTGGCCTCCCGCAGGGCCCGCTGGGCTTCCTGGATGCCCGGGGTCGCCTCGCACTGGAAGCCCGCCCCCTCCAGGGCCAGGGTCAGGACCTCCCGGAGGCTCGGTTCATCCTCTACCAGCAGGATCCGTTGGGTCGAGGCAAGAGACATGGCAACCTGTGAGTGTGACGCGCTGGGTCAGCCATCCTATCCTGAACCCATCCCGCGCCCGCATCCATTCCGAAGTCAGACCCTCCCCTGGAGTCCTGTGAAGCATGTCGTGTTCGCCCACCGGAAGCTGTCCTTCGGGGGCGGCGAGCGGGTGCTCATCGAGCAGGTGGCGGCGCTGGCGGAGCTGCCCGTCAAGGTGACCGTGCTCTTCCGGAAGGAGCCGGGCAAGCGGGACATCGAGCCGGAGCTGCGGGCGCGGAACCCGAACGTGGCGGAGGTGATCCACCTGCCCGGCGCCCTGGGCGCCTTCCGCTGGCTCTGGCGGACGCAGCCGAACCTGCTGGTGCTCTGCAACCACAAGGGGGTGCAGCGGGCCCTGCCCTGGCTGGCCCGGCTGGGCCAGCGGCTGCCCACGGTGCTCACCCTCCACGAGCACTACGAACGTCACCTGCGCAAGTATCGCGGCGTCCGGAACCTCGTGGACCGCTGGCTCTGCACCTACGACTTCACCGCCGCCGTCCGGGAGCACCTCAGCGGCGCCCCCTGCAGCATCATCCACCCCCTCTACCCGCGGCCCGAGGCGGCGGCCACCACCCCGGCGGAGCAGGGCGCGGCCCGGCGACAGCTGGGTCTGCCCGAGGACGCCACCGTGGTGGGCTACGTGGGGCAGATCGACGCCCGCAAGGACCCCCTGGGCGTGGTTCGCTTCGCCGAGGGCCTCGGCCCGGTCCACCTGCTCTTCGCGGGGCGGGAGGACACCGCCACCACCGCCAGCCTGGCGGCCCGCCTGGCGAACTCGCCCCTGCGGGACCGCACCCTGCGCCTGGGTCCCCAGGCCGACCTCGGCCCCGCCTTCGCCGCCCTCGACCTCTACGTGATGACCAGCAAGAACGAGGGCTTCTTCCCCCTGGCCCTCATCGAGGCCATGGAGCGGGGCGTGCCCGTGCTGGCCCCCAGCGTCGGCGGCATCGGCACCGTCATCCGGGACGGCGAGGGGGCCTTCCTGATCCCGAAGCCCGATGACCGGCGCTCCATCGACGAGGCCCTCCTGGTGGCCGCCGCGGACCGCCTGAGGCCGCTGCTGGCCGATCCCGCGGCGTGGGAAGTCCAGCGCCAGCAGGCCCACGCCTTCGGCACGGCCCTCACCCGCGGCTACGACGCCGCCGCGGCCTTCCGCGACGCGGTGGCGCCATGGCTGTGATCCCCCCCCACGCCACCTGGTTACGCTTCCCTAGGTTCGTTGGGGACGCCGCCATGCAGCTGCCGGTTCTGCGCCTCCTGCGACAGATCGGCGTGGGCCCCCTGGTGGTCTGGGGACCCAAGACCACCGTGGGCTTGGTGGAGGGCACCTGGTTCTGCGACGCGACCCTGCCCGACGAGGGCAAGCCGAGCCCCCTGGCCATGGCCCGGGTGCTGCGGAAGCACCAGGCCGCCCGCAGCATCCACTTCCCCAAGTCCCTGCGCCCCGCCCTGGCGGCCTGGCTGGCGCGGGTGCCCGAGCGCATCGGCGTGGACGAGAGCCTCGCAGGCCCCTTCAACACCCACAGCGGCCCCTTCTGGGATGCCCCAGGTCCCTTTCTCCTGCGCTACCACGCGGTGCTGCAGCGGCGCTGGCCGGACCTGCCCCCCATGCCCTTCGCCGACTTCGATCCGGGAGTGACCGTGGAGCTGCCCGGGCAGCGGCACCTCTGCCTCATGCCCGGCTCCACCTGGCCCTCCAAGGCCTGGCCTGTGGCCCACTACCGGACCCTGCTGCTACGGGCCCGCGCGGAGGGCTTCGCCGTGGCGGTGCTAGGCACCCCGGACGAGGCGGCCACCTGCGCGGCCGTGGCCGGTACCGAGGGCATCAACCTCTGCGGCCGCACCACCCTGAAGGAAGCCGCGGCCTGGATGCGGGCCGCCACGGCGGTGCTGGGCAACGACTCGGGCCTCAGCCACCTGGCCGCCGCCTCCGGCGTTCCGGTGCTGGCCCTCTACGGCGCCACGGATCCCGGGGGCTCCACCCCCTGGGGACCCCACAGCCGGGGCCTCCGAAAGGAGGGAGTGTCCTGCGCGCCCTGCTTCAAGCCCGCCTGCTTCACCCCGGGACACCCCTGCCTGGAAGACATCGGGCCGGACCAGGTCTGGGCCGAGCTGCTGGCGACCCTGCCGGGCGAGCGCCCGGTCCCCTGAGGGTCCGCGCGGGCCGGGACTGGGGCTAGAATCGGGGAGCCCTTCTTCTGCGAGGTCATCTTGATGCGATTCCGGCACGTGCTCCCCTTCGTGGTCCCCGCCCTGCTGCTGGCCCAGGCTCCCGCCATCACCTTCGACAAGACCCACCACAGCTTCGGCCGCATCACGCCGGACCGGAAGGTTGCGGCCAAGTATCACGTGACCAACACCGGCAACGCCTTCCTGAACATCACCCAGCTGCGCCCGGCCTGCGGCTGCACCTACACCATGCTGGGCAAGTGGTCCCTGGCCCCGGGCGAGTCCACGGACATCGAGGCCACCTTCGACCCCAAGGGCATGAGGGGCGCGGTGCGGAAGTCCATCACGGTGGTCTCGGACGACCCCAAGAACCAGGCGGTCAGCCTCACGCTCGAAGCGGAGGTGGTGCAGGAGATCATGCCGTCCGTGGAGACGGTCTACTTCTTCCAGGCCCCCAAGTCCACCACCACCCGCAGCGTGGTCCGCTACGCCACCGGCAACGGTGAGCCCGTGCAGATCGTGGACGTGAAGGCCCCAGGCGCGGGCTTCCTCACTTTCAGCCACAAGGCGGAGGGCAAGGACCAGGTGCTGGAGGTCGTGCTGGATGGCCGCAAGGTGCCCGCCGGCCAGTTCCGCGGCGTCGAGCAGGCCACGGTGCGCTTCACGAACCCCCGCCTGGCCCAGCTGCCCCTGAACATCCAGTGGGACCTGAAGCCCTCGATCCTGGCCAGCCCCGCGGAGCTGGTCTTCCAGGATGCAGCCGGGAAAGAGCTCCGCCAGAAGCTGAACCTCAAGCAGGCCGAGGGCCGGGCCTTCCGCGTGACCTCCGCCACCCCCTCGCTGGCGGGCATGCGGGTGGAGGGCCTGAACCAGAAGGCCGGCGCCCAGGACTTGACCGTGGTCCTGCCCGCGACCCTCAAGCCCGGCCGCTACAATGAGCTGGTGGTGCTCACCACGGATGATCCCGATCAGCCCGAGTTGACGGTTCGAATCGTGGCCCTGCTGAAATAACCTCAATCGGGTGGTTCCAGACGAGCAGCATTGACAGTTCGACGGAAGACCACGCGATTGAAGCCTCGGGGCGTTAGCCTGGAGAGATGCCGCAATCCCAGCGTTCCCACCTGACTGCTGTCCTGGCCCTCGCGGCCATCGCCCTGGTGTGGGCGGGCGGCTTTCCGGCGGCCAAGTATTCCCTGCAGGCCGGACTGTCCGTCGGCGCCCTGCTGAGCATCCGCTTCGCCATCGGCGCCGCCGGACTGGGCTTCATGCTGCTCCTCCTGCGGATCCCCATCCGCCGGCAGGACGCCCTGGACGGGCTCTGGCTGGGCCTGATCCTGGTCACCCTGTTCTGGCTCCAGACCGACGGCCTGCGCTTTACCAGCACCTCGAAGTCTGGCTTCATCACCGGCCTCTACGTGATCTTCACGCCCATCGTGGCCCTGCTGGTGGGCGATCGCTTCCGGCTCTTCCACGGCCTGGGCGCCCTGGTGGCCCTGGCCGGCCTGACGCTCCTGGTGCGGGAACCCGGCGTCGCCTGGGGCGGCTGGAACCGGGGCGACTCGGAGACCCTGCTGGCGGCCATCCTCTGCGGCTTCCACATCGTCATGACCGGGCATTTCTCCCGCCGGTCCTCCGGCTGGGTGCTGGCCTTCATGCAGGTGGCCGTGACCGGGGCCGTGTCCCTGGCCATCACCCTCGCCCTGCCCGCCCCCTACGGCTTCCAGAGCGCTGGCCCGGCCCTCGCGCAGCCGGGCACCTGGGTGGCCCTGGGCTTCATGGGGCTGCTGGCCACGACCCTGGCCTTTTACGTGCAGAGCACCTTCCAGTCCCGCGTGGGCGCCACGGAGTGCGGGGTGATCTTCTCCATGGAGCCCGTGTGGACGGCGCTGCTGGCCATCAGCGGCTGGGTGCCGGGCATCCGGGAACACCTCAGCCCGGTCCAGTTCCTGGGGGGCGGGCTCATCCTCGCCGCCACCTTCGTGGCGGAGCTGGGTCCCAGGCTGCTGCGCAAGGCCCCGGCCGTCGAGGACGAGGAGATCATCGGATAGCCGCTATCCTGATCTAGGCAGAGGAGTCCTCATGTTCATCGTCACGGGCGGCGCGGGGTTTGTGGGCAGCAACCTGGTGCGGGAGCTGAACCGGCGCGGGCACACCGACATCCTGCTGGTGGACAACCTGACCCGGGGCGAGAAGTCCCGGAACCTGGCGGATCTCACCATCTCCGACTACATGGACAAGCGGGAGTTCCGGGCCCGGCTCGACGCCTTCACGCTGGACCTGAACCCCGAGGCCGTGTTCCACAACGGCGCCTGCTCCGACACCATGGAGGCCGATGGCCGCTACATGATGGAGAACAACTTCGGGGACTCCCGCGCCCTGCTCCACTGGTGCCTGGCCCGGAAGACGCCGCTGGTCTACGCCAGCAGCGCGGCCACCTACGGGGCGAGCTCCGACTTCGAGCCCGTGCCGAGGAACGAGGGCCCCCTGAACGTCTACGGCTACTCGAAGCTGGCCTTCGACCAGCATGTGCGCAGCCTGATGCCCGCCATCCAGAGCCCGGTCGTGGGCCTGCGCTACTTCAACGTCTTCGGTCCCCGGGAGCACCACAAGGGCCGCATGATGTCCGTGCTGCACCAGCTGCTGCGGCAGCTCAAGGAGGAAGGGGTCTGCCGCCTCTTCCGCGGCACTGAGGGCTACGGGGACGGTGAGCAGCGGCGGGACTTCATCTTTGTCGGCGACATCGTCGCCATCAACCTTCACTTCGGTGCCGGAGGCATGGCCAAGGCCATCGTGAACGCGGGCACGGGCCGGGCCCGCAGCTTCAACGACATTGCGAAGGCCCTCATCGCCCACCTGGGCCGAGGCCGCATCGACTACATCCCCTTCCCCGACGAGCTGCTCGGCAAATACCAGAGCTTCACCCAGGCCGATGTCCGCAGCCTGCGGGCGGCGGGGTACACCGCCCCCTTCACCGACCTGGAAGCCGGCATCGCCGCGACGCTGGCAGAGGTCAGCTAGGAACCTCTCACTCCATCCGGTCGAGGACCACCAGGGTCACGTCGTCCACGAAGGGCACGGGGCTGTTGAACGCCCGGGTCTGGGCGATGACCACGTCCGCGGATTCCTCGGCCCCCGCCGGCAGCTCCGCGCAGATGCGGCGCAGCCCGGCCTCCTCCAGCATGGAGCGGTCCTCCCGCTCCACCTCGACCAGACCATCGGTGTAGAGCACGAGCCGGTCGCCGGGCAGGAACTCGGACTCGTGCTCGCTGAAGGGCAGCTGCGGGTCCAGCCCCAGCATGAAGCCCTTGCCCCGCAGCACCTCAGAGCGCTGGAGCCCGCCCCGGCTGCCGCCGACGATGCGGAAGGGCGCGCAGTGGCCCGCCACCACGTAGCGCAGCCGGTTGGTGAGCGGGTCGAGCCGGCCCAGCCAGGCCGTGGCGAACTGCTCGGCCAGCGTGGACCGGCAGAGGTCCTCGTTCATGCCCTCGGCCCAGTCCAAGGGCCCGCCGCCCAGGCGCACCTGGTTCTCGAAGGAGGTCTTCACCATGGCGGAGATCAGGGCAGCGGTGACGCCATGGCCACTCACGTCGGCGATCATCATGCCGGTGCAGCCGCCGGGCAGCTGCACCACGGCGTAGATGTCGCCGCCGATGCCCGCGGCCGGCAGGTAGCGGTGGGTGTAGCGCGCGCCGGTCACCTCGCCGGGCAGTTTTGGCAGCAGCCCCATCTGCAGGGCCGCGGCCAGCTCCATCTCCTCCTGCACCCGCTGCTGGAAGGTGGTCAGCTCCTTGTTCTGGCGCTTGATCTCCTTCTGCATCTCGATGAGGCGGAAGGTGGAATCCACCTTCGCCAGCACCTCCTGGGCGTGGAAGGGCTTGGGGATCATGTCGTCGGCGCCCAGGGCGAGGCCGCCGATGCGCGACGCGGTGCCATCCAGGGCTGAGAGGATGATGAAGTAGATGTCGCGGGTGGCCGGATCCGATTTGACGCGCTTGCACAGCTCATCGCCCGGCATCTCGGGCATGCGGAGGTCGGAGATGATGAGATCGGGCCGCGACCGACCCATCTCGGCGAGGGCTTCCAGGCCGTTGGCTGCGGTCAGGACCTGATAGCCCGCCCGCTTGAGGTAGAAGCTGAGGATGTCCCGAATGGGAGACTCGTCATCCACCACCAGGACCAGGCCCTTTGCCATGAGGCGGTGCCGCTCAGGAGCCGCGGAGGGCGTCCTGCTCCGTGGCGAAGATGGAGAAGTAATTCGTGAGGTTGGTCTGGTCGAAGGTCTTCTTCACGGTCGCGGGCAGGCAGCACAGGTGCAGCTTGCCCCCCGACTTGTCCACGCTGTTGCGCGCGGCGACGAGCAGGCCGAGCCCCGAGGAGTCGATGAAGCTGACGCCCTCCAGGTTGATCGTCAGGAGCTTGGGCTGCACCGTGGCCACGGTCTCACGGATCACATCCCGGAGCTGCGCGGTCACCTCGAAATTGACCTTGCCCTGGATGGACACGACCGACGCGGTGCCTTCTTGGCGCGTCTGGATGTTCAGCATGGTTCCTCCTGGAGAATTCCCTTGAGCACTCTTCGCCGCGCGGCATCCCGCTGGCGCTGTTTGTATTCGGAATGTGATGCAGGACCCGAGAGTGAACTTTGAAATCCTGATTGTTCCATCACTTGGACTTCATGTGCGAAGAAGAAAGTAAATTCCTCCTGATCCTGGAGCAAGTCCGGGATGCCAGCAAGGTCGGATAATTCCGTGTCGCCCATGGTCTGGAGGCGCGCCTGGAGGATCTCCAGGGCCCGGGTGGCGGGGCTGGGGAGGCGCACCAGGGTGCGGGCCGTGAACTGGATCGCGGCGTAATCCTTGCTGGAGAATGGGTTCTTCTCCTTGCCCTGGGCCTTCCGGGACAGGGAATGGCTAAGGGCGCGCCGCTCGGCGGGGTCCATGTCCTGAAGACAGAAGGCTGGCGGCAGCTCCTCCATCCACGCCTGGAGGGCCTCCATGTCGATCATGAGGTTCCGGCTCCGGCTGGGCTTGATGTGGGTGGGCATCAGCACGTGGTGGTCCAGCAGGAACCGGATGACCATGAGGACCCCCAGGTGGTCCTCGGCCACCAGCCGAATGCCGATCTGGTCATAGATGGTCTCGGCCACGTTCTCGGGCTTGTGGAGCATCTTGAGCAGCATGGACACGCGGTCCTTGTTCTCCTTGCGCTCCACGGCCACCAGCGGCACCTCGTAGGCCCCCCGCAGGCACCAGCGGCCCTCCTCGCAGACCAGGAACTGGTCGTAGCGGCTGAAGACCTGGTGCTGGATCTCCGGCAGGTAACGCAGGTTCACGTTGTGGTCCACGTGAAAGAGCGTGTGCATGAGCCGGAGGATGGCGCAGGACCACCGCGCCCGCAGATCCTGGGGACGCTCCGAAGACCAGACCAGCAGATCCAGCGGATCCTGGAGGTCCCGCACTTCCAGGGGCACATGGAGCTCGGTCCCATCCAAGATGACGCCCTCCAGAAAGTCCACCGCGTCCTCATAGACCCGCAGCACGGCAGCTCGCTGGACCGGCACCGCCATGTCGTAGCCGTAGTTCAGCGCGAAGGACCAGGCCTCGTCCGGCGACTGGATCCGGAGCCCGTCCAGATCGATGGGCGAGCCTCCCCCCAAGATCAGCTGAGTGACCTCCAGGGGCATGGGGAACAACGCGAGGTTTTTCATGACTTCCAGATTCTCTATCGGGCCCCTGCGGGAAAGCATAAAAAAACGGGGCGCCCGGTCAAAGGGCGCCCCGCTGGAACCGGATCAACCTACTTGATGGCGAAGGCGGCGACGAGCACGTAGATCACGAGGGCCTCGATGAGGGCCAGGCCGATGATCATGGTGGTGCGGATATTACCGGCAGCCTGGGGGTTGCGGGCGACGCCTTCGCAGGCGGCCATCACAGCCTTGCCCTGGCCCAGACCGCAGCCGGCGGCGGCGATGGCGAGCGAGAGGTGAGCGACGTACTGGCCTTCAAAGAGGCTCTTCTGCACGACGGGGGCGCCCTGGGCGAACGCAACGGCAGCCAGGGTGAAGAGGAAGGCGGTGGTGAGGAACTTCTTCATGGTGGTGCTCCTGTGAGGTTGTCCCAGGGGTTCGGAATCCCCAGAACGGTTAGAAAGTTTTTTCGAGCGGAAATCGCTGCGCGATTTCCGAAGGCTCAATGCTCGTGGGAAACCGCGCCGCTCAGATAGATCGTGGTCAGCATCGTGAACACGAAGGTCTGGATCAGGCCGAAGAAGAGACCCAGGAACATCATGGGCACCGGCAGCAGGATCGGCATCAGACCGAAGAAGATGCCCGCGACCACGTGCTCACCGGCGATGTTGCCGAAGAGACGGAGGGAGTGGCTGAGGATGCGGCTGAGCAGGCCCAGGATCTCCAGGGGGAACAGCAGCGGGGCCAGCCACCAGATGGGCCCCATGAAGTGCGCCCAGTACTTGAGGAAGCCCTGCTCACGCATGCCGTGGAAGTTGTAGTAGCCGAAGACCACCAGGGCGGACCCGAGGGTGATGTTCCAGTTGCTGGTGCCCGGACTCAGGGCCGGGATCAGGCCGAAGAAGTTATTGAAGAAGACGAACAGCGCCATGGTGCCGATGAAGGGCAGATACCGCTCGCCATGGTGGGCGATGTTGTCGTTGATCATCTCCTTGAGGCCCTCGACGACGCCCTCGAAGATCTGCTGGAGGGGGCCGGGAATGCGGGCCAGGTTCTTGCGGACCAGGGCCGTGACGAGCATGGCGGTGAGGGCCGCCAGGGCCGCGTTCAGCAGGTGGTCATAGCGCTCCAGCACCGACAGGGGCGCCCCGTGGGCGAAGCCGAACCAGGCGTGCCGGGAGAGTCCCAGGACCTGGGTGAGCCATTGGGCGAGCAGCGATGCGTGGTGTTCCATCTCGGTCAGACCTCAATCGGGCGGGGTGTCTTCGGGTTTCTGGAAGGCCAAGCGCACGGCCTCGAGGAGGATGCCGGCCACGAAGAGAAGGACCCCCAGGGCCAGCGGCAGGGCTTCCGCCGGGTATAGGGCTATCATCCCACGCAACACCAGTGCGATCAACGCCAGTTTGCCCAGGGA
>JAAXXS010000222.1 GCA_013334395.1 Holophagaceae bacterium | reverse complement strand
CCGCCGTGCCCTACTGCCAGGTGGCCGGCGCCCCGAACCCACGCTTCGAGGCCGAGCTGGACATGGCCATCCAGGCCCTCGCGCCGACGGACCGGCGGACCTTCTTCAAGGAGCTGCGGGCCAAGCAGCGCGAGCTGCAGGTTCGGATCCTGGAGGTGGAGCGGGGCCTCCAGCAGGCCCAGTCCCTCCGCAACACCCTTGAGCGCGAAGGCTCGCCGCACCTGTCCCAGGCTCAGGCCCTGGTGGAGGACCAGTCCCGGATGCTGGCGGACTTCCGGGAGCTGGACCGGATCATCGCCCGCAAGCGCTGGGTGGAGGATCCGCTCAAGCTCGACGCGGATGATCTCAAGGTGGACCTCTACGGCGGCTTCCAGTTCTCCAGCCTGTTCAGCGAGGGGCAGGCCGACCGGGGCTCCTTCTTCTCCAAGTCCCGGCCCTTCGTGGCCCTGGACATCCGGCAGACCTTCCGGCGGCCGGCCCAGGACCGTTGGTGGGAGGTCTTCAGCACCCTCGCCTTCCAGTCCTCGAGCTTCGAGACCTCCGAGACCCTGAACGTGATCACCAGCAGCGGCCACTTCCGGGGCGAGGTGGGCCTCTGGTGGATGCAGGCCCTCACCGAGCGGGTGAGCTGGGGCGTGGTGGGCACCGCCGGGGTGGTGGGCTTCAGCCAGCCCGTGGTCCAGGAGGACCTCACCGGCACGGCCCGGGATGAGTTCCGGAACCGCTTCAAGGTCGGCCTCACGACCCGGCAGGAGGAGGGCTCGTTCAAGGGCTCCTTCGCCGAGTGGTCCTATCTGCGCGATCCCCTCTTCCGCTACCAGGACCGGCTCTACATGCGGGGCCGGGTGGTCCTGTCCCAGTTCGGCTCCCAGGGCGCCAGCGGCGACTTCTACATGGAAGGCTCCGTGAACAAGGGCCGTCACGGGAAGGACGAGGCCGTGGTCCTGGTGGGCTTCCGGCTCAGCACCCTGGCCTTCTTCCGCAGCCTGGGCGGCCCGGCGCGGCCCTGAGCCGGGGCTTGGAAAAGCTGATCGTTCGGTCTTCATCTTTTCCAAGGCGGCTGCGGGCGTTAGTCTGGAAGCCTGATCACCCCTAGGAGTTCCCATGGCCACTGAGTGTTCCTTCGATGTCGTGTGCAAGGTCGACCTGGACGAGGTCAAGAATGCCGTGTCCCAGGCCATGAAGGAGATCGGCCAGCGGTACGACTTCAAGGGTTCGGTCTCGAAGATCGAGCTCAAGGACGACAAGGTGCTGGTCCTCAACAGCGATGACGAGGTGAAGCTCAAGGCCGTGATCGACGTGCTGCAGACCAAGCTGCACAAGCGCGGCGTCAGCATCCGCAGCATGGTCTACGGCAAGCTTGAGCCCGCGTCCAAGGGCAGCGTACGTCAGGAGGTGACCATCCAGCAGGGCATCCCGGTCGAGAAGGCCAAGGGGCTGATCAAGGCCATCAAGGACGCCAAGATCAAGGTGCAGGCCAGCATCCAGAGCGACCAGCTGCGGGTCAGCGGCAAGAGCCGGGACGACCTGCAGGAGGTCATCGCGTTGTTCAAGCGGGACGACCAGGGCCTGGACCTGCAGTTCACCAACTACCGGGGCTGAGGTGGCGCGCCTCGACCTCTCGCACTACTTCCTCCCCATCGCCCCCAAGCTGGTCGCGGTGGAGGCGGAGCTGCAGCGCATCCTGCAGAGCGACGTGGAGGTGGTCCAGAAGCTGGCTGACCACGTCCGGGGAGGTCAGGGCAAGCGGCTCCGGCCCGCGCTGGTGATGCTCTCGTCGCGGTTCTGCGGCGTGCAGAACGAAGAAGATGTTCGCTTCGGGGCCGTCTTCGAGCTGATCCACACGGCGACCCTGGTGCACGATGACGTCATCGACCACGCCCAGCTGCGGCGCGGCATGCCCACGCTCAACCGGCTCTGGGGCAACACCCTGACGGTGCTGTTCGGGGACCTGCTCTACCTGGTGGCCATGGGCGAGGCCATCGCCGGGCGCAGCTGGCGAATGATGGAGATCTTCGCGGAAGTGACCACCCGCATGATCGAGGGCGAGCTCATCCAGAACGACGTGCTATTCAAGCTGGACACCAGCCGCAAGGACTACTTCGACATCCAGGAGCGCAAGACCGCGCTGCTGTTCAGCGGCTGCACCGAGAGCGGCGCCGTCCTCACGGGCCGGAGCCCGGAGGAGTGCCTGGCCATGCGGCAGTACGGCCTGGAAGTGGGCCGCGCCTTCCAGCTGGTGGACGACCTGCTGGACTACACCGCCACCAGCGCCGAGCTGGGCAAGCCCGCCTTCAGCGACCTGCGCGAGGGCAAGCTCACCCTGCCCATGCTGACGCTGCTGGAACTCGCCCCGGACGAGGTCCGAGACCTGATCCGCACCATCTGGGACCGGGGCGAGGAAGTGCCCATTCCCGCCGACGAGGAGGCCCGCCTGCGGGAGCTTATCGCCCGGCACGACGCCCTGGCCGAGACCCGGGAGCTGGCCCTGAGGGCCTCCCGCAATGCCGTGGCGCACCTGACCGCCGTGGCCGGCGAGGCGGCCACGGGCGAGCTGCTGCGGGAGATCCCCGAAGCCCTGCTGTCGCGCAGCAAGTAGGGCCGAGCCTTACAGAGTCTCGAGCAGGTGCTGGAACTCCGGGAGGTCCCGGAGGGAGTCCAGGTCGCCGTCGTGGAGCAGCCAGTCCTTCTGGGTGAGTCCTGCGGTCACGGCCCGCTCCAGGCAGGTCAGGGCCTCGGCAGGCTCGCCCGCCAGGGCGTTGATGCAGCCGAGGTTGTAGAGCAGCATGGGGTCGTCCGGGTCCATGCTCCGGGCCAGGCGGGCCCAGGCCAGGCCCTTCTCCCGCTCGCCCAGGGCCACCAGGGCGTTGGCCCCGAGGTAGCGGGCGCGCACATCGTCCGGAGCGTGCTCCAGGCGCTGCTCCACCAGGGCCAGGCCCTGCCGCCGGGCACGCTCGGCCTCGTCCTCGACCCCCAGGCTGTGGTAGGCCTGGGCCACGAGCAGGATGGCCTGGAAGTCCTCGGGGCGCAGGGCCGCCGCCCACTCGAAGTACTCGATGGCGCGCTCGAGCTTGCCGGCGGCGAAGCAGTGCCGGGCGTAGAAGTAGGCGGCCTCGTAGAGGTTGGGATCCAGCCGCAGCGCGGTCTCGAAGGCCGCCTCGGCCTCCTCGGAGCGGCCCGCCGCGGACAGGGCCGCGCCCCGGGAGGCATGGGCCTCGGCGAGGGTGGGATCCAGCTCCAGGGCCTTCCGGCTGCAGGCCTCGGCCAGCTCCCGCTGGGTCTCGGTGCGCTCGATGTAGATGTGGGCGTAGGCCGCGCAGTTGGCCAGCCCCGCCCAGGCCGAGGCGTAGCCCGGATCAAGATCCAGGGCGCGCTGGAACATCTGGGCGGCGAAGGCCATCCCGTGGCGGTTGAAGCGGTAGTAGTAGCTCCGGCCCCGCAGGTAGAACTCGTAGGCCCGGAGGTCCACGGCCCGCCGGGTCCGGGGCGGCGCGGTGGTCTTGAGGGCCCCGGCGACGCCCTGGATGAGCTCCTCCAGGGTGGGAAACAGGTCCTTCCGGTCGAAGAGGAAGGTGCGGGTCCACAGCACCTGGTCGTTGGCCACGGCGACCAGCTCCGCCTTGACGCTGAGCTGGTCCCCCTGGGGCAGCAAGGAGCCCCCCAGGATGGCGTCCGCTCGCAGGCGGCGCCCCACCTCGGCCAGGGAGAGGCCCGAACCCCCATACAGGAAGGAGGTGGTCCGGGAGATCACCCGAAGCCCGTCCAGCTGGTTCAGGGCCTGCAGGATCTCCTCGGCGAGCCCCTCCACGAGCGGCTCCTCACCCCCCTCGGGCCGCAAGTCCAGGAAGGGCAGCACGGCCACCACGGGCCGGGACTCCCGCGACCGCGGGGGCAGGGGCGCTCTCGGGTGGAGTGCGATCTGTTGGGACCGTGAAGACTTGCCTGATCGAACGGCCATTTCCCACCTCCCACGAGGTACAGCATGGGAAGGCCGCCTCGCCGCGCAAGGGCAGCCTCCTGGTGGGGATTCGGAGGGGACGCAACCCGGTTTAGGCCTCGGGCTCCCCGATCCGCAGGTC
>JAAXXS010000043.1 GCA_013334395.1 Holophagaceae bacterium | reverse complement strand
TCGATCCCCACGACATCAGCCTCCTGAGGATCCCCAAGGGCAGCCTCTCGGAGGACGAGCGCGATGAGATCCAGAACCACGTGACCTACACCTACAAGTTCCTGAGCCAGATCCCCTGGACCTCAGAGCTGGCGGGCGTTCCCGACATCGCCTGGGCCCACCACGAGCGGCTCAACGGGAAGGGCTACCCCCGGCAGCTCAAGGAACCCGACATCCCGGTGCAGAGCAAGCTCATGGCCGTCTCGGATGTCTACGACGCCCTGACCGCCGCGGACCGCCCCTACAAGGCCGCCGTGAGTGTGGAGCGCAGCCTGGAGATCCTGGAGCAGGAGGCCAAAGTGAACCTGCTGGACACCGAGGTACTCCGCATCTTCCTGGAGGCGCGCATCTATGACCGCACCACAGGTCAGAGCCGGAGTCACCCATGATCCAGGAACCGATCCTCATCGTGGATGACGACGCCGAAGTCCGCATGACCCTCCTGGAGGCCCTGGGATACCGAGGCTACTCCGTCGAGGCGGTGGCCAGTGGAGAGGCGGCCCTGGCCCGCATGGCCGAGCGGATTTTTC
This sequence comes from Holophagaceae bacterium, assembly GCA_013334395.1. Taxonomy (GTDB): domain Bacteria; phylum Acidobacteriota; class Holophagae; order Holophagales; family Holophagaceae; genus Geothrix. The sequence continues at coordinate 16,801 of JAAXXS010000043.1, read as the reverse complement.
CCGTGGTGCTCACAGACCTCCACATGCCCGGCGGACAGTCGGGGCTGGAGCTCGTCGGCACCATCCGGCACAAGCATCCCGGAACGCTCTGTGTGCTGATGACCGCCTTCGCCTCCCTGGAGACCAGCGTCGCGGCCATGAAGCGGGGCGTCTACGATCTCGTCCAGAAGCCCTTCCGCCTCGCCGAGATGGAGGTGGTCCTCAACCGGGCCTTGGATCACGCCAACCTGCAGCAGAAGCTACGCGCCTACCAGGGCGAGCTGGAGGACCGCGTCCTGAGCCGGGGCCGGGAGGTGCAGGAGGCCCAGAAGGCGGCCCTGGAGCTCTGCGACCTCAGCCTGCTGGCCCTGGACCGCCCCACGCTGGCTGGGGCCCTCGATGTCCTGCTGGACCGCGTGGCGGCCCGCTGGGAACCGAATGGCCTGGCCTGCTACCGCCACGACGGGGATGGCTGTCTCCACCTGCTCGCCGCCCGGGGGAAACGCCCCCTCCCCACCCAGCTGGAGCGGCCCCTGCCCGGTCCCCTCCCGACTCCGGGACTGGGCTACCTCGAGGAACACCTGCTGCCCCTGGGCAACGCAGGCTGGCTCTACCTGGGCTTTGAGGAGCGCTCCTCCTTCAACGACCTGGATCCAGGCTTCCGGCTGCTGACCCGGCACCTGGAACTCATCCTGCGGGTGCGGTGAAGGCATGCCCGTCGCCCGCCACTCGTCCCCCGGCAGAGTCTCCGCATCCATCGCGGCGGAGTCCTGATGGGTGGGCGCATCCTCATCGTGGACGACAACGCCATGATCCGCAGCGAGATCAAGGCCGTCCTCATGAAGGACGGGGCGTTTACGCACTTCCTTGAGGCCGCCGACGGCCTCACCGCCTTCAAGACCATCATGGACAACCCACCCGACCTGGTGCTCTGCGACCTGGTCATGCCCGGCTTCGACGGCTTGAAGTTCCTGGGCCTCAAGGCCAGCCGCAAGGAGCTGGAGCAGATCCCGGTCATCATCCTCACCGCCGAGGACGACCTCGACCGCAAGGCCGAGATTCTCGAGCGCGGGGCCTCCGACTACGTGACCAAGCCCTTTCACGAGAAGGAGCTGCTGGCCCGGGTGCGCATCCACACCAAGCTGAAGCTGCTGCAGGACGAGCTGCGGGAGAAGAACGCCCAGCTGGAGGCCCTTTCCGTGACGGACGTGCTCACAGGTCTGGCCAACCGGCGCCGGCTCATGAGCCGGCTGGAGGAGGAAGTGCAGCGGGCGCGGCGGTACAAGACACCGCTCGCCGTGGTGATGATCGACATCGACCACTTCAAGCAGGTGAACGACACCCACGGGCACGCCATGGGGGATGAGGTGCTGCGCAACATCGGGGCCCTGCTCATGGCCGGTGTGCGGGCCACAGACCTCGCCGCCCGCTACGGCGGCGAGGAGCTGACCCTGGTGCTCCCCCACACGGATGCCCCCGGGGGGCGCCTGGTGGCCGAGGGCCTGCGGCAGAAGTTCGCAGAGCTGGACCATCAGCTGGACGGCGTCAGCCTGCGGAAGACCGCCAGCATGGGCGTGGCCGCCCGGGACGGCCAGGGCGAGGTGCCCAGCGCGGAGGAGCTCCTCAAGCACGCCGACGAGGCCCTCTACCGGGCCAAACAGGGCGGCCGCAACCGGGTGGAAGTGGCGGGCTGAGGGAGCCTACCTGGCAGCCTGCTTCAGGGCCTCGATCTTGTCCGTCTTCTCCCAGCTGAACCCGGGCCGCCCGAAGTGCCCATAGGCCGCGGTGGCGCGGTAGATGGGCCGGCGCAGGTCCAAGATCTCGATCATGGCCTTGGGGGTGCAGCTGAAGACCTCGCGCACGGCCTTGACGATGGCTTCGTCGGAGACCTGGCCGGTGCCGAAGGTGTCCACGGCGATCGACACGGGCTCGGCCACGCCGATGGCGTAGGCCAGCTGGATCTCGCAGCGGCGGGCCAGGCCCGCGGCCACGATGTTCTTGGCGATGTAGCGGCCCATGTAGGCGGCGCTGCGGTCCACCTTGCTGGGGTCCTTGCCGGAGAAGGCGCCGCCGCCGTGGTGGCCCGTGCCGCCGTAGGTGTCCACGATGATCTTGCGACCCGTCAGGCCGGTGTCGCCCATGGGCCCGCCCACCACGAAGCGCCCGGTGGGGTTCACGTGGTAGATGGTGTCCGCGTCCAGCAGCTCGGTGGGCAGGACCGCGCGGATCACATCCTGGAGGATGCTGTCGCGGATGGCGTTCTGGAGGACGTGCTCATCGTGCTGGGTGGAGATGACCACCGTGTGGATGCGCCGGACCTTGTCGCCGTCGAACTCCACGGTGACCTGGCTCTTGCCGTCGGGCCGCAGCCAGGGCAGCTGGCCGTTCTTGCGGACCTCCGCCAGCCTCCGGGTCAGCAGGTGGGCGTAGTGGATGGGAGCGGGCATCAGCTCCGGGGTGTCATCGCAGGCATAGCCGAACATCAGGCCCTGGTCGCCGGCGCCGCCGGTGTCCACGCCCATGGCGATGTCGGGGCTCTGCTGGTCGATGGTGACCATGACCGCGCAAGTGTTGTAGTCGAAGCCCTTGATGTGGTGGTCGTAGCCGATGTCCTTGACCACATCCCGCACCAGCTGGGCCACCGGAATGTAGGTGTTGGTGGTGATCTCGCCTGCCACCAGCACCAGGCCCGTGGTCAGCAGCGTCTCGCAGGCCACGCGGCTGCGGGGGTCGTCTCTCAGGGCCGCGTCCAGCACCGCATCCGAGATCTGATCCGCCATCTTGTCGGGATGGCCTTCGGTGACGCTCTCAGACGTAAACAGGTGCTGCCCCTGGGTAGCCATGCGGGACTCCTCACAACACCTCCAGACTCTGCCTGAAGGAACAGGGAGTATATCGCGGTACATCTTTCGGATGACGCGGGAACCCTTGTCATGCCGTAGCCTTGAGGACTAAGGTGGGGAGTTCCCCGCCCCTGTCGCGCTGACTTTCCTGCAACCCAAGGAGGCACCCATGAACCCCTTCCGCCGCTCAACTCTGGCCCTGGCCCTGATGGCCATGTCCCTCCTGAGCGTGTCCGTCGCCTGCAAGCGCGAGGACCCCCAGATCCGTGAGCTGACCCAGAAGGCCGCCGAAGCCGACAAGGCCTCCCAGCAGATCAACCAGGCCGGCGGCGAGCAGCAGAAGAAGCTCGCCCAGGCCGGCGTCAACGACGTCAAGCCCAATGCCGAGACCCTCCAGCTCACCGAGGAGCAGAAGAAGGCCCTCGAGGAGCGCATCAAGAACGAGAAGAACAGCTCCTACCAGGCCCTGCTCCAGGAAGTGCTGGACAAGGACAAGGAGATCAAGGACCTCAATGCCAAGCTGGCCAAGCTCAAGGCCGACCTGCCCCGGCCCGACCTGGCCAAGCCCAACGACAGCCACTACGGCATGGCCATGCGGTTCCTGAAGAAGAAGGGGGTCTCCGAGGCCGACGCCAAGAAGCTGGTGAGCCGCGTGGCCATCCTGGAGAAGCTGGCCCCGGGCTTCGAGGTCTACCACTTCTACGCCAACGGCACCTATGGCACCTGGGTCTCCCAGGGCAAGGCCAAGATCAGCCCCAACGACCTGATGCGCCAGGAGCGCGAGAAGGTCGAGGGCGAGCGGGACGTGGCCGTGGCCCAGAACGAGAAGCTGCAGGAAGAGGTCCTGGACCTCGAAGGCCAGAAGAAGAAGATCGAGGAGGAGATCGCTGGCCTCCGCGGCGAGCGCGCGAACCTCATCGAAGAGCGCACCAAGCTCCAGGCCGACAACGCTGGCCAGCTGGCCAAGCTGAACTCCCTGCACTATGTGGTCGGCACCCGCGACAAGCTGAAGGCCGAGGGCATCATCGAGATCCCCGTCTTCGCCAAGGACCGGGCCGGCAAGAACTGGCGGGATGAAGTCTTCACGCAGAGCCTCGACCTCCGGTCCGCCAAGACCATCGTCATCAAGGCCGCCGACCTGGGCCTGGCCAAGATCGGGAAGGTGAACGTCGTGCCCGGTTCCTACCTGAAGGACGAGCACTACAAGCTCAGCATCAGCGAGGACAAGCTCACGGCCACAGTGGAGCTGATCACCGTGACCCGCTTTAAGAACGATAAGGTCGTCTTTGCTGTGACGGACTAGGAGGTCTTCAGACCTGAGAGGGGCCCCGTCCGGGGCCCCTCCTTTTTTGTGGAATTTCCCCTCCAGCCCGCCTATCGTCGGAAGACCCTTCCAGCTGTTCCCTAAACCCCACCCATGAGGTGATGCGATGCATTCTCGCTTGTCCCAGGTGTTCCTCGGCGCTTCCTTGCTGGCCCTCCTGGCCTGCAACGGAGGCGGCGATTCCAAGGCTCCCTCCGTGTTCACGGGGGCTGGAAACGTCGTCAGCTCCGTCACGCCGGTCTTCGATCCCACCACAGGCAACGTGCCCCTGCCCAACATCCTGGCCACAGCCACGGCAGCGGATCCCATCACCGGATCCTGGACCAATCCCACGACAGGCGTCGTCACGGTGGGAAACCGCCCCGCTGGCGTCCCCATCTCCCCCTCTGAGGCCCTTGCCTACATCAACCTGCGCGAGGTGGGCGGCACCAACGCCGTCGCCGGTCTGAACGCCCCCATCTACATCCAGTTCAGCGCGCCCGTTGATGCCACCACGGTCACGGCCGCCAACGTGAAGGTCTTCCAGATCACCCCCGATGCCGCCGGCACGGAGAACGCAGCCCTGGGCTTCTCCGACGTCTCAGGCATGTTCCGCTACGTCTACACGGCCGGCAGCAAGGACCTCCTGCTCTTCCCGAACTTTCCGCTCTTCCCCGGCACCCGCTACCTCTACGTGGTTACAAACCGGGTCAAGGACACTGCTGGACTCGCCATCACGCCTTCCCCGTACTTTGAGGCACTGAAGGGCACGACACCTCTGGCCGGCTCCTTTTTGGGGTTGGAAGCTGTGCGCGCGAACGTGACCAGCAGTGGCCAGATCCTGCTCTCGGGCTACGCCAAGGTCATGGACGACCTCATCACCGCCTCGACCACCACGACCGTGACCTCCCGGGCCACCATCGCCGTCATGGGCCGCTTCATCACCACCGGCGCCGGTTTCATCCCCACGGACGCCACCAATGCCACCACCCAGGCAGCCTCACGCATTCCCGTGGAGAGCGCCCTGCGGGCCTTCGCCGCAGGCAGCACCCTGGGCGGTCTGCCTGGCAAGACCTGGACGAACGCCATCACCGTTCCCGCCAACACCTCCACCGCTTTCTATACCTTCGATCGCAGCGGATCCAATCCAACGCCTGAGGCCTACTTCGCCGCCGTCTCCGGCAACGCCATCACCTCTGCCCCCGGCATCAGCACCGTGGTGCTCGGCACCATCAACAGCGCCGACATCGGCGTGGATCCGGCCCTGGTCCGCACCAACGCAGCCAGTGCGGACATGACCGGTGTCACCGGCGCCGCCAGTCCCATCGCCGCCGTGGTGCAGCCCTTCCGCACCGGCGCCGCCCTGACCTCCTATTACCATGTGCCCCGGTCCGTGCCCTTTATCTACATGGCTCCCACCGGCACCGCGCCTGCTACCGGGTGGCCCCTGGTCATCTTCCAGCACGGCATCACCAGCCAGAAGGAATCCGTCTTCACCATCGCCCAGACCCTGGCCGCCGTGGGCTATGCGGTGGTCGCCATCGACATGCCCCTGCACGGTGCCCTCCAGGTCACCGGCCACACGACTGGCAGCCAGTGGGGCCAGGACTTCATGGCTGTCGGCGCGCCCCTCACCGGCCGCTCCAACTTTCAGCAGGGCGCCTTCAACCTGAACCGCCTTGAGCTCACCGTTCGCGCGGGTGGCTTCGCAGGCCTTGGAGCCGCCAAGCCCTCCCAGGCAAAGATCAGTTTCATCGGCCACAGCCTCGGTTCCATGGTTGGCGCCTACTACCTGGCGGGCAACACGACCATGACCACCACCGCCGGACAGCCGCCCTATTCCCAGACCTCTCTCGACGCCGACATGAAGGGCTACCTCAGCGTTCCTGGCGGCCGGACGGCCTACGTCATCCAGAACGGCGCCTTCGGTCCCACGGTGGATGCCGGCCTGGCTGCCGTGGGTGTCGCCAAGGGCAGCCCCAGCTACCACCAGTTCTTCCTGGTCACCCAGACGGTCATCGACCCCTGTGATCCCGCCACCATGACCACGCCCCTGGCTGTGGGCCTCCCCAGCCGCCTCTCCAACCGCGTGGTGATCCAGGAGTCCACCTCCACGGCCTTCTCCGCGACCCTTGGCACCGACGGCTACCCCATGCCGACCAACGGCGATCTGGTCATCACCAACCCCTACACCCGCTACTTCGGCAATGCCCTTGGTGGGCGGGCCGTGCTCGGTCTCGGTGCTTCTGCCGCCAATGCCGCAGCCGCCGCGAATGTGGGCAAGAATTTCTCCCAGCTGGCCTATTCGAACACCACCCACACGGTCACCGTACCCTCCCAGTTCATGAAGACCCTATCCATCGCCGGTGCCCCGATCGACAAGGTGGGCAATGCCGCCGCCTCCGCGACTGCCGCCACTCCCACCGAGGGCTACTTCCAGTTCGACCAGACCAACATCGGGCATAGCTCGCTGCTGGACCTCACCAACCAGACCAACTCCCTGGGCCTGACCCAGAAGCAGATGCGCTACTTCATCAGCCTCGGCACGGTGGTGGATCCCTACTTCCCCGCCCCGGCCCTGCCCATCCAGGGCGGCCTCGTGAACATGGAAGTCCAGGTTGCCCCCCGCTGGGACATCCTCGGCCACTAGGCTCTTCTCCAGCAAGAGAAAACGGGGCCTTTGGCCCCGTTTTCTCTTGCTCAGGCAAAGATCAGCTCAGCTCCTCCCCAACTCCGGGAAGGCCTCAATCAGCTGCCTTCGGACCTCCAGCAGCTCGGGCACAGCCGGGTCCCGGCGCCGGAGAAAGCCCCTGATCGCCTGGAGGTCCTCGGCAGCCCGCTCGAGCATCGGCAGCCCCAGCCCAGCGGCCAGCAAGGCCAGGGGGGGCAGCAGGGCAGCGCCCCAGCCCAAGCGCAGGCCCACCAGGACCGCCAGCACCACCGCCCAGAGAGGAAAGAGCAGCAGCCCTCCCAGCAGCTTCAGCGTGGCGACCTGGTCGCCCTCGTCGGTGAAATGGGCCGCCACCCAGCCGATCAGGCGGTAGGCCGGCCACGCCACCAGGACCGCCGGGGAGAGCAGCGCGGCTGTGGTCAGCCGGAGCAGGGCCCCGGGCAGCCAGCGCCGGACCTCGGCACCGGGATAGGGATGGCCCACCTGGTCCGGGCGCAGGCCCTTGGCCCGCAGGAGGGCCTGGGCCGCGTGGATCTGGGACTCCAGGTCCGCCAGGGCCTCCGGGGCAAGCGAGGCCAGATGCGGCACCAGGACCCGCACGCGGTCCCGGAGGACCTCTAGATTCCCCCGGCTGCCCGGGCCCTCCGCCAGCAGCCAGGCCACCTCCTGGGCCAGGGCCAGGCAGCGGACGTTACCGTCGTGGAGCGTGAGGGGCAGGAGCGCCGCGCGGATCCGGGCCGTCAGTTCCCCCACCGCCGCCGGCTCGGAGCCCAAGGCTGCCAGGTCGCCCCAGGCGATCGGCGCCCCCAACCGCAGCAGGACGCTGTGGCGGAAGGTGCTGCGGTCACCGTAGACCAGCCCGGCGGGAACGATGGAGAGCGGCCCCTCGTAGGACAGGGCGATGCGCGCGGCCCCGGTCTTGAGGGGCGCCAGGTCGGCGCCGGTGTGGCTCACCCCCTCGGGGAACAGGGCCACGGAGCCGCCCTCCGCGAGCACCTCATGCACCTTGCGGAAGCACTGCTGGATGGACTCCCGGGTGGCGCCGCCATCCTTCGGACGGGTCACCGGAATGGCCTTGAAGGCTGTCAGGAAGGGCCGCAGCGGCGCGAGGCGCCAGAGGGTGGCCTTGGCCAGCCAGCCCATGCGCCGATCAAGGAGGGCCGCGGCGGCCAGGGGATCCAGGAGGCCGTTGGGATGGTTCAGCAGGACCAGACAGGGGCCCATGGGTAGGGGAGGGCCTTCCTGGCGCAGCGCCCGGAACCAGATTTGCCCCAGGAACCACGCTGTGCGCTGGCTGCCCACCTCAGGCCTGCACAGGTCGGCGCCGGGCCCACCACAGGGCGAGGCCGCCGATGGCAATGGCCGGCAGAACAATGGCCAGGGCACCGGCGAGGGCGTCACCGGCCCCCAGACCCAAAGCACGCAGCGCGTCGGCCCGTCGCCCCACCAGCTCGGGGCTGATCGCATCTCCCATGAGGTGGATCAGCAGAACGTTCACCGCGATCCCCGTAGCCCGGATGCTCGCCGGGAGGCTACTCACGATGAGCGCATTCACAGGGCTGGTGTTCACGAAGAGCAGGAACATGCCCACGAAGAAGAGCGCGTAGGCGGTGCCGAGGTGGTGCGTGGCGAGAGCCCAGGCAGTTACGGGTACCGCAAGGAGCATCGTCACACCCGAGATCCCGATACCTGCATCGGGCCAGCGGCGCTGCCACCGGTCCGTCACCCAGCCGCCCAAGAAAGTGCCCAGAATCCCTGTGACCACGGCCAGCACCCCGAAGACCAGCCCAGCCTTGGCCGTGCTGACGAAGAAGCGCCGCTGGAAAAGGGTTGGACCCCAAGTGCTGAGGCCCCCCATGGCGAAGGTGTAGGCCACGTAGCTGGCGGTGCAGGCCAGCCAGATTCGATTCAGGAACACGTGCCTCAGCCGGTGGATATAGGGCGTGTTGGCATCCATATCCTGGCTGCTGTCCATGGCGCCACGGACGGGATCCACCTGAAAGGCCATCCAGCCAGCAAGCACCAAGCCCGGGAGACCTGCCACCAGAAACGAGGCCCGCCAGCCCCAGACCCCGCCCACCAAGCCGCCCAGCCCATAGCCCAAGGCGCTGCCCACAGGGATGGCCAGATAGAACCAGGTAAAGTTCTTCGCCCGGTCCGACTCTGGGAAGCCATCCGCCAGCATGGTGGGCCCCAGGCTCGCATAGGCGGCCTCGCCCACACCCACCAGGGAGCGCATCACCAGCAGGCCCGCGTAGCTATGGACGAAGGCCGCGCCAATGGTGGCCAGGCTCCACAGAGCCACACCCGCAGCCACCAGCCGGGGCCGGTGGAAGCGGTCCGCGAGGTAGCCGAAGAGAGGCGCGGAGCACATATAGACCGCGATGAAAACGAAGGTGAGGCGGCCGAGCTGGGCGTCGGTTAGGTGGAGCTCCCGTCCCAGCGGATCCAGAATGGCTGCGACGACGTAGCGATCCAGATAGTTCACCAGGTTGATCCCGGTGAGCAGCAGGAGGAGGCGTTGGACGGCAGTCAGGCGCATCGGGCAGCCGGGGCCCTGTGGCTACTTCTTGGGTGCGGGCTTGGCGGCGGGCGCGGCGGGCTTGGCAGCAGGCTTGGCGGCAGGCGCAGCGGCGGCGGGCTCGGAGGCATCCAGGCGCTTGGAGACTTCAGCGGTGAAGCCCTTCAGCCAGGCCTCATCACCCCAGGAGAGGATCTGGATGGCCTGGTCCGACAGCACGATCTGGAGCTTCTGCTCCTTGGCAAGCTGCTCGACGATGGGAGCCGCCAGCTTTGTGATGGCCTCACCGACCCGCTTCTCCACCCGCTGATATTCCTGCTGGCTGTCCTCCTGCATCTTCTTGGCCTCGAACTCCACATCCCGGAACTTCTTGGCCAGCCCCTCCTTCTTGTCGGGGTCCAGGCTTGGCGAGTTCAGCTGCTGCTGCATGGTCTGCAGTTCCTGGCCCTTGGCCTGGAGCTTCTCCTGCAGGTTCTTGCCGGTGATCTCCAGCTCGGAGAAGATGGCGCCGGCCTTCTTGGAGCTGCGCACCAGCTGGTTGATGCTGAAGAAGGCGAACCGGGGAGCCTCCTGCGCCATGGCAGGGACAGCGAGGGTGGCCGACAGGCAAAGTGCAGCCAGGGTGGGGGCGAGCAGGCGCATGAGAGTCTCCAGGGCGAAAGAGGAATTATAGCTCAGAGGGACTGAACTTATCAGAAGGTCGTCCCGATGGAGAACTGGAAGTCCGTCTTACCATCCGTGTCGAAAGGATAGGGATTGATCTTCTTCGACCAGATCAGCCGCAGCGGAGCGGGGCTGATGGGCAGGAAGAAACGGAACTCAATGCCCGCCGAACGAACCAGTGAAGGATTCTTGAAGGAGTAGGGACTGCCGGTCGCGTAATCGGTATAGGTGATGATGTTCCGGCTGAGGACCTTGGTCCCGGGGCCCCAGGCGTTGCCGGCGTCATGGAAGAAGACCAGGCGGAACTGATCCGCGATCTTGAACTGGTATTCCATGTTCATGATGAGCTGTTTGTTGCCACCCACCACCACCGCATGGCCGTTGTTGTCCAGCAGGACCGAGCCCACCTGGCCGTAGCGGTAGCCGCGGATGCTGTTCTCGCCGCCGGGCCGGTAGAGGTCGTAGAGCGGCAGCTCATCGTGGCCGAGGTTCTGAAGGTAGCCGTAGCTCGCATTGAAGGCGAAGATGTGGCGGTCCGCGATGTTGGCAAACTTGGCGAAGTCCCAGGTGGCCCGCAGGAAGGGCTTGTCCCCGCCGAACTGCCAGCCGCCGTATTCCAGCCCGAAGGACACGCGGGTGCCCGCCGTGGGCTTGAACTGGTGGTTGACCGTGCTGTAGGCCAGGCTCTGGCTGAAGGTGGAGGTCAGCTGGTTGGGCGTGTCCCGGAAGTAGAAGTTCTGGCCACCCTCGATGCGGATCAGCCGGAAGCTGTAGCCCGAAGAGTAGGTCGTGAACCAGGCCCAGGGCTTTTCCGGGAGCCAGTTGCTGAGCCGGGCGCCCACGGACAGGCCGAGGCTGCGGGTGAACTGCTTGTAGGCGTTGGCGATGCCAACCCGGGAGGCGTCGTAGTCGGCCGAGCCGTTCGAGACCGAGGTCGAGAAGGAGTAGGGCAGGTCGAAGACGAAGGGCTCCGTGAACCCCACGGAGACACTCTTGGAATACTTGCCACCGTTGTAGCTGATGGAGAGGGTCTCGCCCCCGCCCCCCAGGTTGCGGGTCGAGAAGCTCACCCCCAGGGAGAACCCGAAGAGCGAGCCATAGCCGCCCTGGAAGAGCAGCTCATTGACGCCGGCCTCTTCGCCACGCACCACGATGTCCACCTGGGGCTTGTCCGGCACCATGTCCACCTTGGGCTCGGAGCTCTTCACGTCGAAGAAGCTCAGCTGGCTGATGCTCAGCAGGGAGTCCTTGAACCGGTCGGTCTGGAAGTGGTCGCCTTCGCGCATCAGCATGCTGCGGCGGAGCACCTTGTCCTTGGTGTTGGTGTTGCCTTCGAACTCGATCTTGCGGATCGTGAAGACCTCGCCCTCGACCAGCTTGAGGGTAGTGTCCACCTTCTTGACGCCGTCCTCCTCGCGGATGTCGAACTTCTTCTCCGCATGGAAGAGCACATAGGCTTGGTTGGAGTAGCTCTCCTTGAGCTTGTCGACGGTCTGGTTCACCGCGTCGAGATCGAAGGGCACCGGCTTGGCGCCGGGCTTGGGGGCCTCGATGGAAGGCTTGATGTTGAAGAATTTCCGGAAGAAGGAGCTGTTGTCCCGCTTCACCTCGGCGTACTTCTCCTGGTAGTAGGTGTCCCGGAAGAGCTTCCCGCCCTCGGCCTTGAAGCTGCCCTCGAAGAACCGCTCGCCCTCCATGATCGGGATGGTCAGAGTGGCCCGGAGATCGTACTTGGGGGACTTCGCCTCCTTGATCAGCTTCTCGTTCTTGAGCTTCTGCTTGGGAGTGGTGCGGTCCTCGACCTCGATGAGGGGCTTGCCGACGAAGACATCCTTGTAGCCCAGCTTCCAGTAGGCCTTCTTCAGGTTGTCCAGATCCTCGTCAAGGTTCTTGTCCACCAGCAGGTCGTGGGTGGTCAGCCAGCTGAACATCCAGTGCTGGCGGGTCTTCTCCATCACCTTCTGCAGCTGGGAGGTCGAGAACACCTTGTTGCCCCGGAAGGCGACCTTGTAGATCTTGGCCTTGCCACCCTCGCTGACGTCGAAGACCAGGCGTGCCACGCCCCCGGACATGGGTTCCAGCGTGATGTTCACCACGGGGTTCCGGAAGCCCTTCTCCCCGGCCTGGTCCACGATGAGGTTCTTGACCTTGCGGGCGGCATCCGGATCGTAGATGGTGTCCGGATTGATGGTGAGCTTCTTCTCCTTGACCTTGTCCTTCAGGTTCGTGAGGCCGACCTCGGTGCCGCCCCGGTAGTCGACTTCCTTGATCAGGGGCCGTTCCTTGATGCGGATCACCAGCTTCTTGCCACCTTTGGCATCCGCCAGTTCCAGCTTGATGTCATCGAAGCCGCCGCTCTCCCAGAGCTTCTCGATGACGGCGGTGAAGTCGATGGTGCGGAGGTCGTCGCCAACCTTGATTCCGGACTTGAAGATCACCGTCTCAGAGGTCTGCTTCTGGGTGCCGATCACCTCGATGGTGACGATGGGCTCGATGTCCTGGGCCGCCAGGGGAAAGGCAAAACCCGCCACGAGGGCTAGGGGCAGCACACCCCTACGCCACCGGGGCTGGACCCGGTTCCAAACCATGCTCTGCTGCGTCATTCCGGTGCTCCGACCAGATGGGTTTCCTGGCCAGGGGCCACGTCTCCGGAATCAGACAGGGTGGGAACGAGTTTCTCGTCCACCAGATCGAAGTTCACCAGACCCGAAGGCATGGATTCCTGGCCCACCATCAGCTCGGCGAGGGGATCCTCCACCTGCTTCTGGATCGCACGACGCAGGGGCCTGGCCCCATAGGCGCGGTCCCTCAGCGTGGTTTTCACCAGCCAGTCGCAGGCGGCGTCCGTGAGTTCCACGCACAGCTTGTGCTTCTGCAGGGTGATGTTCAGATCCTCCACCAGCAGGCGGACGATCTTGCGCAGCTCGTCGTCGCCCAGTCGGTTGAACACCACGATCTCGTCGATGCGGTTCAGGAACTCCGGCGGGAAGGTGCGCTTGAGGACCTTCATGGCGTCGCCGGTCTTGGCGTCCGGACGGCCGTCCTGCTCGACGAAGCCGAGGTTCTTTTCCGACAGCAGCTCCCGGCTGCCCACGTTGGAGGTCATGATAATAATGGTGTTCTTGAAGTCGACCAGGTTCCCGAAGGCGTCCGAGGCCTGCCCGTCGTCGAAGATGGACAGCAGGATGTTGATGAGGTCCGGGTGGGCCTTTTCGATCTCGTCGAAGAGCAGGACGCAGTAGGGATTCCGCCGGATGCGGTCCGTCAGCATGCCGCCTTCCTCATAGCCGACGTAGCCCGGAGGGGCCCCGAGCAGCTTGGAGACCTCGTGCTTCTCCATGTATTCGGACATGTCGAAGCGGATCATCTTCTTGGGATCGCCGAACAGGAAGGCCGCCAGAGTCTTGGCCAGCTCGGTCTTGCCGACGCCCGTGGGGCCCAGGAACAGGAACGAGCCCATGGGGCGGTTGGGGTTCTTGAGGCCCGTCCGGGCCCGGCGCACGGCCCGCACCACAGCGCTCACGGCCTCGGGCTGGCCGATGACCCGCTCGTTGAGCCGGGGCTCCATGTTGATCAGCACGGCCTTCTCGTCGCCCTTGAGGGCCTTCACGGGTATGCCGGTCCAGCTGGCGACCACGTCTTCGATGTCCTGCTCCATGACCTCGGGGAAGTGCGCGTAGTCCTCGTCCGAGAGCTCCGTGCGGTGCTTCTGGATCTCGTCGCGCAGCTGCAGCTCCTTCTGGCGCAGCAGCACCGCCCGCTCGAAGTCCCGGCTGAGCACAGCCTCGTTCATCTCGTTGATGACCCGGTGCAGCTCCTCCTCGTGGCTCTGGCCCTCGGAGCTGGCGCCGCCCGGGCCCACCCGCAGCTTGACGCGGGCGCCGGCTTCGTCCAGCAGATCGATGGCCTTGTCGGGCAGGAAGCGGTCCGTGATGTAGCGGTTCGACAGGTAGACCGAGGCCTCCATGGTCTTCTGCGTGTAGCGGACCCGGTGGAACAGCTCGTAGCGGCTGCGGATGCCCTCGATGATGCGCAGGCTCTCGGCCTCGTCCGGGGGGTTCACGGTCACCGGCTGGAAGCGGCGCACCAGACTGCGGTCCTTATCGATGTATTTGGCGTATTCCTTGTGCGTCGTGGCGCCGATGCACTGGATCTCGCCCCGGCTGAGGGCCGGCTTCAGGATGTTGGCGGCGTCCAGGCTGCCTTCAGCGGCGCCAGTGCCGATCAGGCTGTGGATCTCGTCGATGAACAGCACCACCGTGGGGTCCTTGCTGGCCTCGGCGATGATCGACTTCAGGCGCTCCTCGAACTGCCCGCGGTACTTGGTGCCGGCCACGACCAGACTGAGGTCCAGGGCGTAGATCCGCTTGTCCGCCAGGCTGGGGGGTACCACGCCCTCGTGGATCTTCTGGGCCAGGCCCTCCACGATGGCGGTCTTGCCCACGCCGGCCTCACCCAGCAGGATCGGGTTGTTCTTCCGGCGGCGGCTGAGGATCTGGATGATGCGCTCGACCTCCGCGTCCCGGCCGATGAGGTTGTCGAAGATGCCGCGCTCGGCCATCTCGGAGAGGTTGCGGGCGAACTCGGACAGGAGCGGGTGCTCCTTCTTCTTCTTGGCGATCTTCTCTTCCTTGCTGCTCTCCAGCAGGATCTCCTTGGCGGCGATGAGGTCCGCGCCGGACTCCTTCAGCAGGCGGCCCGCCAGGCAGCCCTCTTCCTTGAGCATGCCCAGCAGCAGGTGCTCGGCGCCCACGTGCTTGTGGTTGAGCTTGGCGCTCTCGGCCGTGGCGTGCTGGAGGATGTGCTTGACCTCCTCCTCCATGGGGATGTCGATGCTGGTGCTGCTGGGGGTGATCTTCCGGTCCTTGGGGGTCAGGGCCGCCACCAGCCGCTCGCGGAGCGTGCTCACCTGGACGCCCATGCGCTCCAGGAGCTGGGTGCTGGTCTTCTCGGACTCCCGCAGGAGCCCCAGCAGGAGGTGGCCGCTCTGGATGCTTTCAGAGCCGAACTGGCTGGCCTCGTAGCGGGCAAAGAACATGACGCGCCGGGCTTTTTCAGTGAATTTTTCGAACACGGGACACCCTTCCGGGTCAAAGATGGCTGCGGGACCGGGATGGTTCCGAAGCGCGGTCTCCCAGGGTAACGCCTTCCGCCCCCCTTGTCCCTGCCCCGTAACGGATCCATAAGGGACAGATGCGCCTCCAGACGCTATCCTGGAAGGCTTGGGAGGACGACTATGGGCCTGGCTAAGACCAATCTGGCGATCCTTGGCCTGCAGTGGGGCGACGAGGGCAAAGGCAAGGTCGTGGACCTGCTCAGCCCCAAGTTCAAGCAGGTCGTGCGCTTCCAGGGCGGCAACAACGCCGGGCACACCGTGGTCGTGGACGGAGTCAGCATCGCCCTGCACCAAGTGCCCAGCGGCGCCCTGCATCCTGGTTGCTTCCTGGTGGTCGGCAACGGCGTGGTGCTCAACCTCGAGGTCTTCCAGCAGGAGCTGGACCGCCTCACGGCCCGGGGCTTCGACCTCACCGGGCGGCTGCTCATGTCCGAGAAGGCCCACGTCATCCTGCCCCACCACATCGCCCTGGACCAGTGGCGCGAGCTGCGCGCCGACAAGGTGGGCGCCAAGATCGGCACCACGGGCCGCGGCATCGGCCCTGCCTACGAGATGAAGGCCGCCCGCATGGGCATCCGCCTGGGCGACCTGCTGCACCCGGAGACCCTGGCCGAGCGCATCCAGCCCGGCTACGAGGAAGTCCGCATCCGCCTTGGCGCCGACGCCGGCCTGCCCTCCCTGGAGGCCGTCATAGAAGGCCTCCTACGCATCGCCGAGCCCTTCCTGCCCTTCATCGGGGACGCCCAGGGCCACCTCCAGGCCGCCTGGGAGCGGGGCGAGAGCATCCTCTTCGAGGGCGCCCAGGCCACCCTGCTTGACATCGACCACGGCACTTACCCCTTTGTCACCTCCAGCAGCTGCAGCCTGGGGGGCCTGTTCACGGGCACCGGCTTGCCGCCCAAGGCCCTGGACAAGATCCTGGGCATCGCCAAGGCCTATACCACCCGCGTCGGCGCCGGCCCCTTCCCCGCAGAGCTGCTGGACGCCACCGGCGAACGCCTGCGTCAGGTGGGCCGCGAGTTCGGCACCACCACCGGCCGGCCCCGCCGCTGCGGCTGGTTCGACGCCCCCATCACCGCCCACGCCTGCCGGACCAACGGCGTGGATGGCCTGGCCATCATGAAGCTCGACGTGCTCGACGGCATGGACGAGGTGGGCCTCATCGTGGGCTACCGCACCGGCGAAGGCACCCTCACCACCAAGCTGCCCAGCTGCGCCGCCGACTGGAAGGACCTCCAGCCCGAGGTGAAGTTCTTCAAGGGCTGGGACAGCACCCGCGGCATCACCGCCCACGCCCAGCTCCCGGCCTCGGCCCAGGCCTACCTCGAGTCCCTCGCGGAGAGCGTCGCCGTGCCCATCTCCTACCTCAGCACCGGCCCCGATCGCGCCGAGGGGTATGTGTATCCCGGGACCTTCCTGGAACCGCTGCTGGGTTGACCCCGCGGCCTTTCACAGGCAAACTGATCCTCCTGCCCAACCAGGCACCGCACGCTCGCGTGCACCGCACGCTCGAGGGCTAGCGGGCTTGGAACCAGCGGCAAGGGCCCTTAGCTCAGCGGTAGAGCAGCGGCCTTTTAAGCCGTTGGCCGCGGGTTCAAATCCCGCAGGGCCCACCAAGTTCCACCCCAGGGGGCTATCGTCTAGGGGTCAGGACACCGCCCTTTCACGGCGGTAACACGGGTTCAAATCCCGTTAGCCCTACCAG